>DATBPS010000055.1:0-19457 GCA_036561225.1 Terriglobales bacterium
TGTGCGCCACCTGGGCCAGCACCGCGCCCGGCAGCCGCATATTGACCAGGTAGGTAAAGTCGGCGGCCAGCGGTTTGGGGGAGCTGTCTACCGCCTCAATCGTGACGCTATAAACGCCCGGCACGGTGGGCGTGCCCTGCATTACCCCTTGCGTGCTCAGCGTCAACCCCGGAGGCATCGGCTTTACGGCATGAAATGCCACCGGCGCCACGGCACTGACTCCGGGCTGGCCAATATTGGTTTGGAAGGCGTAGACGTAGGGCGTGTCCACTACGCCCTCGGGCAAATGCCCGGTGCTGGCGGAGGCGGTGATGTTGAAGTTCGTGGTCAGCGGCGCTTGCGGCTTGGGCGTCGCGGGGCTGCCGCCACAGGAGACAAGTCCGGCCGCCAACAATCCGGCAACGGCCAGCCTCCAGCCGGCCCCATTCAATTGAGTCTTTGGCCGTTGCATCCGAAACAGGGAAACCGCAATGGTTGAGTGTAGCATTGCTTGGCGCGGGCCCCTGCCGGGCTGCGCCCGGCATCCCGCTTTCTACGTACCGCCGGGGGCGCGGCGTTGGGGGCCCCTGTGCCCCAACGCCGCATCTTCCTCGAGGGGGCGCGGTACCAGGCGCGAGGCTCCGCCACCTTTCCGGCGAAGCTGGGGGCTGGCGATGGAGAAGCTAAAATTGTCGAGATCATGAAGCGGGTTCGCTTAATGACGGCGGTTGTGGTGGTGGTGGTCGGGCTGGGCGCGGGGCTGTGGTGGGTGTGGTCCGCCGGGCCGCCGTTGCCTGCGCCGCAGATCGTCACCATTCCCGCCGGCGCGGGGCGCGGTGACGTTGCGCGGCAGCTGGAGCAGGCAGGGGTGGTGCGTTCGGCGGTGGGGTTTGAGCTGTGGTGCTGGCTGCATCCCAGGGGCGGCCTTAAGGCCGGCGTGTACCGGTTCGACGGCGGGGAGTCGGTCCCGGCGGTATATCGCACCCTCAACCGCGGCCGCTTTTATACCCTGGCGGTGATCGTACCGGAAGGGTACAACCGCTTCGACATTGCCCGCGAGCTGGATCGCCTGCAGTTGGCGACCGCGGATGCCTTCCTCGCAGCTTCGGCCGATCCGACGTCCATCCGCGACTTGGATCCCGCGGCGGTTTCGCTGGAGGGTTATTTATTTCCCGCCACCTATCGCATCATGCCCACCACGCCGGTGGACCAGATCGTGCACATGATGACCCACCGCTTCCGCCAGGAGGTGCAACGCGACCACCCCGCCCCCGGCACCCTGCATCAATGGGTCACGCTGGCCTCGCTGATCGAGAAGGAGACCGCGGTCGCCGCCGAGCGGCCGCTCATCGCCGGGGTATTCACCAACCGCCTCCAGCGCGGGCTGGAGCTGCAGTGCGACCCCACCGTCATCTACGCCGCGCTGCTGGCCCACGCTTATACCGGCAGCCTGCACCGCCTGGATCTCGATCGCCCCTCACCCTACAACACCTACCGCCAGCCCGGTCTGCCGCCCGGCCCCATCGCCAACCCCGGCCACGCCGCCCTGGAAGCCGCCGCCCACCCCGCCCCCACCCGCTTCATGTACTTCGTCAGCAACGGCGCCGGCGCGCATCGTTTCGCCGTCACTCTGGCGCAGCAGCAGCGCAACGTCGCCCTCTACCTGGCCGAGCGCAAACACGGGGGCGGCTAAGCCGCGCTATTATATTGTCCGGAATGAAGCGGGCGCTGCCGGTGTGTGTGGTGGGAGGGGGACCGGCGGGAGCCTTGTGCGCCGCCGGCTTGGCCGCCGCTGGACACTCCGTCACCCTGGTGGACGAACACCTGGCCTGGGAAAAGCCCTGCGGCGGTGGGATCACCGATAAGGCGCTGCAACACTTCCCTTTTCTGCGCGAAGCGGCGGCGCTGCACAATCCGGTGCATGAATGCGAGTTGACCTCGCCCGCCGGGCGCCGTCTGCTGCTGCGGCTGGATCGCACCGTGGCGATTTTTTCCCGCCATACGCTCAACGGGCTGCTGCTGGAGCGCGCCCGCCGCGCCGGAGCGGTAGTGGTACAGGAGCGGGCAGTGGAGCTGCGGGCGGCTAGCGACGGTTGGCGGGTGCGGTTGCGCGGTGGGGCCCAGGTGCTGGCCCGGCGGGTGGTGATCGCGGCGGGCGCGCGCAATGCCTTCGGGCCCCGCTCCACGCCGCTGCCTTCCCCCATGGGCGCCGGAGAGTGGATGGCCACCGCCGGCTATTACCTCGGCCTCGAACATCTGCCCTGGCCGCGACATCGCATGGCCATTCGTTTTTTGCCCGGGCTGGAAGGCTATGTCTGGAGCTTTCCCCGCGGCGATCACGCCTCCATCGGGATTTGCGGCAGGCTGGGCGACTGGCCCACGGCCCGCTTGCGCCAGACGCTCGAAAAGGTTCTGGAGGAATGGGGCGTGGACTGGCGTGGAGGCAAGTTCTATGCCCACCTGTTGCCGGCCCCGTCGCCGCAGGGCTTGCGCCAGGCGCAGTGGGCGGGCCGCGAGCCCCATCCCTGGGCCTTGGTGGGCGACGCTGCCGGGCTGGTGGACCCGATCACCGGAGAAGGTCTGTACTACGCCTTGCGCTCGGCCGAATTGCTGGCCGCGGCGGTGGCCAGCGATGAGCCGCAGGCGGAGGCGGCCTACAACGCCGCCCTGCGCGAGCAGTTGACGCCCGAGCTGCAGGCCGCCGGCGAAATTGCCAACCGCTTCTACCACGGGCATTTCCTGCGCGCTCCGGTGCTGGAGCGCATGACCCAGTTCGGCCAGCGCTGCCCCCAATTCCGCAGCCTGCTGTGTGATCTGTTCAGCGGCGCGCAGGGCTATGGCGATCTGCGCCCCCGTCTCTATCGCCAACTCGTGCCCTCGCTCTGGCGTCTGGCCCTCCCCCACGGAGCGCGCGCCTGATGAGCAACCGGCGCTCTCGCGAACTGCAGGCTCGGGCGGAGAAGCTGCTGCCGGGCGGGGTCAACTCCCCCGTGCGTTCCTTTCGCGCCGTCGGCGGCACCCCGCCCTGGTTCGCGCACGGCGCCGGCGCCTGGCTGGAAGATGTGGACGGCAACCGCTATGTGGACTTCATCGCCTCCTGGGGCGCGTTGCTCTTCGGCCATGCCCACCCGCCCATGGTGGAAGCGGTGCAACAGGCGGTGACGCGGGGCGCCAGCTTCGGCGCGTCCACACCGGCAGAACTGGAGTTGGCCGAGGCGGTGCATGAAGCCTATCCGGCCTGTGAAATGCTGCGCTTGGTCAATAGCGGCACCGAGGCGGTGATGGCGGCAGTGCGGGTGGCCCGCGGCGCGCTCGGTCGCCCCGGCATGATCAAGTTCAGCGGCGGCTATCACGGCCACGCCGATCTGTTTCTCAGCGATGCCGGTTCGGGCCTGGCCACCCTGGGCGTGGCCAGCTCGCAAGGAGTGCCCTCCGGGGCGATCGCCGACACGGTGACGGTTCCTTATAACGATGCCGAAGCGGTTTCCGCGGCGCTCGATCAGCAGCCCGGCCGCTTCTCCTGCATCGTGGTCGAGCCGGTCGCCGGCAACATGGGGTGCGTGCCCCCGGAACCAGGCTTCTTGCCGGCGTTGCGCACCCTCGCTGATCGCCATGGCGTGTTTCTCATCTTCGATGAGGTGATGACCGGCTTTCGCCTCGCCCGCGGCGGCGCCGCCGAGCGGTATGGCGTTCGGCCCGACCTGGCCACCCTGGGCAAGATCATCGGTGGCGGGCTGCCGGGGGGCGCTTATGGCGGCCGCGCTGATCTCATGCAGCGTGTGGCGCCGCTGGGCAAGGTCTATCAGGCAGGCACGCTCAGCGGCAATCCGCTGGCCATGGCTGCCGGGCTCAGCTCACTGCAGGCGATCGCCCAACAGCCTGATCTCTACACCCGGCTCGAAGCCGTCGGCGCCGCTTTGGAGGAAGGTCTCAACCAGGCGGTGCGCGTCGCCGGGGTGGCGGCGCGGGTGCAGCGGGTGGGTAGCATGATGACCATCTTCTTCCAGGCCGATCCGGTGCGTTCCTTCGCCGATGCCCGTCGCAGCGATACCGCCGCCTTCGCCCGCTTCCACGCCGCGCTGCTGGCGGCGGGGGTGTTGTGGCCGCCGTCGCAGTTCGAGGCCGCCTTCTTCGGCGCCGCGCACGGCCCGGCGGAGATTGAGCACGCTCTCCGGGCGTTCCCCGCCGCGGTGGCGGCGGCCGCGGTCAGCTCTTAATTTCGGCGGCCATCTTGCGCGCCAGCTCCAGCACCTGGCGGCGCCCCTGGTCGTTGAGGGCGGCGGAAAATTCCCGCATGCGGGAGAGGAAGGCGGTTTCCGTGCTGTCCACCGGCGCCGGAGCTTCTTCCTCGCCGGCATCAAAAAATCCGGCTACCGGCATGTTCAGCGCGGCGGCGATGCGCGCCAGCGTCTGCAGCGACGGCTCGGTGTGGCCATTCTCCACCCGCGACAGATAGCAGCGCAGCAGTCCGGTGCGGTTTTCCAGATCGCCCTGCGAAAATCCGCGGGCCTGGCGCAGTTCCCGGATGCGGGCGCCGATGGCGATCATGCCGGGCTGCCGGAGCCACTGGCGGCCGCGCCGGCCCCGTTGATGCCGTCGCGCAGCTCCTTGCTGGGCTTGAAATACGGAACCTTGCGCGCCGGCACCGCCACCGGAGCGCCGGTTTTCGGGTTGCGGCCCATGCGCGCTTCGCGCTGCCGCACCCGGAAGCTGCCAAATCCGCGGATCTCGACCTTGTCGCCGGCGCGCAGCGAATCCATGATGCTGGAAAACACCGTCTCCACGATCACTTCGCTGTCTTTGCGGGTGGGCGCGCCGCTGCGGGTCACTTCTTCGATCAGGTCGGCCTTGGTCATAAGCTGGACTTTAGCATAGGTGGGAGCCTCAACTTCTCCCCCAACGCCCGGCGCCAAAGAGGCGTGCGTCCACCCGCGTCAGCCGCCGGGCGCCGCCGTTGGCGAAGACCGGATAATGCGGACGACCGACCAGGTGTTCGGCGATGTACCAGAGGTCGTCTTCGGCGGTCATCCAGCCGCGGGCGTCGAAGCGTGCCAGGTGCACCGGCCGCGAGTAGCGGCGCAGGGTCTTTTCCGCGTCGTCATTGAAATAGTGTTCAAAGTAGGACATCACCAGCTCGCGCACGCTGCGGTACACCGGTTCGCGAAAGCGCAGGCCGGAGAAGTTGGACTTGCCCACCGCGCCCCAGTGATCATGGCTGCGAAACAGCGCCAGCACGTGGTCATCATCGCGCACCGCCTCCAGATCGAGCAGCAGCGGCGGGTAGCCATGGCAGCGCAGCGCCGCCGCGGCCAGCAGGGCGCCTTCCATGCAGTGGGCGGTGCGGTCGCGCAGCACCCGGCGGGGTGAGCGCAGCGTCTCGCCCTCCGGCTCGTGGTTGTAGCCGACTTCGGTGTCGAGAAAACGCTGGATGCGCTCCGGGGTGCGCAGCCCCTCGAGCACCCGCCGCTCGGCAACCGTGAATGCGCTCGACATAACCGGCGCCAGTATAGCGGGCTAGACTAAACGTGTGAACCCCTCTGGTCCCGTCCGTGTCCGCATTGCGCCCAGCCCCACCGGCGATCCCCACGTGGGCACCGCCTACATGGCGCTGCTCAATCTGATCTTTGCCCGCCAGCGCGGCGGGCAGTTCGTACTGCGCATTGAGGATACCGACCGCACCCGCTTCGTCGCCAGCAGCGAACAGATGATCTTCGACGCCCTGCGCTGGCTGGGCCTGGACTGGGACGAGGGACCGGACAAGGGCGGCCCGCATGGACCCTATCGCCAGTCGGAGCGCACCGGTTTGTATCGCGACGCGGTGGCCACGCTGCTGGCCGGCGGCCATGCCTACCGTTGCTTCTGTACCCCGGAGCGGCTGGAGGAGATGCGCCGCGCCCAGGCGGCCGCCCATCAGCCGCCGCGCTACGACCGCGCCTGCCTGCGTCTGAGCGCGGAGGAAGTGGCCCGCCGCCAAGCCGCCGGGGAGGCGTTCACGGTTCGCCTGCGAGTGCCCGACGTTCCCTCCACCACCTTCCGCGATGAGCTGCGTGGCGACATTACCTTCGATCACCAGAATGTGGACGACCAGGTGTTGATGAAGTCCGACGGCTTCCCCACCTACCACCTCGCCAATGTGGTGGACGACCACCATATGGCGATCACCGATGTGATTCGCGCCGAAGAGTGGATCTCCTCCACCCCCAAGCATGTGCTCCTCTACCAGGCTTTCGGCTGGCCGGCGCCGCGCTTCTGGCACATGCCGCTGCTGCGCAACCGCGACAAGTCGAAGATTTCCAAGCGCAAGAATCCGGTTTCGTTGATCTACTACCGCCAAGCCGGGTTCCTGCCCCAGGCGCTGGTCAATTTTCTGGGACTGCTGGGTGGCGGCATGCCGGTCAGCGAAGAAAAGGAAGCCGAGAAGTTCTCGCTGGACGATATGTTCGCCCGCTTTCAGTTCGAGCAGATCCGGCTGGGTGGCCCGGTGTTTGATCTGGGAAAGCTGCGCTGGCTGAACGGCCTTTACCTGCGCGCCCTTTCCCCGGCCGAGTTCCAGGCGGCGGTGCGCGAAAATTTGTTCAGCGACGCCTACCTGGGCGAGATCGCGCCGCTGGTGCAGGAGCGTATCGAAACCCTGGGCGAGTTCCTCGACCTGACGGATTTCTTCTTTCTGGATCGTGTCCAGCCGGCGCCGGAGGTGTTTCTGCCCAAGAAGCGCACCCTACCGGAAACGCTGGCGCTGGCGGGCGAATTGCTGACCCTGCTGGAAAACACCGCCTTTGAGCATGCCGCGCTCGAAGCCGCACTGCGCCAGCTGGCCACCGACCAGGGCTGGAGCGCCAAAGAGGTGTTCATGCTGCTGCGCGCCTTGATTACCGGCAAGACCGCCTCGCCGCCCTTGCTCGAGAGCCTTCTGGTGCTCGGCCGGGCGCGCGGCGTGGACCGGCTGCGCCGCTTCCTGGACGCGCAGAAAAAGTAAATTCGGCGAGCGAAACCGGGGTGCATACGAGGCGGCTCCGACCTAGAGTGGAGGCATGAAGGGCAACGCCATCCTTTGGCAACGGGTTCTTGGCCGTGATCGCACCGCCGACGGCAGCTTTGTGTATGCCGTCCGCACCACGGGCGTGTATTGCCGGCCTTCGTGCGGGGCGCGGCGGCCGCGGCCGGAGAACGTCAGCTTTCATGCCTCGCCGCGGGCAGCCGCTGCGGCGGGGTTTCGGCCCTGCCGCCGCTGCCGTCCGGATCAGGCTCCGGATGCCCGGATCGCCACTATCTGTCGCCGGCTGGAGCAACCGGAGCCGCCGGCGGTGAGCCGCCTGGCCCGCGAGGCGGGGTGGAGTGCCTCGCACTTTCGGGCGCGCTTCCGGGCCGCCACCGGCCTGTCGCCACGCGCCTACGCCGCCGCCGCCCGTGATGCTCGCCTGCGCGGCGCTCTGCGCCGGCCCGGCACGGTGACCGAAGCCGGCTACGCCGCCGGCTTCCACGCCGGCAGCCGCCTCTACGCCGCCACCAATCGCGCCCTGGGCATGACTCCGGCGCAGTTCCAGCGAGGCGGCGGTGCGAGCCTGATTCGCTACGCCACCGGACGCGGCCCGCTGGGCGGGGTGCTGGTGGCGGAGAGCCAGCGCGGCGTCTGCGCCATTCTGCTGGGCGATGAACCGCAGGCGCTGCCGGAGCAGTTGCGCCGGGAGTTCCCACACGCCGAGCTGCGCGAGGATCGCCGCGGGCTGGCGGCGCGGCTGCGCTGCGTGTTGAAGGGGTTGGACGGGAACGCGCTGGCCGCATTGCCGCTGGACCTGCAGGGCACGGTGTTCCAGCGCCGCGTCTGGCAGGCGTTGCGCGCCCTGCCCCGAGGCGAGACCATCAGCTACGCCGCCCTCGCCCGCCGCCTCGGCCAGCCGCGGGCCGCCCGTGCCGTGGCCCAGGCGTGTGCCGCCAACCGCTGTGCCCTGGCGGTGCCCTGCCATCGGGTGGTGCGCGGCGACGGCGCACCCGGCGGCTACCGCTGGGGCGTCGAGCGCAAGCAGCGCCTGCTGGCCATGGAACGAGCGCCTAGGGCGTAATCACGATCTTGCCGTACATGCCTTTCTTGGCGTGTCCGGGAACGGTGCACACGTAATACGCCGTGCCGGCGTGGGTGGCCTCGACCACCAGCCGCGCCGCCAGGTACTGCTGCCCTTTGTAAGGCTTGAGGACAGCGGTGCCGATGGGGCTGGCGGGCACCGAGAGCGGAAACGGCGGTGCTTGTGAGGTGAGGTACAGGTCATGCACCATGTCGTCGTCCACGTTCACCACGTCAATCGTCAGTTGTGAACCGGCGGGCAGACGAATCTCCGGGTTGCTGAGCGTCTCAATCTGAAACGACATCATCTTCCCCTGCGGGCCGGCCAGCGCCAGCACCTCGTACTTGCCTTTCACCCGGGTGCTCAGGCTGTTGTCCTGACGGTCGGGCCGGAGCTCCGGACTCGACATGGGAAAGTTGGCCTGAGAAACGTATTGCTTGTCTTGCTTCGAGATCAGCCGGAAGGGCAGAGTTCCGGCGGCCGCCCAGGCCGCGGTCGCCAGCAACAGCATCCCACCCAGCCAAACAGTTTTGTGCTTCATGTCTGTTATGATGACTCCGTTCTACTTTGGGTGATCCCACTGCGGGATTGAAAAGGGAAGTCGGGTGAAAAGCCCGCACGGCCCCGCCACTGTAAGCGGTTTGCCGCCTCTCGATTCGCCACTCAGGCACGGGCCTGGGGAAGGCGAGAGGCAAGCGCCCGGAGCATCGGGCAGCCGCAAGTCAGGAGACCTGCCCAGAGTCTTAGGTCCGGCCATCAGTATGGCCGGGCTGGATAGCGTTTCGGCTGACGCGGGTCAGTCTGAAAGGTTCGGTTCCTCTTGTTGCGACGTTTCTGCCTGCTTCTGCTGGCGGCGCTCACGCCCGCCTTGGCCCAAACTTCCCTTTCCCTCCATGGTCTGGTGCAGGATGCGCTGGGTCGTCCGGTGGCGAACGCCACGGTGACCGCCAGCGACCTCGCCGGCAAGGTGCTGACCAGCACCCAAACCGATGGCCACGGCGAGTATGAGCTGCAAGTGCCCGCCGCGGCGGTGCGGCTGATGGCCCGGCACGCCGGCTTCGCCCCGGCGGCGGAGCCGGTACAGGCCGCGCCCGCCCCACTGGTGCTGGGGTTGGCGCCGATCGAGACCTCGATCAATGTCACCGCCACCGGTGTAACTCTGCCGGCGGCGCAGGTGGGCAACTCGGTCTCCACCATCACCGGGGATCAGATCACCCGGCTGCTCCCCGTGCAGGCCGCCGAGGCTCTGCGCCTGCAACCGGGACTGGGCGTGGTGCAGAGCGGGCAGACGGGGGGAGTGGTGTCGGTGTTCCTGCGTGGCGCGCCGGCCAACTTTTCCAAGGTGCTGCTTGATGGCGTGCCCATCCAGCGGCTCGATCTCGGCGGCTATGATTTTGCCAACCTGGCGCCGGTGGGGCTGGAGGAGATGCAGATTCTGCGCGGCCCCGACAGCGTCATCTACGGCTCGGACGCCGCCGCCGGGGTGATCTCGCTGCGTACGCGCAGCGGCCGTGATGTCGCCGCCCCCGAGTTCGACAGCACCACCATGGCCGGCGCCTATGCCACCCTGCAGCAGAGCAACCAGCTGCTGGGGACGCTGGGCAACTTCGACTATGCCCTGCGCTACGGGTATCTCGGCAGCCACAACCAGGTGCCGGGGTCGAAGTTTCGCAACAACACCTACGGCGCCAACCTCGGCTGGAGGCTGGCGACCGGCTTTGGGGTGGCGCCCGCCGATCTGCGGTTGACGGTGCAGCGCAACTACGCCGACACCGGCCAGCCCAACGCGCTGCTGTTTTACGGCCTCTCCGAAGGCGCGTTCAAGCATCAGGCGGAAACCTATGTGGGACTGAGTTACACCCAGCAGATCACACCCCAGTGGCGGCAGCAGCTGCGCTACAGCGAGGCCCGCGCCAACCTCTTCAGCGCCGTGCCCGCGGCCGCCGGCATCCCCGACGGGATGGGGGATTACCTCGGCCTGCCGGTCACCATCGCCGGCGCCAACGGCTACAGCACCCAGGGGCAGGCGATCCTCAGCTTCGGCGGCAGCTTCCCCCAACTGAGCCCGTCCGATACGCGCCGCCGCGACTTCGCCGCCGAGAGCACCCTGCAACTGACGCCCGGCTGGAGCCTGGTCGAGGGGTACCGTTACTTCGACGAGCACGGCGTCAGCAGCAATGAGGCGCTGCGCCGCCACAACCACGGCGCCTTCGTGGTGCTCAACGGCGGATGGGGTAACCGCATCTTCCTCAACGGCGGCGTGGCCGCCGATCACAATACCCCGTTCGGAACCACCGCCAACCCGCAAGCCAGCCTGGCCTGGTATCCGCGCCTGGGCGGCGGCGGCTGGGGCGCCACCCGGCTGCGCGCCAGCGCCGGAACCGGGCTCAAGGATCCCGAACTCGAAGTCGAGCAGTTCTCGCTCTACCAGGAATTGCTGGCCGACCCGAGCGGTCCGGGATTGATCGCCCAGTTCCATCTGCGTCCGCTGCGCCCCGAGCGCAGCCGCAATTTCGATGGCGGGGTGGATCAGTTCTTCGCCGCCGGCCGCGGCCGCCTCAGCCTCACCTGGTTCGACCAGCGCTACTACGACCTGATCGAGGATATTCCCGCCTCCGCCTTCCCGGCGCTCGGCATCCCCGCCGCGGTGGCGCAGGTGGCGCTGTATGGCGGCGAGTACAACTCCCTCGACCAGCGCGCCCGCGGCCTGGAGTTCTCCACCGCCTTCCAGCCCGACGCCCATTGGCAACTGCGCGGCGACTATACCGCCACCGCCGCCCGGGTGTTGCGCAGCTACTCCTTCGACGCCCAGGCGCCGGCCATCAACCCCAATTTTCCCGGCATCGCCATTGGCGCATTTGCCCCGCTGGTCGGCGCCCGGCCCTTCCGCGTCGCGCCCCAGACCGGCAGCCTGGAGGCAGTGTACAACCGTGACCGCTTCACCGGGGATGCCACCGCCTACTTCGCCGCCCGGCGCGATGACAGTACCTTCCTGACCGACAGCGCCTTCGGCAACACCCTGCTGCTGCCCAATCACAACCTCGACCCCGCCTACGGCATCTTAGATTTGGCGGGTAGCTGGCGACTGACCTCCCGGTGGCAAATACTGGCGGCGGTGGACAATGTTCTCAATCACTCCTACCAGGAAGTCATTGGCTATCCCGGGCCGAAAATCGGCGCCCGAGTAGGCATTCGGATGACCTGGCGGGGGCGGCCGCAGTAAGTCGAAAATAAATATCGCGGTTGTCACAATTTTGTCAAGATTTGTTGTTGGGATGGAGTTAACCACTGAGCAGACCTGCTCTCCATTCGGTCCCGGTTGCCCTCAGCCTGGACTTTGGTCTGTCAAACCCAAACCCCGTTCCGCCCGAACGGGGTTTGGGTTTTTAGTAGGTGCGCGCGGCGGGGGTGGCCTGCCACTCGGCAAAGAGATGGCGGCACTCGGCGGCAAGGCATCCGGGCGTCCAGAGCACCGGGCTACCGCCGCGGGTGAGCAGCTCGGCGGCGGGCAGGTGCAGCTCGTGGAAACCGGCGGCGGCCGCGTCGGCGATGGCGGCGCCGTAGACCACGCGGTCGAGCCGCGCCCAGTGGATCGCCGCCATGCACATGGGGCAGGGTTCGCAGGTGCTGTACAGCGTGCAGCCGGCCAGTGAGATCGAACCGCGGGCGCGGCAGGCCATGCGAATCACCGTGACCTCGGCGTGGGCGGTGGGGTCGGTCGAGGCCCACACCTGGTTGTGCCCTTCCGCCACAATCGCCTGAAGCGGTGGTGGGGCCACGATCACCGTGCCGAATGGAGACTGGCCGGCGGCCAGGCCGCGGCGGGCGGCGGCGATGGCGGCGCGCATCCAGATTTCGTCTTCGGGTTGGGCGGCCGCGGCGGGCATGACGGGCTTTCAGAAATTGCGCGACGACAAGTTGAGATCACTCAGCCGCGGCACCCGCACCGGATCGTTGACGTACACGCCGCAGGCGTACTCCACGCCGATGGTCAGGCCCAGCAGGCGGGCAGCGGTCATTTGCAATTCGATGTAGCCTTTGCTGCCGGTTTGGCTGGCGTGGCAGGCCATGATGGCCCGCCAGCGCTCCACCAGGTCGCTGATGTCCACCACCAGATCGGGAGCGCGCATGCCATGCTGGGTGATGTCGTAAAAGTAGAGTTGGCCGATGCGGTGTGGCGGCAGCGCCTTCAAATCGCTGAGGCCGCCGTAGCGGGCCAGCCGGCAGGCGTCGCGGGTAATGCGTCCGGCGGCGCTGTGGTCCGGATGCTGATTCCCGGTGGGGTTGGGGGCGAGTACGATTTGCGGCTGGAAGCGGCGAATCTCGGCGGCGATGCGCAGCGACTGTGCCGGCGACACCTCCAGATGACAGTCGCCGCGGAAATCGAGGAAGGCGAGGTCGGCGCCCATCAGCGCCGCCGCCGCCCGCCCCTCCTGTTCCCGCACTTCCGCGGTGCCCGCCGAACCGGCCTCGCCGCGCGAGAGCACCAGCAGCTTGACCGCATGCCCGGCGTCGCTTTCCCGCAGCAGCAGCGGGGCACAGCCGAATTCAATGTCGTCCGGGTGGGGGCCGACGGCCAGGATGTTCACGCCGGCACCGCCTCGCAGACCTGCTCGTAGAAGCGCTCGTACTGGGGAATCACGCGGTCGGAGTTGAAGCGGCCGGCGGCGGTGCAGCGCGCCGCCTGCGAGACGCGCTCATAAAGCCGCGCATCGCTGAGCAACTCGACCACCCGCGCCGCCTGGGCGGCCACGTCGCCCACCGGCTCGAGATACCCGTCCTTGCCGGACGTAATCAGCTCGCTCACCCCGCCGGTCCGCGTGGCGATGGCCGGGACGCCGCACGCCATGGCTTCGAGCGCCGCCAGCCCGAACGACTCCAGCTCGCTGGGCAGCAGCAGCACGTGCGTCTGCGGGATCAGGCGCTCGATATGATCCTGCTTGCCGAGGAAGGTGACATGCTCCTGCACCCCCATCTCCATGGCCAGTATCTCGGCCGGTCCGCGCTCGGGGCCATCGCCGGCCATCAGCAGATGGACGTCCAGTGAACGCCGCACCTCCTGGAGAATTCGGATGCAGTCCAGCGGACGTTTCACCGGGCGGAAGTTGGAGACATGCAGCAGGGTGAGCCCCGCCCGCCGCTGCTCCGGCCGCGGCCGGTACAGTTCGCAGTTGACGAAGTTGGGGATGACCTCGATGGGCCGGGTGATGCCGAAGACCTCTTCCGTCTGCCGGCGCAGGTAGAGGCTGACGGCGGTGACCGCGTCCGAGCGCTCGATGGAGAATTTGGTGATGGGGAAGTAGGAGCGATCCGCCCCCACCAGCGTGATGTCGGTGCCGTGCAGCGTGGTCACGAACGGCAGTCGCCGTTTGCCCGCCAGCATCTGCTGCGCCAGCAGGGCGGAGATGGAGTGCGGGATGGCGTAATGGACATGCAGCAGGTCGAGGCGGTAACAGGAGGCGACTTCGGCCATGCGCGAAGCCAGCGCCAGGGCGTAGGGGGGGTACTGGAACAGCGGATAATTCGAGACCTCGACCTCGTGGTAATGCACCCGCGGGGTGTCGGGATCGAGGCGGATGGGGTTGGCGTGGGTGATGAAATGGACTTCATGTCCGCGCTGGGCCAGCTCCATGCCCAGCTCGGTGGCCACGACCCCACTGCCGCCGTAGGTCGGGTAGCAGGTAATGCCTATCCTCACCGAATGATTATAGTGCCGCGCCGCCTCCGGGCTGCCGCGAGGGGAAGGGCGGCTGCCGCAAAAGGCGGCCGTGCCACCTGTTACCATGAGCTTCTGTATGCGCCTTCTGACCTGCATTCTTGGCCTGGGATTGGTGCTCGCCGCCCAGGCGCCGCCGCCGCGCGCGGTGGCCATTCAGCCGCTGGTGGCGGGGCGGCAACTCGACATGGATCGTGGGTCGGCGGCGGTGTGGCAGAGCCTGCAAAAGCTGCATACCCGCGCCAGCCTGCTGGAAGTCACCGCCCATCCCGACGATGAGGACGGCGGGCTGCTCACCCACGCTTCGCGCGGGCTGGGGGCGCGCGTGGCGCTGCTGACGCTCAACCGCGGCGAGGGCGGCCAGAACCTGATGTCGGACGATTTTTACGACGCCCTGGGGCTGGTGCGCACCCAGGAGCTGCTGGCCGCCGGCCGCTACTACGGCGTGCAGCAGTACTTTACCCGCGTGGTGGACTTCGGCTTCTCCAAGACCAAGGAGGAGACATTGCAACAGTGGGGCCACGAGCGGGTGCTGGAGGATGCGGTGCGGGTGGTGCGCACGGTGCGTCCGCTGGTGATCACTTCGGTGTTCGTCGGCGGACCGAGCGACGGTCACGGCAACCATGCCACCGCCGGCGAGATCGCGCAGGAGGTCTATACCGCGGCCGCCGATCCGCGACAGTTTCCCGACCAGATCCGCGCCGGACTGCGCCCCTGGCAGGCGCTCAAGGTGTACGCCCGGGTGCCGGTGCGCGCTTTCACGCCGCGCGGCATCTTCGATTCCGCCAGCGGCGTCTACACCCCCAACCGCATCTACGACTTTGTCCATCAGCGTTGGATCGAGGGTCAGCCTTCGATCACCCTCGAGGTGCAGGAGGGCGGATACAACCCGGTGCTGGCGGCCTCCTACACCCAGATCGCCCGGCAGGGGCTGGCCGAGCAGCGCACCCAGTTGAGCGGCATCGCCGTGCCCGACCTGGGGGCGCAGAGCACGCCCTACCATCTCTATGCCAGCCAGGTGAAGACCAGCGAACCGGAGACATCCTACTTCGAAGGCGTGGACACTTCGCTGGCCGGCATCGCCGATCTGGCTCCCGGCGAGGATGCCTCGGCGCTGCGCCGGCAATTGACCGACATCAATAAGGATGTGGAGCAGGCGATGCAGGAGTTCCGTGCCGCCGCGCCGCAGACGATCGCCCCGCTGCTGGCGCAGGGGCTGGCGGCCACCAGTGCCTGCATCGCCCAGGTGCGCGAAGGCGCGCTCAGCGAGGCGGCGAAGTACAACATTCTGCATGAGCTGACGGTCAAGCAGGCGCAGTTCAACACCGCCCTGGCCGAGGCGCTGGGCTTGCAGTTCACCGCCCGCGTGGAAGGCGAGCGTGGCGGGCGCGGCGGGCCGGGAGTGAGCGTGCGGGTGGTGGTACCCGGGCAGTCGTTCAGCGTGGCCACCCACTTCGCCAGTCCCACCCCCGAGCCGGTGAAGCTGGAGAAGGTGCAGCTGCGCTCGGCCGGCGATCAACCCGCCTGGCAGTTCTCCAGCCCCGCGCCCGCCGAATCCGAGAGCTTCCGCGTCACGGTTCCGGCCGATGCGCCGGCCACGCAGCCGTATTATTCCCGACCCAACGACGAGCAGCCGTACTACGACATCAACGATGCCCGTTACCTGACGCTGCCCACCGGTCCCTACCCGCTCTCCGCCTGGGCGACGGTCGGGTATCGCGGGGTGGAGATCACCCTGGCGCAGGTGGTGGAGGTGCTGCAGCGACCCACCAACAGCGGCATCGTCGAAGACCCGCTGGTGGTGACACCGCCGATTTCCGTTCTGGTAGCCCCGCGGGCAGGCATCATTCCCCTGCCGGCGACGGGGTTCGAACTCGATGTCACCGTGCACAGCGATGCCCCCACGGCGGCGGCGGGCAGCGTGCACCTGCGGTTGCCGGCGGGTTGGACGTCGCAGCCGGCCAGCGCTCCCTTCTCGCTGGCGCACAGCGGCGAGGATGAGCCCTTGCGCTTCCATATCCTTCCGCACGGCGCGACCACCGCCGCCTATTCCATCACCGCCGTGGCCGGCTACCACGGCCGCGACTACGAAGCCGGGTACCACACCGCCGGTTACCCCGGCCTGCGGCCCTATAACCTCTACCTGCCGGCGGTGTACAAGGCGCGGGGCGTGAACGTGAAGATCGTCCCCAACCTGCGCGTCGGCTACGTCACCGGCACCGGCGACAGCACCGCCCCGGCGCTGGCCAGCCTGGGCGTGCCGGTCCATTACCTCAGCCCCAGCGACATCTCCGGCGGCAACCTGCAGGCCTACGACGCCATCGTGCTCGGCATCCGCGCCTACGCCGCGCGCCCCGAGTTGCGCACCTACAACGGACGCCTGCTGAACTACGTTAAAAACGGCGGCGTGCTGATCGTGCAGTTCCAGACTTCGGAGTACGACCACGACTTCGGCCCCTATCCGTATCAACTGGGCGGCAACGGGCAGCGCGTGGTGGACGAAGCCTCGGCGGTACAGATTCTCGCGCCCGACGCCCGCGCGCTCAACTTCCCCAACCACATCACCGCCGCCGATTTCAAAGGTTGGGTCGAGGAACGCGGCCACGGCTTTATGGAAAGCTGGGACCCCCACTACACCGCCCTGGTCGAAATGCACGACACCGATCAGCCGCCGCAGAAGGGCGGCCTGTTGGTGGCCGGTTACGGCAAGGGCGTGTATGTGTACGAAGGCCTGGCGCTCTATCGCCAGCTCGCCGATGCCGTCCCCGGCGCCTACCGCATCTTCGCCAACCTGCTCAGCCTGGCGAAGCCCCAGCCCTAGCCGGGAGCAGCGCCGCGAGGAACGAAGTGCCGGCCGGCAGGCGCGCGCCGAAATTTTCGGCGATGGTCTGGCCGATGTCGGCCAGCGAGGCGCGCGTGCCCAGGTCGGGTGCGGGGCCGCCGGGCGTATAGGCCAACAGCGGCGTGTACTCGCGGGAATGGTCGGTGGAGGGAGTGGTGGGGTCGCAGCCGTGGTCGGCGGTGAGCACCAGAAGATCGCCCGGCCCCAAGGCGGCCGTGACGCGTTGCAACCAGCCGTCGCACTCGGCCAACGCGGCGGCGTAGCCGGCCACATCGTTGCGGTGGCCATAGATCATGTCGAAGTCCACCAGGTTGGTGAAGATCAACCCGCGCGGAATTTCCGCCAGCGCCGCCATGGTCTTCGCCAGACCATCGGCATTGGAGGTCATGGGCACATGGCTGGAGATGCCGCGGCCGAGAAAGATGTCGTGAATCTTGCCCACGGCGTGCACCGGCACCCCACGGGCAGCCAGCTGATCGAGCAGCATGCCTTCCGGCGGCGGCACCGCGTAATCGTGGCGATGGCGGGTGCGCGCAAAGCCCGCCGCGGCATCGCCTGTGAACGGACGTGCGATCACCCGGCCCACTTGCCATGGCCCGCGGCACAGCTCGCGGGCGACGGCACAGATCTCATAGAGGTGGGGTAAGGGAACGCGTTGCTCGTGGGCGGCGACCTGGAAGACGCTGTCGGCGGAGGTGTAGACGATGGGGTAGCCGGTGCGCAGATGGTCGGGACCGAGACGCTGGATAATCTCCGTGCCGCTGGCCGCGACATTCCCCAGCGTGCGGGTGCCGATGCGCCGCTCGAAAGCGGCCATCAGTTCGGCCGGGAAGCCGTGGGGAAATACCGGGAAGCCGGGATCGAGAATGATGCCCGCCATCTCCCAGTGGCCGGTGGTGGTGTCCTTGCCGTCCGAGCGCAGCGTGCATCGTCCATAGGCGGCCAGCGGTGGCGCGGTGGCCGCGATGCCGGGTAGCGCGCGAATGTGCCCCAGGCCCAGCCGTTCGAGCGTGGGCAGCGGCGTGGGGCAGCGCTCCAGCACGTGCCCGAGGGTGTCGCTGATGGGGTCGTAGGCGCCGTAGCGGGCGGCATCGGGCATGGCGCCGATGCCGACGCTGTCGAGCACGATCAGCAGGACGCGGTTAAAGCGCGGTGGCGGCACGTACTGATTAGAATGGTTCGCGGCCGCCGCGTCGGCGCTGCCAAAGCAGCAGAATGACGCCCACGGCGGCGATTCCGCCCGCGGTCCAAGGCAAGTGGGGCACCCGGGTCATGGTCGCGCCGCCGGCGGGCAGGGCGGGGAGCAGCGGAAAAACGCCCAGCACGCATCCCAAGACCAGCAACCCTAATCCCAGCCAGGACCAGAAGGTGGATGTGTACGGCAAGGGGATGGTGGACGTGAGGGGGCTCGAACCCCTGACCTCCGCGTTGCGAACGCGGCGCTCTTCCAGCTGAGCTACACGCCCCTCGGAAGCCTGATTTTAGCATGGGGGCGGAGCCAATGCGGGGCGCGCGCCTCCACCCAGCGCCGCTCAGTGAATGCGGGTGGGGGCTTGACAGACCAGGGTTCCATGGTATATTACATATAGCTTGCCGGAAGGCTCGATGGGCAACAAATGACTGCAAAACAGATTGAAGCAGACCTGCTGAAACTGCTGGAAGAAAATCCGCAAGTTCTTCCGTTCGGAACTCGTGTCGAAGAGGTGCAATTGCTGGCAGGTCACAAGCGCAAAGAGGCGCGCAGGCGGCGTTCGACCGCGGACAAGGCGAGCCCCAAGGGGGACTCTCTTTTTATTCGGTTGATTGCGGCGGAGCCGGGAGAGGCCCCCAAGGGAGCGCAGTCGGCAGCTCAGCCGGCAGAGCAGGCGGCCCCCGGACAGGCTTCGGCGGAAGAAGAACTGGCTGATCTTATCCGGGCTCTGGACGTTGCCGAAAAGACCCCTGGGCACTCGTTCGTGGCGCTGAAATGGTTCCGGGATGCTTATCTGCCGCGCCAGGACTTTGCGTGGGCCGCGTCTCCGGAGGGGCGGAACCGGGTGCTGCGCGAGGCGACGAGCCGTGGATGGGTGCTGGTAAGCAAGATTCCGAATCCCCGTAATCCGGGCTTCAACACCTCGGCGCTCCGCGTGGAGAGCAGCAGTCCGGAGGTGCAGCGCATCCTCGGCCGGGAGACCAAGCTCGGCTGGGGGTTTCCACGCATCAAGGTGAGCGGCGAGCCGATGTCGGTTACGGTGTCGCGCATGCGCGATGAGGTCCGCTACTAGTTGCCGACCTACTTCCTTGACACCAGCGCCCTGGTCAAGCTCTACGTCGAAGAGGCTGACTCGGCAAGGCTGGAAAGCGCGGTGACGGGCGAAGGCGCACGGCTGGTGATCTCGAGCCTCGGTGTGCTGGAATTTCGCGCCGCGCTCCGCGCTCGCATGCGCCGAGGGGCACTGAACCGGATTGAGGGCGAACAGGCGCTGGAGGATTTTTCCGCGCGGGTTGCCAGAAGCATCGTGCAGCAAGGCTTGAACGACGCTGTCATGCAGCTTGCTGTCCTGCTGCTCGACCGGCATCCCCTGCGGGCTCCGGACGCACTGCAGATCGCGTCGTGCGTCGAATTTCACCGAACGGTTCGGGAACCACAGGCCGAGACGCTGCTGGTCTCCAGCGATCATGGGCTGCTCATGGCAGCCACGGCGGAGGACATCCCCTGCTGGGATCCGGCGGCGGAGGGGTTGGAGCCGGGATAAACTGGAAGCTCGGCAGGCGGATGGGCAATCGCGGTCGGAGCGTGGCGCAAGCCGCGCGGCTGGTCGAGGAAAGTCCGGACTCCACAGGGCAGCGTGCTGGCTAACGGCCAGGGGGCCGGCTTCAC
>DATBPS010000056.1:0-6414 GCA_036561225.1 Terriglobales bacterium
AAGGCGATGAACGTGCGGCTGACGCGCTGGCTGGCGCGTCCGCGTCCGCAGCCGTTGTGGATCATGTTTCACGAGGTGGCGGTGAAGGCCGAGCCGGGAGTGCGGCGGCCGGTGCAGGTGCTGGCGGGCGTGACCCAGCACATGGCGAAGCAGTTGCGGCGCGCCGCCGCCGAGGCTTTCGTCTCGACCCCAGCCTGGGATGCATTTTTGCAGGAGCTGCTGCCCGGCAGCCCGCCGGCGCACTGGATGCCGGTGCCCAGCAACCTGCCGCTGACCGCGCCGCCGGAGGAGGTGGAGGCGGTACGCGCCCGGCTGGCGCCGGGCGGCAAGCTGGTGGCCAGCTTTGGGCGATTTCAGGAGTTTGCCCGGGCGTGTCTGCGGCCACTTCTGCAGGCCTTGCTGGAGCGGGACGCGGAGTTGCATGCGCTGCTGATCGGCGAAGGCGGCGAGAAGCTGCGCGAGGAGATCGTCACGGCCGCACCCGCGGTGGCCAACCGTCTGCACGCGCCCGGGCTGCTGCCCGCCGCGTCCGCCAGCGCCCACATCGCCGCCAGTGACCTGATGGTGCAGCCCTATGCCGACGGCATCAGCGGGCGGCGCGGTACCGCCATGGCCGGATTGGCGCTGGGCCGTTGCCTGCTCAGCCACGCCGGTGAGGCCACCGAGCCGGTGTGGCGGGAGGCCGGAGCGGTGGCGTTGGCCGCGCCGGTGGCGCTGCGCCCGGTGGCGGAGGAGCTGCTCAGTGATCTGGCCCGCCGGCAGACCATCGCCGCGCGCGGCCGCGAGCTTTACTATCGCCGGTTCGCGCTGGAGCACACGGTACGCATTCTGCGGGAAACGGCGCGGGCGACCACGCCCGCGCCGGCGGCCACGCCGGTGCCGGCCGCGGCGGGAGACCCGGAGTCGTGAAGAGCTCCGCGGCGCCCGCGCCAGGGCGGAGCCTGCTGCTGCTGGCCACCGATTTTCCGCCGGCGCGGGGCGGCATCCAGACGCTGACGTGGGAGATCTATTCGCGGCTGGCAAGCATTACGCGACGGGCGGTCGCGCCGGCGGCCGGTGGATACTCCACACCTGACTTGGGTCGCTCCCTACGGTCGCTCAGCGCCGTGGCTTCGCTCCCCGGAAGCGGCCGCCCGCCCGGCTCAGGGCGCCTCCGAGCTGCCGCGAGCGGAGGGGATGCCGAGGCGGCACAGCTGCCGCTGACCCGCACGCCTGCCAGTTTGGGTAGCCAACTGGCGCTGCTGCGCTACCTGCGCCAGGCGACGGCGGTACTGGCGCCCGCGTGCGCGCCGCCCTGCCTGGTGCACTGCAACCATCTCTTCGCCGCCTATGCGGCGCAGCGGCTGGAGCGCCGCAGCGGCGCGCGCTACCTGGTGTGGGCGCATGGGGAAGAGATCACCAAGTGCCGATTTCCAGGGCGGGCGCGGCGCGCGCTGGCGGGGGCGGCGGCGATCCTGGTCAACAGCGACTTCACCGCCGCCCGGGTGGGCGAGCTGGTGGGTTCGCGGCTGCCTCCGGTGCGCAAGATCGCCCTGGGCGCCACCGCGGAGTGGGCCCGGCTGCCTTTGGCCACGGCGGCCCGGGGAGCGGGGGAGCCGCCGGTCATCCTGACCGTGGCGCGGCTGTGCGCCCGCGACCGTTACAAAGGCGTGGACCAGGCGCTGCGCGCCTGCGCCGAGCTGCGGCGGCGCGGGGTGGCGTTCCGCTACCGCATCGTGGGCGAGGGCGATGACCGCGGTTGGCTGGAAGCGCTGGCCCGATCTCTGGGGGTGGGCGACGCGGTGGAGTTCAGTGGGGCCTTGCCGGAAGATCAACTGTTGGCCGCCTACGACGGTTGTGCTGTGTTCTTGCTGGCCAGCCGCGAGGAACGCCAGCGGCGCGGGCTGGGGTTTGAGGGCTTCGGCATCGTGCTGCTGGAGGCCGCGGCGCGCGGCAAGGCGGTGGTGGCGGGGCGCAGCGGGGGTATTCCGGATGCGGTGGTGGATGGCGTCACCGGAGTGCTGGTGGACCCCACCGCGCCGGAGGCCATCGCCGACGGATTGGCACGCCTACTGCAGGATGGCGAGCTGGCGTCGCGGATGGGACAGGCGGGCCGACGGCGGGTGCTTGATGAGTACAATTGGGACCACGCCGCCGCCCAGGTGCGCGCCGTGCATGAGGAGTTCCTGCCGTGAAACGCGTACTCTATCTCGCCACGTCGGGACAGGTGGGCGGCGCCGAACGTTGCCTGCTGAGCTGTGCCGCCGGGTTGCGGCGGTCGGGGGAATTCCTGCCCGAGGTGCTGGCCGGGTCGCGCGGACCGCTCTTCGATCTGCTGGCCGAGGCGGGTGTGGGGGCGCACCTGCTGCCGCTGCCGGCGGCGCTGCGCCGCGCCAGCCGCTTTCATCCCCTGCGTTCAGTGGCGGCGCGGACCGCGGCATTGACTGGCGCGGGACCCCGCTCGGCTACGCCGAGCGACCCGCTTACGCTCAGCCGGCCGGGGACCCCCGAGAGCCCCGGCCGGCTGGGGCCGCGCCTCTTCGCCTTCCGGGGCCGGGCCGCGGTTCCGAGTTTCGCGGCCTTCTCGCGTCGACTTTGCCCACAGTGCAAACGGCGCGACCCCCGCGTGATGTGGCAAGCGCCGCTCTATGCCCGACGCCTGCGCCGCGCCCTCGCCGCCCTGCAACCGGCGGTGTTGCACAGCAACGGTTTGAAGATGCATCTGCTGGCGGCCATGGCCGGCGCGGCGCCGCCGCTGATCTGGCATCTGCATGATTTTCCCCTGCCCGATGCCGCGAGTGTTTCCAACCGCCTGCTGCAGCACTTCGCGCCGCGGACGGCGATGGCGGTAGCCAACTCGCAGGCGGTGGCGGCGGCCTACGCCGAACGGGTGCCGGCGCTCGCCGGCAAGCTGCGGGTGATCGCCAACGGCATCGCCCCGGAGTCCATGGCGGGCGGAGATGGGGAGGAATTTCGCCGGCGATGGAACCTGCCCGCCGATGCCTTTGTCTTCGGCATGACCGCCATCCTCGCGCCCTGGAAGGGGCATGAGGTCTTTCTGGAGGCGGCGCGCACGGTGCACGACGCGCTGCCCGGCGCGCGCTTCCTGATCGTGGGCGACGATGTTTACGATACCCATGGACATGGTCATCGCCGCGCGCTGCTCGAAGCCCGAGCGCGTGATCTCGGACTCGCCGACTCCGTCCGCTTCACCGGCTACCTGAGGGACGGGCTGGCGGCGGCCTACGCCGCCTGCGATGTGGCGGTGCATGCCTCGACCCTACCCGAGCCCTTCGGGCGCACCGCCATTGAAGCCATGGCCGCCGGCGTGCCGCTGATCGCCGCCGCCGCGGGCGGCCTGCTGGAGATTGTGGAACCGGAACAAAGCGGGCTGCTCACCCCGCCCGGCGATGCCGCCGCGCTCGGCGCCGCCATGCTGCGTCTGGCCCGGGAACCGGAACTGCGGGCGCACTTGATCGCCGGCGGAAGGGCGCGGGTGCGTGAACGCTTCGCCGAAGACGCCATCAACGCGCAATGGATGGATCTTTACCGGGAGATAATCGGGTGAAGACCTGGCTCATCCGCATCTGCGACAAGCTCATCGTCGCGCAGGTGGCGGTGATCGCGGCCTTTTTTCACCGACACGTGGGAAATTCCGGCCGTGGTCCGGTGGTGGCGATCAAGCTGGTGGGCATGGGGGATGCGGTGCTCATGCTGCCCGTGCTGGCCGCCATCCGCGCTGCCGGCCGGCGGCTTACCGTGGTCACCACGCGCCGCGCCGCGGGGGTGTTCACCGCGCCCGGGGTGGCCGATGCGGTGGTCATCGTGAGGCGGCACCCGGCGACCTGGCTCGCCGCGCTTCGAGCCCTGCGACCGGCGGAGATGGTGCTGGATTTCGAACAGCACGTGTTCTGGTCCGGGGCGTTGGCGCAAGTTGCCCGCCGGCGCGCCCGGCGCTTTGGGTTCCGCGTGGCCAGCCGCCGGCGCAACTATCTCTACGACGTGCTGGTGAGCGCTGAGGCCATGGGCATCAGGCACATGAAAGACATTTTCGATGACCTGGGGCGTGCCGCCGGGTTCTTGCCTGGCCGCGAGCTGATTCCCCTTCCCCTGGCGCCGGCGGCCAGAGAGAGTGCCGCGGCCTGGCGGGAACAGAATCAACTCACGCGTGGGAATGGCTACGTCGTGCTGGCACCCGGTTCGGGAGGCACGGTGTCATTTCGACGCCTTGCGCCGGAGGTGTGGGCGGAAGTGGTGGAGGGTCTACCGGAGTGGCCGATCGTGGTAGTGGGAGCGTGGCGGGAAGAGGCGCTCTGCCGCCAAATTGCGGCTTTGGCGCCGCGCGCCAAGGTGGCTACCGGTTTCAATTTGCAGGAGCTGGCGGCGGTAATGGCCGGCGCCGCCACCGTGATCGCGATTGATAGCGGACCGATGCATTTGGCGGCGGCCATGGGCGCGCCCGTAGTGGGAATTTTTGGTCCGGACACTCCGCAGCGCTACGCTCCCCGTAATGCGCAGTCGGTGAGCGTGTACCGGGCGCTGGCGTGCAGCCCCTGCAACAACTGCTGGGTGTATCGCGAGGCGCGCTGCACCAACCCCGAGCCGCACGTATGCATGTCGGGCATCGGGGCGGGCGCGATCGTCTCAGCCGCGGCTACGTGCCTGACCGCCCGACAGGGCGCGCACAATTAGGGTCAGCACAATCGCGCCCAAGATGGCTACCAGAACGGTATAGATGATGCCGCCGTGGGGCGAGGCCCCCAGGGCCAGCATGATCCATCCCCCGATAATGGCGCCGATGATGCCGACAACAATGTCCATCAGCGGTCCAAAGCCGTGGCCGCGCATGATTTTTCCCGTCGCCCAGCCGGCGATCAGGCCAACGATAATCCACCAGATCACCACCATGTGACCTTGGATGCCGGATTGCCGCCCGGCAGGTGCATTTTGTGCGGATACTCCACCCCTGACGTGGCTACGCTCCCCGGCAGCGGCGCCCGCTCGGCTCAGGGCGCCTCCGAGCTGCCGCGAACGGGCTCAGGATTGGCCGTTGAGGAGGCGTTCAGCGTAGAAGTTTTCGACTTTGGCACGATCGCGGACGGTGGTCAGAAAGGCCGCCTGCAACACCTGCTGACGGGCGTTGGTGAGCAGATCGCGGATGCTTTGCTTTACCTGCGGGTCGGTGAGGGGGCGAACGCCGGCCGGCTCGATGCCCTCGAGCTTGAGCAGATAGTAGCCTTCCGGGGTAGTGATCACCGGGGAGACCTGGCCGGGTTGGAGACGGAGGATGGCGTCGCGCAGCGGGGCCGGGGTCTGGGTCATCAACACGGATTGCGGGATCAGGCCGAGGTCGCCGCCGCTCGAAGCGGTGGCCGGGTCTTCCGAATATTGCTGCGCCAGGGTGGCAAAGTCGGCCTTGGCGGCCAGCCGCTGCTGCAGCATGGCCATCTTCTTGCGGGCGGCGGCGGGGGTGGTGGCCTTGTCTTCGGCCAGGTTGGTGACCGCGCCGGGGCGGGGGGTGACGACGATCTCCAGCACATGGTACTGGCGCTCGGGGAGATGGAAACTGGCCTGGTTCTGTTGGTAGAACTGTGCGATGTCGTCGTCGGTGATGTGGATTTTGTCCGCCACCTCCTGCTGCAGCAGTTGGTTGAGGATGACCGCATCGGCGGCCTGCTGCCGCAGTTCCGGCTCGGGCGGCGCCGGCTGACGGGCGCGGGCCACGCTGAGGGCGCGGTCGAGTTGCTGGGGGTCGGCCTGGATGCCCAGCTGGGCGGCGTATTGCAGCAGGATGTGGCGGTCAATCAGCTGGTTGAGCAGGGACAGGCGCAACTGCAGGCTCTGCTGCGGAGGCAGAGGCGCGGCGGCGCCGGCGGTCTGCTCGGCATAGAGCTGGTTGAGTTCGGCGGTCTGGATGGGCTGGCCGTTGACCATGGCCAGCACGTCGGGGCCAGGGGCGGGCCGCTGGAACCAGCCACAGCCCGCCAGTCCCAGCAGGGCGAGGGCGGTGGCGGCGCTCAAAACAATCAGGCGGCGGGGCACGCTTCAGTGTAAACCGGTTTGCGGGCGTCCGAAATAGCTACGCAGACAGACATAATTCCGGCGTCGTCGGGGAAAGCGAAGCCGAACTTGTGTTTTTTGTATCCTCAGCATCCCATTATTTTCCCTCTTGCTGTTCCATTTGGGCTATGATGATGGAGCGCGATGTGCGCCCAGGAAACCCCGCATGCGAATCAGCAAAGCCGACATCGAATCCCTTGCCCAGTTCCGTTACGCCCTGCGCCAGTTTCTGCGCTTCAGTGAGCGCGCCGCGCGGCAGGCGGGCGTCTCCCCGCAACAGCACCAGTTGCTGATGACCATCAAGGGCATGCACGGCCGCCCCTGGGCCAACGTGGCGGAGATCGCCGAGCGGCTGCAGGTCTCCCATCACGCCGC
>DATBPS010000057.1:0-18132 GCA_036561225.1 Terriglobales bacterium
CTTCCGCCCCATCATGATGACCACCCTGGCCGCCATGCTGGGCGCGCTGCCGCTCGCCATCGGCGGCGGCACCGGCTCGGAACTCCGCCAACCCCTCGGCATCACCATCGTCGGCGGCCTGCTGCTCAGCCAGGCCCTGACGTTGTTCACCACGCCGGTGGTCTACCTCTACATGGACCGCCTGCAGGCCGCCTTCCGCCGCCTCTTCCACCGCGCCCCCGCCCTACGCCCCGCCCCCGCCGCCGCCGAGTAGGCGGCAGGGCGCTTGGCTCTTAGCTCTTAGCTGTTGGCTGTTAGGAAAAGCTGGGTTGAACGACCGGACAGGGCTCAGCTAAGAGCCAATAGCCAACAGCCCCGGCGCCGAGTTGCCGCGTTCGGGCACGGCGCCGGTCCACTGTCAACTGTTCACGGTCAACTGCTGCTTACCTGCCGACGACCAGGATCGTAAACGACCCCGGCACCGCCTGCCGGCGGACGTAGCCGCGGCGCCCCTCCGCGGGTGCGCCCGCGGGCTGCGGCGGGGGCGGCTCGAACTTCTGCGACATGGTCAGAATGTGGTTGGTCTTGGTATCGAGCGTGATGGTCCGCGCGCCGTCCATGGTCTTGAGGTTCTGCTCCACCGTAAACTGGGTCGGGCTTTCCTCGCGGATCACGGTCAGCATGCCGTTGCCCTCGGTGCTGAAGGCTTCGTGGGTGGCCGGGTTGAACACCGCCCCGTCCGATCCGCCGGCGATGGGCAGCTTGGCCAGAATCTTGCCGTCGGTGGCGCTCAGGATGACCATCGTCGGCTGCGGCGCGCGGCAGGCGGCGAAGAGGACGTGGTTCTTGTTGTCCAGCGCCAGGCCGTTGCAGCCGCCGTTGCCGTCGAAGGAGTAGTGCTTCACCGTCTTCATCGCCTTCACGTCCACCACGGCCACGCCGCCTTCCTTGTCCTGCATCACGTCGTAGAGCGTGCCGTGGCCGTCGGCCACGCCCTCCTCCGGCGTGCCGCCCAGGTCAATGGTGCCCACCAAATCGCCGGTTTTGGCGTCAATCACGGTGGCGTTGTGCGTGGGATGGCTGAAGATATACACGCGGTCATTGTAGGTGTCGCAGAGAATGCCGTCCGCCCGCGCCGCGCCCACGTCAATCTTCTTCATCACTTTGTCGGTGTGAGTGTCGAACATCGTGACCTGCGGATGGCTGCTGGCGAATCCGTGCCCGGTCGCCGGACACACCGCCACCCCCTGGCCGCCGGTGTCGGGGATGTCGCCCAGCGGCGCCAGCGTGTCCAGGTTGAAGATGGTAATGCGACTGCTCGCCGGGTCGGCCGCCGAAGTCGCGCCGCGGGGGATGTAGAGCCGCCGTCCCGCCGGGTCGGCGTAAATGTAATCCCATCCGCCCTCGCCGCCCACCTGGGCCGTCTTCAACACCTTATAAGGACGCGCCGGCGCTTGCGCCGCCAGCATGCCCATACCCACAGCCATCACGACGAGACACGAACGAATCATTGCATTCCCCTCCGCCGCCCAGTATACGCGCTTGGCGGCGCCATGACCCTGTCGTCATCCGACAGCCCCCAGCTGCGCCGGACGCGTTAGGGGGTGGTGAACTTGAACAGCCCGTAGCCGCTCACGTTGTACCCCGGCAGCGCGTAGACGGTGGCGTAGTAATTGACCCGCAGCGTATACCCGGTGGCCCCCGCCAGCGGCGCTTGCGGGGTCAGCGTCAGCGTCCGCCCGTCGGTGGACAGCGCCAGCGTGACGGGAATGACCGCGCTGGTATTGGTGTTCACCAATTGCACCGCGCCATTGGTCCACAGCCACGGCGCCATCACCGGCGCCGAGAAGGTCACCGTCAGCGATGTGCCCGTATCCACTCCCGCCAGCGTGCTGTTGGTGGACAGCTGCGTCGCCACCCCGCTTACCGTGGCGCTCGCCGTTTGGAAGCTGGTGGAGTTGCTCAGGTCCGGATTCGGCCCGGTGGTGAACTGATAGCTGAAGGTGCCCGCCATGGCGTTGCCGCCCAGGTCGGTAAACCCGCTGATGGCCACCGTGTACACGGTGTTCGGCGCCAGCAGCGCCCCCGGCGTGATACGCACCACCGTGCCCGCGTTCACCAGGCTCACCTGCTGCGCCACCGGGTTGCCATTCGCGCTCAGAGTCACCTGCCACGGGCTCTGCAACGCCAGCGGCTTGCTGAACAGAATGTCAATCAGGGTGTTGGTCGGCACCCCGGTCTCGTTCGCCATGGGCGCCGTCACCACCGCCTGGGGCAGCGAGGGATCGGGCGCGGCGGCGGTATAGGCCCAGGCGCAGTAGCCGTTGCCGCCATTGCCCGCCAGGTCGTAGACGGTCACGCAACCATAGTTCTGGCTGCTGGCCGCCATGCCGCCGGTCGGGATCAGGGTGATTGTTGTCCCGTCCGGGCTGAGTTGCAGCGTGAACGGCACATACTGCCCGGCGGTATAGTTGCGCAGGGAGCCGCTCAGCCGCGTCACATCCAGCGGTTCGTTGAAGCGGTAAGTGAACACCGCGCTCAGCGGCAGGTTCTGATTGGCATCCGGTGTCGGGCTGCTGTACACCAGCTGCGGGCTGGCGTAGTCGCTGCCGTACCCGGTGGTAAAGGTTGAGGTGAGGGGCGTGATGGCGTTCCCCTCATAGTCGCCGATCCCGCCGCTCAGCGTCAGCGTCACCGGGCCGCCGTCGGGCAGCGGCGCTTGCGGTTGCACCACCGCCACGGTGGCTCCGTTCGACAGGCTGCCGAGGCTCAGGCTGTAGGCCAGCGGCTGTCCGTTGGTGGAGAGTTGCAGGGTGTTGGGATTGACGCTGTTGGCATCCATCGCCTTGCTGAACGTCACCCGCAGGCTGGCGTTGTCGCCCACCCCGGTTGTCCCGCTCTGCGGCACGACCGATACCACGCCCGGCAGCGCAGTGTCGGGCCCCGCTCCCGTCCACAAGCCCCAACCGCCCGAGCCGTAGCTCATGCCGGTGGTGTCCTGGAGCGCGCTAGTGAGATAGAAGACGTAGTAGCTGTTGGGCAGCAGCGCCGTCGTCGGCTGCAACCGGATGACATTGGGTTCCGGCTGCGACAGCGTCGCCGCCACCGGATTCCCGCTCTGTACCAGGTAGAAGCTGGCGCTGGTGAGCGTGGCCGGATTGATGGGCTTGTTGAACTCCATCTCGACCGCGGTGTTGGTCGGGTTGTTGCCGCTGTTCTGCGGGTTGCTGATCAGGGTGAGCGCCGCCCCGGTCAGATCCGGCTGCGTGCGGAAGCTGGCCGAGAAGCTGTTGAAGTGGTTGCCGTACACGTCGGTCAGCCCGCCGCTGATAAAGATCTGCACCAGCGCGCCCGGGTCGAAGGGCGTGGTGGGGGTGAAGACAATCGCTTGTCCGCTGCCCGCCAGCGCCGCCGTGCCGTCCCACGCCGAGCCGTTCTCGGTCACCAGCACATTGCCCGCCAGGGACGCCGGGTTGATGGGCGCACCGGCGTAGAGCGTGATGACGCTCGTGAGCGGCACCCCGCTGGCGCCGTTCCCCGGCCGCATCTCGTTGAACCCGGGCGTGGCCGTATGGGGATAGGGAATCGTGCTGAAGCTGGAGCGGAAAGGCGCGGCCATGGGGTTCCCCGCCACGTCCGTCACCCCCGTCCCCACGCTCACCGTGATGGTCGCGCCATACGGCAAGGTGGTCGAGAGCGTCACGGTGCGGTTGTCGCTGGAGCGGTTCACCGACGGCCCCAGGTTGGTGTAGCCGTTGTAGAGCGCGAAGTTGCTGTTGTTGATGGTCGCCGGGTTGAGCGATTCGTTGAACTGCAGCGTCACCACCGCATTCGGTCCCACCCCGGTGGCGCCGTCTCCCGGCGTCACCGCCATCACTTGCGGCACGGCGGCAGCCGGCGCGCCGGTGTTGAAATAGACCTGCAGGCCGCTGAAGCTGTTGCCGCTGAGATCCAGCAGGTTGGCGTAGTAGCTGACTCCCACCCAGATCTGGGCGTTGCCCGGCAGCGGCGCCAGCGGCGTCAGCGTGGCCGACAGCCCGTCGGCGCTGAGCGTGATCTGCGTCGCCACCACGACCCAGGTGTTGTTCACCCGGGCTTCCACGGACAAGGCGTCGCTGTTGACGCTGAGCGGATCCGCGGGCCGGCTGAAGCTCAGATGCAGGGCCGTGTTCACATCCACCCCGATGGCATTGGGCGCCGGCGAGGTCAGCCCCGCCGTCCCATTGCCGCTCAGCACCGCGCCGGCGGTGGTAAAGCCGGCCGTATACGGCGTCATGGCGTTGCCGCTCAGGTCCGCCGCGCCGCCGGCGCTCACCGTGTAGACAGTGTTGGGCGCCAGAGCCGCGCTGGGCGTGAAGGTCAGCAGGGTTCCGCTGCCGTTCAGGCTGGTCGCCCCCGCCGCGGCCGGCGACAGGCTCACCGTCCCGCTGCCCACCGTGGTCGGGTCCAGCGGCTGGCTGAGTTGCAGTTGCACCACGGCGTTCAGCGGCACTCCCGTCGCCCCGTTGGGCGGGGTCGCGCTGACCACCGCCGGCGCCGTGGTGTCCGAGCCGGCGTTGGTGAGGAAGTTGTACGAGTAGGACGTGCTGTTACCCGCCGCGTCGTAGACGCTGCCCGTCCCCCAGTTGTAGTTCGAGTTCGCCTGCAAGGGATCAAACGTCAGCGTCATCACGGTGCGGTCGGGCGAATAGTGCACCTGCAGGTTGGTCGCCCAGGCGCTGCCCGCGCTCTGGTTGCGCAGGTACCAGCCGCTGTTGCGGATCGGATCCACCGGTTCGTTGAAGACCACCTTCAACACCGGATGCGTGCCCGTCGTCGCCCCGTTGACGGGCGTCACCTGGACCACCTGCGGCGCCACCAGGTCGAAGCCGCCGCCCGTGGTGAAAGCGACATCCACCGGCGCCGACATCGCGCTGCCGCTGGCATCGGTCACCCCGGTGATGTGCAGCGTGTAGGCCGTGTTGGGCTGCAGCACCGCCGTGGGCACGATCTGTACCAGACGGTCGGAGTTCCCGAAGGCAGTGGTGAAGGCCACCGGCGTGCTGCCGTTCTGCAGCAGTTGGATGTTGGCCGCCGTGGCGCGCGCCACCGGCCGGTCAAACTCGATCTCCGGCATCAGGTTCACCGGCTGGCCGGTGAATCCCGCCGCCGGGGTCGTGATCACCACCTGCGGCCCGCCCGCCGGAGCGGTCAGCGCCGTGGTGAAGGTGTAGTAGAAGTTCCAACAGGCGCTGTTGCCGTTCAGGTCGGTCAGGCTGCAGCCCCGGAACGAGTACTGCCGCCCCAGCGCCAGCGGCGCGCTCGGCGTAAACGTCACCTGGGTGGCATCGGGCGAGGTGGTGACGGTGCCGCCCACCCGCGCCCCGATGAAGTTGTCATTCAGATACAGGTTCGCGGCGTTGACGCTGCGCGTGTCCAGCGGGCGGTCAAAGCTCACCGTGAAGACCGCCGTCACCGGCACGTTCGTGTCGCCGTCGGCGACCGACGAGGAGAGGACCTGCGGCACGCTGTACACCGGCGCCGCGCCCGTCTGGAAGGTGGCGGTGAAGTCCGCCGCCCCCTGGCCGGTGTAGTCGGTCACTCCGCTGGTTACGTGCACCGTCACCGGCGCCGAGGCCGGCAGAGGTGATTGCGGCGTCAGCGTCAGTGTCGAGCCCGGACCGTCCAGGCTGAAGGTGTAGGGAATCGGCGTCCCGTTGCTCGACAACTGCAGGGTGTCGGGGGTGATGGTCAGATATTCCATCGCCTTGCTGAACGTCACGCGAATCAGCGCGTTCACCCCGATGGCCAGCGACCCGTTGGTCGGCGCCATGGCGGTCACGCTCAGCGGGCTGGTATCGGGTCCCGCCGCGCTTGTGTAGCAGCGCTCGGTACCGGCGTAGGCGATGCTCGCCGGATTGGTGATGCCTGTGGTCAGGAACAGACAGTAGGTGGTGCTGGGCGCCAGCGCGGAGGCGGGCGCAAGCCGCACCACCGTGTTGCCCGCCAGCAGCGACAGCGTGGCCGCCTGAATCGCGCCGCCTCCGCCCTGCCGCAGGTACACGCTCGCCCCGGTCACCGACCCCGGCGCCAGCGGCTGGTCAAACTGCATGTCGATCACGCCGTTGTCGGGCAGATACCGGTCGGGCGACAGCGACACCAGGTTGGGCGCGGCGCCGCTGCGATCCGGGGCGATCGAAAAGCTGGTCTGGTACCCGACCAGCGGGTTGCCGCTGGGATCGGTGGCCGCGCTGGTAAACCAGATCTGCACCACCGCTCCCGCCTGGAAAGGCGCCGCCGGCGTGAACGTCACCACCTGTCCGCTGGCGCTCACCTGCACCCCACCGCTCACCAGCGCTCCGTTTTGCGACACCAGCATGGCATTGGCCACCGTGCCGGGGTCAATCGCCTGGCTGAGATAGAAGGTCGGCGTCACCGTTGCCGCCACTCCGCTGGCCCCTGCGCCCGGCCGGAAGGCGGTCACCGACGGCTGCGAGGTGACCGGCCGGTTCATGACCGTGAACGAGCTGGAGAACTCCGTCCCCATGGCGTTCCCCGCCAGATCCGTCACCGCCGGGTTCACCACCACCGTGATGGTGTGTCCATACGGCAGGTAGAGGCCGTTGAAGGTCACCGAGGTCGCATCCGGAGACAGCGACAGACCGGTGGTCAGCAGCGTGCTGCCGTCGTACAACGCCACGTTCTGGTTGTTGGTCAGCAGCGCCGGCGACATCGGCTCCGAGAAGGTCACCGTGATCGGGTTGTTCGGCCCGATGCCGGTCGCGTTGTTGGCCGGCATCACCGCCACCACCGTCGGCGGCGTGGTATCCGCCGTGCTGGCGGTGGTAAAGCACTGGTAGGCGCCGTTGAAGGTATTGCCGGCGTAGTCGTACAGGCTGGCATTCCAACTCACCGCCGCGCACAGTTGATGGTTCGGAGGCAATCCGCCCGAGGGCGCGGCGTAAGTCAGCGTCAGCCCGTCGGCGCTCACGCTGAAGGTGCCGGTCAGCTTCGGCTGGCCGCTCACGCTGCGGTCGTAGACGTAGGCGCTGTTGATGTTGATGCTGTCCGGGTTCACCGGCTTGCTCAGTACCGCGATCACCTGGGCGTTCACCGGTACGTTGGTGCTCCCGTCGGCCGGCGTCATATGGATGGTGCCGTGGGTGGTGTCCGGCGTGGAGCTGGCCCCGGTGGTGAAGCTCCAGGAGTAATTGCTGATGGTATTGCCCTGCGTATCCCGCACCCCCGAGACGGTGGCCGTGTAGGTGGTGCTGGTGGCCAGCGCCCCCGACGGAGTGAACGTCAGGGTGCGATTGTCGCCCGCCAGGCTGGTGCTTCCCGCCGCCGCCGGCGAAAGCGTGATGCTCCCCGCCGAAACGCTCGTCGCATCCAGGTTGCCGCCGAACTGTGCCGCCACCTGGGTGTTCACCGCCACTCCGGTGGCATTGGCCGCCGGTGAGGTGCTGGTCACCAGCGGAGCGGCGCTGACCGCCCCGGTGCTGGTGACAAAGGAGTCGCTGCCCGAGAAGTAGTTGCCCGCCGGGTCCGCCCCATACGTGCGCCAGTTGTAATTGGTCCCCGGATCGAGCGGCCCGGGCAGGGTCAGGCTCAGCGTCCGCCGGTCGGGCGAAAGTTGTATCTGTACCCCCGCTACCGTGGCGCCGGTCGCCTGATTCCGCACCCAGTTGTTGCCCACGCTCAGGCTTATCGGATCCAGCGGCTCGCTCAACACCCCGGTTACAATGACGTTCGTCCCGGTGGTTTCGCTCGACCGCGGCGTCCACACCAGGTACCCCGGCGCGCTGTTGTCGCTGCCCGTTCCGGTGGTAAAGCTGAAGCTGCCCGGATTGAGCAGCCCGATCCCGGAGAGGCTCTGCAATCCGCCGCCATAGGTCACCTGGAAGGTGGTGCTGGGAGCGAAGGCCGCCGTCGGCCGGAAGGTCAGTTGCGTGCTGTTCTGGTTTGCGCCCCAGGTGCCCGGCACCGGGTTCCCGCCCTGGGTCACGCTGACATAGCTGCTCGCGCCGATGGGGTTCACCGGCCGGTCAAATTGCAGCGTCACCGGCGCGTTGGTCCCCACCTGCGTTGCACCGTCGAGAAGGTTGGCCACCACGAACGACGGACCGTTGTTGTCGGGTCCGAAGCCGGTGGTGAAGTACCAGGCCTGCCAACTCACCTGCAATCCGTTCGGGTCGGCGATGCGGTTGCCGGGATTGTTGGGATAGTTCAGACAGACCGCGTACTGGCGGCCCACCGCCAGCACGGCCGTCGGCGTCACCGTGATCACCCGTCCCGAGGCATCCACCGTCACCGTCGCCGGCACGGCGCTTTGCCAGCTGTTGCAGCCATAGCTCGACGTGTCCATCAGCAGCACGTCGTCGGTGCCCACGGTGGCGCGGTTCAACGGCGCACTGAACGCCATGGTGATGACCGGATTGGTCGGCACATTCCCGGTGTTCTGCAGCGGGCTGGTGGCGCTCAGCACCGGCGCCGTCGGCGAGGTGGTCTGCACTGTGAAGCCGCTCGAAACCAGCAATAGCTCCGCCCCCGTCTGCACATTCACATCCCGCGGCCCCACGACCGCCGCCGGATCAATCGTCAGGCTGGCGGTGGCGCTGGTGGGGGAGTTGACCGTCACCGGTCCGAACCCGCCCATGGCTCCGCCGCCCACCGCAATCCCGGCTCCGAAGCTGGCCACCGTCGTTCCCTGCACAAAGTGGGTGAACTGTCCGGTGATCTGCACCGTGGCGGTCGAGTTCGCCACCCCGCCATTGGGGCTGAGGATGCTGATCGCCGGCGCGCCCGGCAGCACGGTGAAGGCGCCGGCCAGGGTCTCGGTCTCGCTGTTGGTGGTGACCGTCAGGCTGCGCAGCCCGGCGGCGGCGCCATTGGCGACCGTCACCGGCACCTGCAACTGCGTCGGCCCGTTCACCGTCACCGCTCCCACCGTGATCCCGCCTCCGCCCAATGCCACCTGCGACACGCCCTGCTGGAAGTGGGTATACAACCCGGTCACGGTGAGGGTCACCGTCGCCGCCTGCGCCCCGGTGTTGGGCGCGACCGCGGTCAGTTGCGGCAGGCCGGCGACGATGGTCAACAGCCCCGTTCCCGGCGCCGTCTCCGTCCCCGTGGCCAGCGTTATGCTGCTGGTCCCGAGCGTGGCCGTCGGCGACACCTGCACCTGCACCACGGCATGGGTGGCGTCGCTCACGCTGACCGATGTCGCGCTCAGATCGGCGCTGCTGAAGCCGGCGGTGGTGGTTCCCGGCACGAAATGCGTGAACAAGCCAGTCACCGTCACAGCCAGGTTATCGTTCTGGTGCACGATCGCCGGGTTGGCGCCGGTCAGCACCGGCAGTCCGGCGGTGACGGTGAAGCCGCCCGCCAGGGTGGCGATCTCGCCGCCGGTGGCCACTGTGACATTGCGCGCGCCTGTCGAGGCGTTGACGTCCACATTCAGTATCGCCGTCAGGTGGGTGTCGTCGGTCACCGTCACCTGGGTCACGGTGATGCCGGAGCCGAAGCTCACGCTGGGCGTGGCGGCGGTGAAGTGCGTGCCCGCGCCGGTGATCAGCACCGGCTCGCCGCTCTGGTTCTGACGCCCGCTGGACGGCGATACCGCCGCCAGCGTCGCCGGCCCGGCGGCGATCGAGAACAGCCCCGTGCCCTGCGCCACTTCCGTCCCGCTGGTGGCGGTGACGGTGCGCGCTCCGGTGGCCGCCGTGGGCAGCACGGTCAGCTGGACCGCCGCCGCCGTGCCGCTGGCGGCATTGACGGAGTTCACCTGCACGCCGGGGCCGAAGTTGAAGACCGTGGCGTTGGTGAAATGGGTGAACAATCCGCTCACGTTCACGGTCGCGGCCGCCCCCTGCCCCACGCTCGCCGGCGACACAAACGTCAGCACCGGCGTCGCCGCGATCACCTGGAAGATGCCGCTGCCCACCGCCTGTTCGCCCAGCGTGTTCACCACCACCGTGCGCAGGCTCGCCGTGGCCGCGTCGGCGGCGATGGTGATGTTCGCCGTCGCCGTCGTGGCGCTGGTCACCGTCAGGCTGTTGACGTTGATCCCCGCCCCGAACGACGCCGTGCTCACCCCCGGCGTCAGGCTGAAGTTGGTGTTGGTGCCGGTTAGGGCGACATCGAGCGTCTGCCCCTGGTTGCCGCTGTTCGGCGCCACCGCTGTCACCGCCGCCGGCCCGCGCTGCACATACAGCGTGTTCGGCAGGGTCAGCAATTGCCCGCCGGTGACGACCGTCAGCGTGTACACGCCGGGGTTGGTGAGCGGCAGCGCGGTGACGCACACCGTCATCGCCGTCGGCCCGGTGACCAGCGGCATTCCCGTCTGGCCGGGGTTCAACGACCCGGTGCAGTTCAAATTGCCCGATACCGGCGTGCTTACCAGGAAGCCCGCGCCGAAGGTCACAGTCGTGGTGCTGTCCCACTGCGTGACCTGACCCAGAATGGTCACCGGCACCGTCTGCTGCTGCTCCACCACCGCCGCGCCCGAGCCGGTCGAGGCCGACAGAATGATGGGCGTGCCCGCCTGAACCACGAAGGCGTTGTTCAGCGTGGCGACTTCGCCGCCGGTTGTCGCCCGCACCCAGGTCGCGCCCAATCCCGCCAGCGGCGGGATGGCCACGTCCATGGTCGCCGTCTGATTGGCGGAGTTGACCACGATGTTGCTCACCGTGATGCCGTCGCCGAACTGGAACGCGGTCGTGGCATCCCAATGGGTGAACTCGCCGCTCACCGTCACCTGGATCGCCGCCCCGTTGCCGGCGCCGTTGCCCTGGTAGCCGGTGTTGGGCGCCACGCTCAGAATCGTCGCCAGGCTCGGGGTCACCGAGAACCCGGCGCCGGTGTCGCTCTCCACGCTGCTGTCCGCCAGCGTCGTGGTGGCGGACACACTCCGCCCGCCGAGCGGCGCCAGTTGGTCGAGGTTGAGCGTCAGGTGGGCGATGGTCGGACCCAGAATCTGGGTGTTGACCACCGTCACGCCCGCGCCCGAGAACTGGAACTGGGTCGTGCTGTTGAACTGCGTATAGGCGCCGATGACGTTGACTTCCAGGTTCTGCGCCCCTTGCAGGCCGCTGCCCGGGTCCACGATCACCAGCCGCGGCTGCGCGATCACCACGCTGAAGTAGGCCTGCTCCTCTTCCGCACCCGTGTCCACGATCACCTGGCGCGATCCGCCGGTGGCGTTGTCGTCAATCCGGATGGTGGCCAGCGCCGTTGTCGGGCTGGTGACCGAGAAGGTGCCCGGCAGGACCTCAATGCCGGCGCCGAAAGTAATCTGGCTGGACAGATCCCAGTGCGTGTTCTCGCCGTAGAGGTTGACGTTCAACGTCTGCCCCGGAATGGCGGCGCTGGGCGTCAGAATGCGGATATAAGGAACGGGCGGCGCCGGACTGTAGATGTTGATGTTGCCGGTGAGCGCCTGCACCCCCAGCACCCCGTTCTGGTTCTTGGTCTGTCCGGTGACGGTGACCTTTTCATACTGCAAGGGCGCGCCCGGCCCCACGTTGATCACCGCCGTAATGCTGGTGTCGCTGTTCACCGTGTAGCTGATGAGGTTGATGCCCGAACCCTGCGCCGTGCCGAAGTCGACCTGGCTCACGCCGCCTTCCAGCCAGTCGGTGAACAGACCGGTGATCACCACGTTGACATTGGCCTGGCCCGCCTGGATGCTGCCCGGCGAAATGCCGGCGATCGCCGGTATGCCGCCGGTCACCACCAGCGCGCCGGAGTTCGACAGCGCCTCGCCGCCGGTCACCATGTATACGCCCCGCGCCCCCAGTCCCGCCGTGGGCGAGACGGTGACGTCGGCGGTGGCCGAAGTCGGGCTGTTGATGACCACGTTGTTGACGGCGATGTCGTAGCCGCCGCCCGAGATGGAGAACTGCGTCAGCCCCTGCTGCCAGTGCGTGTTCACACCCGTCAACTGCAGCACCACTTCCTGCCCCTGGTTGGCGCTCGCCGGCGCGACCGTCTGCAGCAGCGCCCCGCCGGGAGTGATCTGGAACAGGCTGTACCGCGACGCCGTCTCGGTGCCGGTGGTCACGGTGACGTCGCGGCTGCCGGTGAAGGCGATGGGATCCACGCTGAGATCCACGTCCACCTCGCTGGCGCTGACCACATGCAGGTTCGAGATGGTGATCCCCTGCCCGAAGGTCACCGTTGTCGGCGTGAACCCGCTCCCGCAGGCGATCCCGGCGTTATCGCAGTAGTGGGTGTACTGCCCCAGCACCCGCACTGCGGTCAGCGTCTGCCCCTGCTGCGCTTGCGTGGCCGAAACTTCATTCAGCGTGGGCGTGCCCGGCACCACGGTAAAGGCCTGCCCCAGCTGGGCGATCTCGCCGCGTGTCGTCAGCCTTGCCGTGACGTAGCCCACCGGCGCGCCGGCGGTCACCGCCAGATCCACGCGGGCGTGGGTGGCGTCCTGCACCTGTACGTTCCCCACCTGAATGTTGCCGCCGAAGTCGGCCGTGGTCACCCCGGCGATGAAATGGGTGAACTGCCCGGTCACCTGCACCGTCGTGGTCTGTCCCTGCGGCCCCGAGTTGGGCGTCACGCTGGTGATCGTGGCCCCGCCCGGAGTCACGCACAGCCCGTTGCTCAGCGTCACCTGCTCGGTGCCGGTGGTCATGGTCAGCGCCGGACACGGCGCGCCGGTGACCGGCGTCAGCGGATCCACCGTGACGTTCAGCACCGCCGTCTCGGAATCCTGCACGGTGATGCTGTTGATGGTGGCGATGTCCTGGCCGAAGACGGCCACCGTCGGCGCGTACCCCGCGGCGCAGTTCACGTTGACGTTGTCGCACCAGTGGGTGAACCGCCCCAGCACCTGCACGTTCAGCGTCGTCCCCTGCTGTCCGGCGTTGGGCACCGTGCTCAGCAGCGTGGGCGCGCTGTTCACCAGGTCCAGCCCCTGGGCGATGGACGCCACTTCTCCCAGCGTGGTCAGGGTCACCGGCTGGAAGCCGGGATTGGCGGTCGACAGCACCGTCAGTTGCGCCACCGCGTGGGTCGGGTCCACCACCTGGAAGCTGTCGGTGTAGACCTGGCCGTTGCCGATCTGCGCCACGGTTGCCCCCTGCAGCCAGTGCGTGGCCTGGCCGGTCAGGTTGACGGTGATCGTCTGTCCGGTGCCGATGAGCACCGGTCCCGCGGCGCAGGTGTTCCGCGCATCCGCCGGATCCCCGCCCACGTTGCGGCACAATCCCAGCACCCGCGCCGGTCCCGGCACCACCCCCAGCCCCGGCCCGCTATCCACGTCCGAGCCGGTGATCATGACGATCGGGTTGCCGGTCAGCGGCGCGTAGGGGGAGATCGTCACCACCGCGGTCGCGGACGTGGGGCTGTTGATAGTGAGGCTGTTGACCGTCACCTCCGCGCCCACCAGCGCCTGGGTCACGCCCTGCTGCCAGTGGGTGTTGACGCCGGTCATGGTCACCGTCAGCACCTGGCCCTGCTCGCCGCTCGAGGGCGAGAGGCCGGTGAACACCGGCAGCGCCGGCGAATTGATGTCAAATCCGATGCTCAGTTGTTCGTTGAGGGCGTTGCCCGCGTCCACCGTGTTGACGAAAAGACTCCGCCATCCCAGCGCCGCCTGGCCGTCCATGGCCAGCGTCGCCGTCAGCTCCGTGGCGCTCTGCACCACCAGGTTGCTCACTGTGATATCGGGCCCCGCCGTCAGCGTCGTGACCCCGCTCTCGAAATGGGTGTACTGGCCGAAGATGGCGATGGCCACTGTGTCCGCCGGTCCCGCCTGCCCGGGCGTAATGCGGATCAGCGCCGCCGGCGTATTGGTCACGTAGAAGCTCGCCGAGACCGTCTCCAGCCCGGTGGCCAGCGTCACGTTGCGCCCGCCCAGGGTCGCCCCCGGCGCAATCACCAGCGTCGCCGCCGCGCTCGCCGGACTGTTGATGACAAAATTCTGGATGCTGACCCCCGACCCGTCGATGGCCGCCGCCGTCGGCTGCACTCCGCCGGCGCAGGCGAAGGCCTGGTTGTCGCACCAGTGGGTGAAGCTGCCGGTGAAGTTTACCGCCACGCTGGTGCCCTGCAGGCCCTGCGGCGGGTCCAGCTTCATGCTCGGCGTGCTGGCCAGAATGTTGAAGCTCCCGCTGACGATCTCCCCGCCCGTGGCGAAGGTGATCCCCACCCCGCCCACCGGCGCGCCCGGCGGAATCGTCGTCTCCAGCACCGCCGTCGTCGGGCTGGTAATGGTAATCACCCCGATGTTCAGCCCCAGCCCGGCGGTCACATGCGTCGTCCCCTGTACCCAGTGGGTGTTGACGCCGGTGACCAGCAGCGTCGGCGCGCTGTTCTGCGGGCTGCCCGTGATGCAGGTCGGCGGCCCCGAAGGCGACAGACACACGCTCGCGATCGCCGCCGACGAGGGGGTCACCGAAAATCCGAAGTTGAACGTCGTCGGCAGCGTCGTCGCCGACACCAGCGTGCCCGTGCGCCCGCCCAGCGCGGCGTCAATGGCGATCGAAATGTTGACGTCCACCGTCTGCGCCGCCGCATCCACCGTCACGGAGTTCACCGTGATGCCGTTGTCGCCGAAGCTCACGCTCACCTGTCCCGGCTGGAAGTTGGTGAACTGGCCGCCGATGATCACGTCCAGGTTCTGCGTCCCCTGCGCCGCCGACAGCGGCGTCACCCCGGTCAGCTTGGGCGTGGCCGCCAGCACCGTGAACGCCCCGCTCAGCCCCACCACCTCGCCCCCGGTGGTCACCGTCACATCCTGCGCGCCCACGCTCGCCCCCGGCGGCACCGAGAGGTCCACCGTCAGGCTGGTGGGATTCACCACCGTCACCTGCCCCACCAGCACCCCGCCGCCGATCGCCACCTGCGTCGCCCCCGGCAGGAAGTGCGTGCCCGTCCCTTGAATCTGTACCCCCACCAGGTTGCCGCCCTGCGGCGCCTGGTTGGGCGTCAGCGGCGCCACCAGCGCCGCGGCGCTCGCCTGCACCGTGAAGGCGTTCACCCCCAGCGCAAACTCGCCCCCGGTCACCGCCATCACCGTGCGTGCGCCCAGCGTCGTCGTGGGGCTGATGTCGAGGTCCGCCAGCAGATCGGTGGGGCTGGTCACCTGCAGGTTGCTGACGGTGATGCCGTCGCCAAAATCCAGCACCGTCTGCCCCTGCACAAAGTGCGTCGCCACCGCCTGCACATGGACACCGCTCAAGTGCTGTCCCAGCGCCGCCCCGTTGGGCGCAATAAAGCCAAAGGCCAGCCCCGGACTGGTGGTCACCACCAGCGCCGCCCCCGAATGCGCCACCTCGGTGCCCGTCGTGACGTTCACCGTGTAGGCGCCCGGAGTGGCGGCGTTGGCGATGTTCAGCGTCGCATGCAGGGTGGTAGTGCTGGCGATGCTGACATTGTTGGCGGTGATGGTGCTCACCGTCCCGGTCTGCCCAAAAGGCGTGAAACTCAGCGTCGAGGTGCTGCCGAAGTGGGTGAAGTCGCCCAGCACTTCCACCGCCACCGCCGTGCCCTGTTGTCCTACCGCCGGCGTCACCTCCTGCACCGTGGGCGGCGGCGTCACCGTCACCGTCGTGCCCGTCAGCGCAAAGGCAGGCAGCGTTCCCGGCTTATTGGTCACCGTCACCGCGCACAACAGCGGCGCGTTGTTCACCAGCCCGGTCGAAACGGGAAAATTGATCGTCTTCACCGCCGCCAGATACAGCGTCGCCGGCACTGTGATCGGCGCCCCGTTTCCCGGCGGCGGCGTCAGGGTCACCAGAATGTTGCCGGCGGCGATGGTCCCCGCCGGCATGCCGTTGGCTTTCACCGATACCGCCTTGCCCGCCGCCACCGTCGCCGGCGATACCGGCCCCAACGGCGAAGCGCCCGTGGCTTGCTCCAAGATCTCGAAGGCCGCCTGGTTGATGCTGACAAACGGCGGCGTCGTCCCCGCCTGGCTCTGCAGCGTCAGCTCCGCCGCCCCCGCCGCAATCCCGCTGGGCAGCAGAAAGCTCACCTGCATCACCCCCGGCGCGGTGAACGGATCCTGGCTCGCCGGCACCGCTACCGTCGGCCCGCTGGCGGGATGGATCAGCACCATGACGTTGCCCGCCGGTATCGGCGAGGCCGCGTTGAACCCGCTGGCCAGCATGGTCACCACCGTGCCCGGCAACGCCGAGGCCGGCTGGGGAGCATTCAATGTGATCCCCGAGGGCGCGCCGGTGATGGTCAGGTCGGAGAAGTTGGCGCTGGAGAATACCGGCGTGCTGGTCGCCGCGTTGGCCACCGTCAGCGCCGTCAGCCCGCCCACAATGTTGGTGGGTGTGGTGACGGAAATGTCATAGCAGTTCCCGAGCTTCACCGTGACTGCGTCGGCGGTGGCCGTCACCGCTTGCCCCGCCCCCGGCGCCGGAGTGAAAGTCACCAGCGTGTTCACCGCCTGCATCCCGGCCGGGAAGCCGCAGCCGCTGATCACCACCGGTGTGCCCACCATCGCCGTCGCCGGCGTGGTGAAATTGGCCAACAACACCTGCGCGGCGGCCGGTTGCGCTGCCGCCAGCGCGCCCGCCGCCACCATTCCCAGCATCCACTTCTGTACGTTCATGGAACTCCTGCTCTGTCTCGCCTGACTGTTTATCGCGTTACGCGGTACTGCTCAGGCCACCGCGCGCTTGCGCCACCACATTCCCAACCCCGCCATCGCGCTCCCCATCAGCCACCAGGTGGCCGGCTCGGGCACCTCGCTCGGCGGGGTGGGCTGGTCGGTGGTGATATCCACCGTGGCGTCGTAGTACTCCCAGTACCCGGCGTTGGGGTCGCCGTCGTACAGTCCGGGATCGAGGAAATTGCAGGGCCCGGCGCAGTCACTGGGAGGCAAAAGGGTCGCCGTGTACGGCCCGCTCAGCGTGCCCTGCCCGGTTACTGTCGGTGCGCTGGTGGCGGTAAATACGGCCTGCAAAATGATCAGGTTGTTGCCGTTGCCGTCGGTGACCGGCAGGGGTAACTGAAAAGCATTGGCGGTGTCGGTCAGTCCGGCGCAGGTGGCGTCTACGCCATAGACGCCGCAGCCGTTGTAGCTGGGGTCGAAGGCGTTCGGATCGGCCGCCGTCACCGTGTAAGTTCCCTGGCTGGCCAGCGGCCCTACCTGCACCCCCACCCCCGAGCCGTTATCCACCAACTGGCCGTAGCCGTAGTTCACCGTCAGCGTCGGGTTCAGGAAGGCGAGCTGCTGGCACACCGGGTACCCGACCGTGCAGGCGCCCAGGGTGCTGTTGCCGGTCAGGTTCGCAACTGTGAATCCGTAATAGCCGACCGTCTCCGCCGACGGATATTCCATCGAAAACTGCCCTACCGATATCGGACTGGCCCACGCCCACGCGCCCATTGCCAATACCGCCACTGCCCATTTCAGCCCTCGCATTTTCACTCCTTGTTCGTCCGGGGTTCGAACTCCTGCCATGACTCGGACAGGTCTTGGCGCAGACAGCGCGGCATTACCTTTTCCGAAGTCAGTCGAATATCGCGTGAGGCGGATCAAAAGGAAGGCCACCGCTGCGCCACGCCCATGTAACCGGTATGTAACCGAACGCAACCCTTTATCGTTCAAGCTTTTAACCGCCGCGCCGATACTCTCGTCAGGCCCTTTGCGCTAAACTGAGGCCGCCTTTTCACCCCTCGGTTACATGCTCGCGCCCGCCCCAACCCGCTACCGCTACCGCTTCGGTCCCTTCCTCCTGGACCTGGAAGCCAGTGAACTTCTCGAAAGCGGCAAACCGTTGCACACTGCCGCTCAGACTCTCCGCCTGCTGACCTTGCTGGTCACCCATGCCGGCCATCTGGTCACCCGCGATCAGGTGCGGCACGAACTGTGGCCCGACGGCACCTACGTCAATTTCGAGCGCGGCATCAACAGCGCCGTCCGCCGCCTCCGCTCGCTGCTGGGTGACAGCGACGAAAATCCCGTCTACATCGCCACCCTCACGGGACAGGGTTACCGCTTCATCGCCCCGGTCGAGCGCGACCCGGTTCACGCCCCCTCGCCCCCGCCGGCCGCCCTTTCCACGCCTCCCGCCCCTGCCTCTTCCCGCCTCCGCTGGGGTCTGGCCGCGGCCGCGCTGCTGGCCGCCTGGGTGACGGCAGGTCTGCTCTGGTCCCACTCCCATCCCCAGCCCAGCCTGCTGCGCCTGCGGGCGCTGACCA
>DATBPS010000058.1:0-27403 GCA_036561225.1 Terriglobales bacterium
CGCAAAACGCGGGCGATGGCGGCCACCATGCGCTCGTATGCCGACACCTCGATACCCAGTTGCTTTCGTCCGGCGGCAGTGAGCCGATAGTAACGGGCGCGGCGCTTGGTCTCGCTGAGCTTCCATTCCGCCGTCACCCAGCCGTTCAGCAATATCCGCTGTAGCGCCGGGTAAAGTGACCCTTCTTCCACCCTCAGCGCCTCCTCCGACCGCCGCTGAATTTGGCGGGCGATGCCATAACCGTGCAGCGACCCACGCTGCAGCGTGTCGAGGATCAGCATGTCGAGCGTGCCCGGAAGCAGTTCGGAGGCGGCCATATGCGTGCAGTCTATGCATAGTTTATCTATGTGTCAAGCCCTTACCCCGCTGTGCTAGCGTCAAGACTGTGGGTGCGGGCAAACACGTTTTATTGGTAGCGGCGACCACCGGCTACCAGGCCGAAAGTTTTCGCCGGGCGGCGGAAGGGCTGGGGGTGCGCATCACCCTGGCCACCGACCGTTGCCACAAGCTGCCTGACCCCTGGGGCGACAACGCCATTGCGGTGCGCTTTGAGGACCCCAAGGCGGCGCTGGAGGGGGTGAAACAGCGCGGGCCGTACGACGGGATTGTGGCGGCGGGGGATCGCGCGGCGGTGCTGGCGGCCGCCGTGGCGGCGGCGCTGAAGCTCAACTTCCATTCGCCCGGGGCGGCGGCCCTGTGCCACAACAAGTTTGCCTTCAAGCAGGTGATCGCCGGGGCGGGACTGCCGGCGCCGTGGGTGAAGCGGTTCGAGGCGGACAAGGACAATCCGGTCGCGGCGGCCGCGGGGGTGGAATTCCCCTGCGTGCTGAAACCGGTGCTGCTGTCGGGCAGCCGGGGGGTGATCCGCGCCAATGATGCGGGCGAGTTCGCGGCCGCCTTCGAGCGCATCCGGCAACTTCTGGCGCGGCCGGAGATCCAGCAGTGGAAGGACGACAATGCGCGCTGGATCCTGGCGGAAGGGTACGTGCCGGGATCCGAGTTTGCCCTCGAGGGGTGGATGGAGGCGGGGGAGCTGCGGCGGTTTGCGCTCTTCGATAAGCCGGACAAATTGGCCGGGCCGTTTTTTGAGGAGAGCGTGTATGTCACGCCCTCGCGGCAGGGCGTGGAGCAGCGGGCGCTGATCTGGGACATGGTGGAGGCCGCGGCGCGGGCCGCCGGGTTGGGGCCGGGGCCGATCCATGCCGAGATCCGGTTGGATGGGGACACCGCCTACGTATTGGAGGTCGCGGCCCGGCCCATCGGCGGGCTGTGCAGCCGCGCGCTGCGCTTCCGGCGTGCAGGCGACGGCGCGGCCGCGGCGGGGCCTTGGGCCTCGCTCGAAGCGTTACTGCTGCGGGCCGCGCTGGGCGAGGCGCTGACGCCGTGGCAGCGGGAGGAGCGGGCGGCGGGGGTGATGATGATCCCGATCGGGCACTCCGGGGTTATGGAAGAGGTCGAGGGGATTGAGGCCGCGCGCCGCGTGCCGGGGATTGAAGCGGTCGAGATTACCGCCAAACCGGGGGAGCCGCTCACGGCGCTGCCGGAGGGCGCCAGCTACCTGGGATTTATCTTTGCCCGCACCGTGACCCCGGAACTGGCCGAAGTGGCGCTGCGCGACGCCCATGCCAAACTGTCGGTCCGCTGGCGGCAGGCCCTGCCTGTGATCTAGACGCGGCCCTTACTTGGCGCGCTGGGGGACGAAGTTGGGCGGGAGTTGGGCGCCTTCGCCGAAGAAGAACTGTTCCAGTTGCTCCTGAATGAGTTTTTGCGCCTCGGGGGTCCAGGGGGCAAGGCGGTACTCGTTCATCAGCATCTTGGCGTGCTCTTTCCACAGGCCCCAGGCCTGGGCGGAGACGTTGTCGTAAATCCTTTGCCCCAGCTCGCCCGGCCAGGGGGATTCATCGAGACCCGGGAGCTCTTTGTCGAACTTCACGCAGTGGACCAAGCGTGCCATACCTCTATCATAGTCCACGTGCGGATAGTCTTCATGGGAACCCCGGACTTCGCCGTCCCCACGCTGCGGCGGCTGGCCGCCACACCCGGGTTCGAGGTCACGGGGGTGGTCTGCCAGCCCGACCGGCCGGCGGGACGCGGCGGCCAATTGCGCGCGCCGGCGGTGAAGGCGGCGGCCGGGGAGTTGGGGCTGGCGGTGTATCAGCCGTTGCGGATGCGCGGCGAGGAACCGCTGGCCTGGCTGCGCGGGCAGCGGCCGGACGTGCTGACGGTGGTGGCCTTCGGGCAGCTTTTGCCCCCGGCGGTGTTCGAACTGCCGCGGTGGGGTGCGATCAATGCCCATGCTTCCCTGCTGCCGGCATATCGCGGCGCGGCGCCGATACAGTGGGCCATAGCCAACGGCAATAGCGTGACCGGCGTTACCACCATGCAGATTGACGCCGGCCTCGATACTGGCGCCATGCTCGAACAGCAGTCGCTGGGCATCGGGGAGGATGAAACCGCGCCCGGGTTGAGCGCGCGGCTGGCGGAGATGGCCGCGGAGCTGATGGTCAGCACGCTGCATGGGCTGGAGGCAGGCAGGCTGACGGCCCGGGCGCAGGCGGAAGGAGCCTCTCTTGCCCCGCTGCTGACTCGCGGCGATGGGCGGGCCGACTGGAGCGCCTCCGCGCAGGACCTCTACAACCGCTGGCGCGGGTTTCAGCCGTGGCCGGGACTGCATACCACCTTCCGCGGCAAGCAGTTGAGCGTCGTCCGTTGCCGGCCCACCGGCGGTACGGCCACGCCCGGGGCGCTGGTGGAACGCGATGGTTCCCCGGCGGTGGGGTGCGGCGAAGGGCTACTGGTGCTGGAAGAAGTGCGCCTCGAGGGCAAGCAGGCGGTCCGCGGCGCCGACTTCGCCCGCGGGGCGCGCGTCACGTGGGGCCAGGAGACGCTCGACTAAGGGCGCGACCGGTCCCACGCTTGACCCATTGGCGCGGCGTCCAGTAAAATAGACGTTTCCCCGGGGTCTACTCCTCGTTTCTTGCCAAGCTTATGGGCCACACGCTGCACCAATTGGGTCAATTACTGTTCGACAGCATCCCCACCATCCTGCTGTTCGTGGTGCTGCACTACTACCTTAAGTGGATGCTGTACAAGCCTTTACGCGCCACGCTGGCGGCGCGGGCGGCACAGATTGAAGGGCGGCAGGCGACGGCGCAACGGCTGCTGGAGAGCGCCGGGCAGAAGCTGGCCGACTACGAAGAGAAGCTGCGGAGGCGGCGGGCGGACAACTATAAGTTGATTGACGCGCGGCGGCAGGAGGGGCTGAAGCTGGCCCAGCAGCAGTTGGCCGAGGCGCGGCAGCAGTCGGCGCAGGCCATGGCCCAGGCGCGGCAGAAGCTGGCGGAAGAGAACTCGCAGGCGCGTGCGCAACTGCGGGGGGCGGCCGAGGGACTGGCGGGACAGATTATGGCCCAGGTGCTGCGCACCTCGAGCGAGAAAGCGCCGGGGGTGGGAGCATGAACGGGCTGATGTTGCTGGCGCTGTGGCAGGAGACCGGCGATATGCGTCGGTTGAGCTGGTGGCTGCCGCAGAGCGGCGAGGCGCGCGAGGTGGTGTGGTGGACGGTGCTGACGCTCAACCTCCTGGTGCTGCTGTGGTTTTTGGGCAAGGCGCTGTTCGGGGGCAAGAACTGGAGCATCCCGAAGATGGTGCGGGGGCGGGGGGTGACCATCCGCGAGCAGATGGAGCAGGCGGCGGCGGCGCAGACAGCGGCCGAGGAACGGCTGCGGCAGATCGAGGCGCGGATCGCCAACCTGCCGGCGGAGGTGGCGGCGATGGAGCAGGAAGCCCACGCCGAAGCCGAGAAGGAACATCAGCGGCTGGTGGGCGAAGCGCGCGCCGAGGCGGAGCGGATCGCGGCCACCGGCACGCGCGAAATCGAAGCGGCGGCCAGGCTGGCGCAGAAGGAACTGAAGGGGCTGGCGGCGGCGCTGGCGGTGGATTTGGCGCAACAGCGGATTCAGGAACAGATCACGCCGGAGCAGGATGCGGCGGTGGTGGCGAACGCCCTGGGCGGCCTGCGCCTGCCCGCCGGGAGGCCCAACTAAGCCATGGCGGTGATTGAACAACGCTACGCCCGCGCGCTCGCCGACCTGGCTTTCCAAAGCCATGCGGATACGGAGAAGCTGCGCGGCGATCTGCTGGCGGTGAGCCAGACGCTGGCCGCCAGCCAGCCGCTGCGCATGGTGCTGGCCAGTCCGGCGGTGGGGTGGGATAAGAAGCGCGGCATCCTGGACGACATCGCCGGGCGGCTGGGGCTGGCGCCGCTGACGCGGAACTTTCTGCTGGTGGCCGGCGAACGCGGGCGGTCGGGGTATATCCAGGGGATGGAGCAGGCGTTTGAGCAAATCCTATTGGAGCGGGCCGGCATCGTACGGGCCACGGTGACCAGCGCGCGGGGGCTGAGCGAGAGCGAGCAGACAAACATCGCGGGCGCGTTGGAGCAGCAGGTGGGACGCAAGCTGCAGACGCGCTATGCGACCAACCCGGAGCTGGTGGGCGGGTTTGTGGCCCAGGTGGGAGATCAGGTGTACGACGGCAGCATACGCGGCCGTCTGGAACGGCTGCGGCAGGCGCTGATCCGCGCCTAGGGAGCGGCAACAGGAACCGATATGGCAACTTTGCGTACCGACGAAATATCCGAGATTCTGCGCAAGCAGATCGAAAACTACGACACCGTCATGGCCGTGGATGAAGTGGGCACGGTGGTGTCGGTGGGCGACGGCATTGCCCGCATCTACGGCCTGGCGAAGGTGATGTCGGGCGAGCTGCTGGAGTTTCCGCACGGGGTGGCGGGCATCGCCATGAACCTGGAGGAAGACCAGGTGGGGGCGGTGATGCTGGGCGACTACACCGAGATCCGCGAGGGCGACACGGTGAAGCGCACCCACCGCATCATGTCGGTGCCGGTGGGCGAGGCGATGGTCGGCCGCGTGGTGAACGCGCTGGGGCAGCCGATTGACGGCAAGGGGCCGATCGCCACCGAGCAGTTCAACGCCATCGAGCGCATCGCCCCGGGCGTGCTCGACCGTTCGCCGGTGAAGGAGCCGATGCAGACCGGGCTGAAGGCGATTGACGCCATGGTGCCGGTGGGCCGCGGACAGCGCGAGCTGATCATCGGCGACCGGCAGACGGGCAAGACGGCGGTGGCGCTGGACACCATCATCAACAGCAAGGGCAAGAACCTGATCTGCATCTACGTGGCCATCGGGCAGAAGCGCTCGACGGTGGCGCAGGTGGTGGCCACGCTGGAGCGCTACGGGGCGATGGAGTACACCATCGTGGTGGCGGCGACGGCGAGCGATCCGGCGCCCATGCTGTACCTGGCGCCGTACGCGGGATGCGCCATCGGGGAGTACTTCCGCGACAGCAAGCGGCACGCGCTGACGGTGTACGACGATTTGTCGAAGCACGCGGCGGCGTACCGCGAGATCTCGCTGCTGCTGCGGCGGCCGCCGGGACGCGAGGCCTACCCGGGCGATGTGTTCTATCTCCATTCGCGGCTGCTGGAGCGGGCCAGCAAGCTGAGTCCGGAGCTGGGCGGCGGCTCGCTGACCTCGCTGCCGGTGATCGAAACGCAGGCGGGGGACGTGAGCGCCTACATTCCCACCAACGTCATCTCCATCACCGACGGACAGATCTTTCTCGACAGCGACCTGTTCAACAGCGGCGTGCGGCCGGCGATCAACGTGGGCATCTCGGTGAGCCGGGTGGGCGGCAACGCCCAGGTCAAGGCGATGAAGCAGGTGGCGGGCACGCTGCGGCTGTCCATGGCGCAGTACCGGTCGCTGGCGGCGTTCGCGCAGTTCGGCAGCGACCTGGACAAGACCACGGCGGCGCAACTGAACCGCGGGCAGCGGCTGGTGGAGCTGCTGAAGCAGGACCAGTACTCGCCGCTGCCGGTGGAGAAGCAGATCATCGCCATCTTCGCCGGGACCAACGGGTTTCTGGATGACCTGGCGGTGGAGCGGGTGCGGGCCTTCGAGCAGTCGCTGTACCAGTTTCTGGACAACGCCCATCCCGGGCTGCTGAGCGAGCTGGCGGAGAAAAAGGCGCTGGACGACAGCCTGCGGGCGAAGCTGAAGACGGTGCTCGGGGAGGCCAAGACGCGCTTCCAGGCCGCGGAGGCGGCGCGGGCGTAAGCCAGGCACGCCATGCCCAACCTTCTCGATATCCGGCGGAGAATCCGCTCCGTCAAGAACACGCAGCAGATCACGGCGGCGCTGAAGATGGTGTCGGCGGCCAAGCTGCGGCGCGCCCAGGAGCAGGCGCTGGAGGCGCGTCCCTACGCGCGCCAGCTGACGGAGCTGGTGGACGGCATGGCCGGCTATCTCGACGCGCGCGAGCTGACCGACCTGCGGCTGGAGGGCGAGGAGTGGGCGCTGGGGGAACTGCTGGCGCGGCGCGCGGTGCGGACCCGGCTGCTGATCGTGGTCACCGCCGACAGCGGGCTGGCGGGAGCCTTCAACGCCAACGTGCTGAAGGCGGCGCTGACGGCGGCGACGGGCAACGGCACCGCCACCGAGTACCTGGCGGTGGGACGCAAGGGACGGGATTCGCTCAAGCGCCGGGGGGCGAAGCTGACCGGCGAGCACATCGGGTTGTTCGCGCGCAAGCTGGAGTACGGCCAGGCGCAGGCGATCGCGCGCCAGGCGATGCGCGCCTACGCCACCGCGGCGGTGGACGAGGTGCTGGTGATCGGCAACGAGTTCAAGTCGGTGCTGCAGCAGAACGTCGTCACCCGGCGGCTGCTGCCCTTCGAGCCGGCGGAGAAGCCGGCGGCGGAGAGCGCCGCGCGCGATTACATCTACGAGACTCCGCCGGCCGAGCTGGTGGCCGCGCTGCTGCCGCGGGCGGTGGAGACGCAGATTTACCGTTCGCTGCTGGAGTCGCTGGCCTCGGAACATGCGGCGCGCATGAACGCCATGGAGGCGGCCACCAGCAACGCCGGCGATTTGATTGATTCACTCACTTTGAACATGAACCGCGTCCGCCAGGCCGCCATCACCAAGGAGATCATCGAGGTGGTGAGCGGGGCGGCCGCGCTGGGATAAATTCTCATGCCGACTACCGCTGCTTCCACCAACGCCGGCCGGGTGATTGAAATCACCGGACCGGTCCTCGTCTGCCAGTTCCCCGAGGCCAGCCTGCCGCCCATCAACCAGGCGCTGCGTGTGGTCTCGACCGGGTTTGATGTGCCCACGCCGCTCGACATCACCGTCGAGGTGCAGCAGCACCTGGGCGAGGGGCGGGTGAAGTGCATTGCCATGCAGGCCACCGACGGCCTGGTGCGCGGCATGCAGGCGCTTGACACCGGCGGGCCGATCGTGGTGCCGGTGGGCAACGCCTGCCTGGGACGGGTGATGAACGTCATCGGCGAGCCGGTGGACAAGCTGGGGCCCATCCAGACGGAGTTGCGGTCGCCCATCCGGCGGCCGGCGCCGTCGCTCGAGGAGCAATCCACCGAGCTGCAGATGTTCGAGACCGGGATCAAGGTGATTGACCTGCTGGAGCCGTACCTGCGCGGCGGCAAGATTGGCCTCTTCGGCGGCGCCGGGGTGGGCAAGACGGTCATCATCATGGAGCTCATCAACAACATCGCCACCAAGCACGGCGGTGTCTCGGTGTTCACCGGCGTGGGCGAGCGCACCCGCGAGGGCAACGACCTGTGGCTCGAAATGTCCGAGTCCGGCGTCATCGTCCCCGGCGACCCCTCCAAGAGCAAGGCGGCGCTGATCTATGGCCAGATGACCGAGCCTCCCGGCGCGCGTCTGCGGGTGGGACTGACCGGCCTGACCGTGGCGGAGTACTTCCGCGACGTCGAAAACCAGGACGTGCTGCTGTTCATTGACAACATCTTCCGGTTTACGCAGGCGGGCTCGGAGGTATCGGCCCTGCTGGGCCGCATGCCTTCGGCGGTGGGATACCAGCCCAACCTGGCCACCGAGATGGGCGAGCTGGAGGAGCGCATCACCTCCACCAAGAACGGCTCCATCACCTCGGTGCAGGCCATCTACGTGCCCGCCGACGATTACACCGACCCGGCGCCGGCGACCACCTTCGCCCACCTGGACGCCACCACCAACCTCAGCCGCGCGATCTCGGAGATGGGCATTTACCCGGCGGTGGATCCGCTGGCCTCGTCGTCGCGCATTCTCGATCCGCGCATCATCGGCGCCGAGCACTACAACGTGGCGCAGACGGTGAAGCGGGTACTGCAGAAGTACAAGGACTTGCAGGACATCATCGCCATCCTGGGCATCGAGGAGCTGAGCGAAGAGGACCGGCTGACGGTGAGCCGGGCGCGCAAGGTGCAGCAGTTCCTTTCCCAGCCCTTCTTCGTGGCCGAGCAGTTCACCGGCCTCGAGGGCAAGTATGTGAAGCTGGCCGACACCATCGCGGGCTTCAAGAAGATCGTCGAGGGCGAGTTGGACAATGTCCCCGAGCAGGCGTTCTACATGCAGGGGACGCTCGAGGACGTGTACAAGAAGGCCGAAGAGCTGAAGAAGGGGCAGTAGTTCATGGAGACGCTTCGCCTCACCATCGTCACCCCGCAACGGCAGGTGCTCGACGCCGCGGTGCGCTGGGTGGATGTGCCGGCCGCCAGCGGCGAGCTGCGCGCTCTGCCGGAGCACGCCCCCACGCTGGGGGCGCTGGGCACCGGCACGGTGCGCTACGAGGCCGCCGATAAGCCGGGCGAGCAGACGGTGGGGGTGCGGGGCGGGTTCTTCGAAGTGCTGGCCGACAAGGTGACGCTGCTGGCCGACGCGGTGGGCGTGGATGCTGGGAATGGCGCCACCGCCTAAAGCGTATCTCTCCTGGAGTTCAGGCAAGGATTCGGCGTACGCGCTGCTCGAGGCGCGACGGCTGGGGCTGGCGGAGATCGTCGGCCTGTTGACCACGGTCAACGAAACTTATCAGCGGGTGGCCATGCATGGCGTACGGCGCGCCCTGCTGCGGCGGCAGGCGGAGGAGACGGGCCTGCCGCTGATCGAGATTCCACTTCCCTACCCGTGCAGCAACGAAGTCTACGAAGCCCGCATGGCCGACGCCACCCGCGCGTTGCTGGCCCAGGGCATCCGCCACATGGTCTTCGGTGACTTGTTCCTCGAAGACATCCGCGCCTACCGCGAGCAGCAACTGAAGGCGGTGGGGATGGAGGCGATCTTCCCCTTGTGGGGGCGGCCGACGCTGGCGCTGGCGGAGGAGATGCTGACCGCGGGAATCGAGGCGCGGATGGTGTGCCTCGATCCCCGCCATCTGGAGCGGAAGTTCGCCGGACGGGTGTGGGACCGGGAGTTGCTGGCGGAGATACCGCGCGCGGTGGATCCGTGTGGGGAGAACGGCGAGTTTCACACCGCCGTCACCGCCGGCCCCATGTTCGCCCACCCCATCGAGGTCACCAGCGCCGAGATCGTCACTCGCGACGGCTTTGTCTACGCCGACCTGCTGGAAAGCGCCTAATCTACGCCTGGTCCGAAATGGGCTGCGTTCTCTCGGTCAAAATGCGGCGCTTCGAACCGGCCCGAGCTTCTTAGGCGCCGATGTCACCTGGACGGCCAAAGGAGGGAGTGTCCGCATCGCTTCCGCTATGGAACGCAACCATAGGCGTCAGCATCGCGAACGTTCCGTAGGCGAAGAGCGGCAGCCGTTGTTCCCTGAGCTTGCTGAGCATTTCGCTTTGCAGCTGGCCACCCCTGAAAGTGCTACAATCGCGCAACGAGACCATGGAGACGCTTCAGCGCCCGAATGCCATCCGCCCCTCCGTGAAGGCGGGGGCGTGAGTAACCGCGCCAAGCGCACGGGAGTCGTCGGCCCGGCCAGAAAGCCCCGGCTTCTGGACCTGTTTTGCTGTGCCGGCGGCGCGGGTGTTGGCTATTCGAGGGCCGGTTTTGAGGTGCTCGGAATTGATCTTAGCCCCCAACCTCGCTATCCCTTTCCCTTTATCCGCACAGACGCACTTGAGCTCGACCAGAAGTTCATCGAAACCTTCGACGCCATCCACGCCTCTCCGCCCTGCCAGTCCTACTCGGACCTCGCCAAGCGCAACGGGAACGCCCACGAATGGCCGCGACTAATCGAGCCGGTGCGCGCAATGCTTCGGCGGTCCGGGCTGCCCTATGTGATTGAAAATGTAGAAGGCGCCCCGCTGGTCAACCCGGTCATTCTGTGCGGGACAATGTTCAAGGGTTTGCGGGTGATCCGCCATCGTCTGTTCGAAACCAATTTCCCGGTCTTGTCTCCCCCGCACGGCAGGCACCCGATCTGCCATACCTTCGACAAGCGCAAGGGTCAGTACGGCAAGACGAACGAAATGCGCGATTTCGTTTCCGTCAACGGAGGCGGCAACTGCAGCGTTGCCGCGGCTCGCGACGCCATGGGAATCAGTTGGATGACCAAGAACGAGTTGAACGAGGCAATTCCGCCCGCGTACACGAAGTTTATTGGCGGACAACTGGTCGAATTCCTGTGGGCTCAGCGGCGCGACGGAGATTTAGCCCAGGAGGAGTGGGCAGAAAGCACGCCCGCGAGGTCCGCGATGGAGGAAAATATTGCGTCGATCGCGCCCTGAGAGCCGACCGGAACGGATTCGGAGGTCGCTAGTTGACCTCTTGACCCATTTCGGCAGCGATCTCAAGGGGGCCGACCTCCGCGCCAAGGTAATTGCCCTCGTTCCCGCTTTCCACAAGCTGCGTGATCTCGGCAGTTCCCTGATTCCCAAAGTAGAGGCTGCCTCCGCACGGGATCGCATCATTGCGTATCTGCAGCGCTATCCAAAAGTCGTCGTAGATGGCGACGAACTCATGGTCGTATCCGGCATCGCGGAGTGGGCGAGGAGGCTGCGTGAGCTTCGTGTCCAGTACGGCTGGGCAATTTACTCCGGCGTGACCTTCCACGACATTGCAGACGAAGCGCAGGATGCAGGGAGCGTGCCGGAGCTCGCGGAACTGGAGACTGTGCTTGGTCTCCACCCTTCCCGAATCAAACCGGACCAGTACGTTCTCATGCGTGAGGAACAGGACCGCAACGCGGCCTACCGCTGGAACGTTTTGAACGAAATTAGGCGCAGTAAGCACGGAGTCAGGGAGAAATTTATTGAATACTTCCGTCGGAATGTTGGCGAGCAGGTAACTGGCGAGGAGCTCAGGTATCTTGCCGGCGACACGAGCGCCTGGCCGCGGCGCGTGCGCGAGCTCAGGACCGAATTCGGGTGGCCCATTGTGACCAGAAGCAGCGGAAGGACCGACCTGCCCATTGGCGTTTACATGCTCGAGCTGGACAGACAGGCGCACGAGCACGATCGGAAAATCCCGGACCCCGTGCGGGTTGAAGTCCTCCGGCGGGACAAATATCGGTGCGTCATTTGCGGCTGGAGCCGCTCCGACCTGACTCCGGATGATCCGCGCAAAATGCTCGAGCTCCATCACGTTAAACACCACGCGGCCAAGGGGGAAAACACGCCTGAGAATTTAATCACTCTCTGTAACGTCCACCACGACGAAGAGCACCGCAGTCAAAAGCACAGACGGTGATGGAGCGCATTACCAAGGCCCAGAGGAGCGCCAACATGGCGGCGGTCCGGAACAGGAATACGGAGCCCGAGATCGCAGTCCGCAAGCTTCTCTGGTCCCTCGGCTACCGATATCGGCTGCACTGCGCCCAATTACCCGGGACACCTGACCTGGTGTTCTCGGGCCGCCGCCGTGCCGTCTTCGTCCACGGCTGCTTCTGGCATGGCCATAGGTGCGCCCGGGGAAAGATGCCGGCCTCAAACCGCAGCTTCTGGCTCAACAAAATCGAAGCGAACCGCGAGCGAGACAAGAGAGTGAAAAGGAAGCTCCACGCCCTTGGCTGGCGCGCCCTGACTATTTGGCAGTGTCAGATCAAGAAGCCGGATATCCTTGAATCGCGCCTTGGCCGATTCCTCGGGCCTCGTCGCGTGCGCAGGTCCAAAGTCCTGTAGTACCCGTTACCCCGGCTGCAAAACGGCAGCCTCCTCCAGCCAGGTCCCCGCTTCTCAGCCATCAGGTCCAGGCTTGCGCTCGCCACCAGCCTGCCCAGCACCGACCGCCCCGGCTCCGCGCCAGTCAATGTGGTTGGGGGCAAGAGCTGTACAAAGCTGCTCAGATGCGATTAGCGTCGAAGGGCCCGAGGCGAGCCATCTCCTCCAGTGCGAGGACGAATTTGTGACGCTCCGCCTCCGTGCCGGCCGCGGAGAGTCGCCGAGCCTCCTCGATCAGCTCCTGATCGGCGGTCTTCTTCCTGGGCACCATACGTATATGTTCGGCTCCTACGTGTTGACATGCAAGTTGCATCTCATAAATGCTGGATGCATGTCGAAGACGGTGCAAATTCGGAATGTTCCGGACGAAGTGCACCGGGAGTGGCGCCGCAGAGCCGCCTTGCAGAGTCGCTCGCTATCGGAGTACCTGCTGCGAGAACTGCGCCGCAGTCCGACCACACCGACCATGGAAGAATGGCTGGAGCAAGTGCGCAACCGGCCTCCTGTGGCGCCAAGTGTGGACCTGGCGGGCGTCATTCGCGAGGAGCGCGACCAGCGTTGGGCTGGCGAGCGTGGCGCGAGCCAGCGTGGCGGTCGAGCTGGTTTGAAGGTCTAATTGCTTCGGCGGTTGAGTTCGCCCAGCAGGCTGGCGGCGGCTTCCGGGCGGGCCACTTTGCCGTTGAGGATCTGCTCGGCGGTGGCGTTGTGGTAGAGCCACTGGTTGCTGTCGTGGTCCAGCTTGATGACGCCGCCCTTGATGGTCAGGCCGCCGAAGAGGCCCTTGCTGCGGGAATAGGCGAGCATTTTGGCGTTGAGGCGGAGGTCGGTCTGGGCGTTGGCGGTGCGGCCGACGGGGCCGGCGGTGGCGGCCATGTCGCCGCCGAGGGAGACCTTGTCCTTGAGCAGCGAGTCTTCGCCGTCGCGGTTCATGATGAGCATCACCACGTCGCTTTCCTGGGCGCCGATCTGCAGGCCGAAGCTGGCGCCACCGAGGGAGACGAACAGGGGGGCCGACCAGCCGGCGGCGGCGCCCTGGGCGGCGGGCACGCGGCAGGTGACCACGCCACGGCCCATCTCGCCGCCGAAACCCAGGCCGGCGCGCTTGTATCCGGGGACGATCATCACGCACTGGGCGTGTTGCAGCACCAGGTCGGGGATGCCGCCGTCGGGGGCGGCCATGATCTCGTGGAAGACGGCGGCCGAGCGCTGCAGACGCTGCAAAGCCTTCTGGGCATGGGCGCGGGGCGCGGCCACGCCGGCGAGCAGCGCCAGGGCGAGGACAGGAGCGGCGAGGCGGGTTCGGGACATGGTTTTCTCCCTCATTTTTCCGGCGGCGGATGGCCGAGCAGATGGAAAGCCTGGCTGACGCCGCCGACCGGACAGGCGGCCGTCCAGCGCAGCGTCTGGCGGATCACCGGATCCACTTCCTCTCCGGTGTCGCACTCCACCCCGTGACGCAAGCAGCGGAACACGCCGGCGCCGTCGTGCACAATCTCGCAGCCGCAGCGTTCGGCCAGCGCCAGACGGGCGCGCTCAATGCCGGCGCGGATCTGGTCGTCGGTGACGGTGGAGGGGTCGAAGCGCTCGAGGTCGGAGTCGAAGTCCTCGAGGGTGAACACCGCCCCCAGCAGGGGGCCGGGTTCGAGCTCGCCGGGCGCAATGAAGAATACCTCCAGCCCCACCTGGCTGGCCAGCCAACGGACGCGTTCCTTGCAGGCGCGATCGCTCACCGCACTACCTCTGCGCCTCAGTATAATTGAAAGCAGGATGAGCGGGGCGGACATGCTGGTGCAGATCGAGACGGTGGGCGCGCCGCGCGGACCGCGACCGGAGTGGCTGCGGGTGCGGGCTCCGGGTGGCGAGAACTACCACCGCCTGCTGGGTCTCGCCCGCCAGCTCGACCTGCACACGGTGTGCGAGTCGGCGCGCTGTCCCAACATCGGCGAGTGCTGGAACCACGGCACGGCGACGTTCATGATCCTGGGCAATGTGTGCACGCGGCGGTGCGGGTTTTGCGCCGTGCCCAAGGGGCGTCCGGGGGCGATCGACGGCGACGAGCCGCGGCGGGTGGGGGAGGCGGTGGCGCGGCTGGGGCTGCGCCATGCCGTCATTACCTCGGTCAACCGCGACGACGACAACCTGGGGGGAGCGCGCATCTTCGCCGCCACCATCGCCGCCGTGCGCGAGCGGGTGCCGGAGTGCAAGGTGGAGGTGTTGATCCCGGATTTTCGCGGCAGCCAGGCGGCGCTCGAGATCGTACTCGCGGCCCGGCCGGACGTGCTCAACCACAACACCGAAACCGTGCCGGCGCTGTACCGGTTTGTGCGGCCGGGGGCCAAATTCGCGCGCTCGCTGGAGCTGCTGCGGCGGGTCAAGGAGCTGGCGCCGGGGATGCTGAGCAAGACCGGGCTGATGCTGGGCCTGGGGGAGAGCGAGGGACAACTGCTGGAGGCGCTGGGGCAGTTGGCCACTACGGGGTGCGACATCCTGACCCTGGGCCAGTACCTGCGGCCCTCCCGCAACCACCTGCCGGTGAAGAAGCTGTATACCCCGGCGGAGTTTGCCGGGTTGCGCGAGCAGGCGCTGGGGATGGGCTTCGGGCATGTGGAAGCCGGGCCACTGGTGCGCAGCTCCTATCACGCGCACGATCAGGCTGAGAACGTGGCTGCACGCTCTCTGCCTGCATAACCAATCTGATTTTTTCCCGTAGGGCGCGAGCTGGCATCTGAAGCCTTGAGGCCCAGGTGCGGGGATGGCGGATTGTCGGCATGGTGCTGGCAGCGGTGGGGATCTCGCTGGCGGCCACCGGTGTGCTCATTCTGGTGACGCCGGATCGCGCCATTACACTGCTGATCTACCTGCCCGGGATCGTCATTGTGGATGCGCTGTTTGGGGGATGGGGTGGGGTGACGGCGGTGTTGCTGAGCGTGGCGGGGAGCGCCGGCTACCGCATCATGTTTCTGCCCAACCATGTGCAGCTCGGGCCCTACGCCATGTACCAGAGTTGGGAAGAGGAGATCATCCTGCTGCTGGTGGGGCTGTTCGTGGTGGTGTTGATGGAGCAGCGGCGGCAGAGCGGACTGCGGGCGGTGAGCGTGGAGCAGCAGTTGGCGGCGGTGGGGGAAAACGTCAGCGACGCCGTGCTGGTGTTCGGTACCGACCTGCGGGTGCGGTCCATGAACCGGGCCGCGCATACGCTGCTCAACCGGCCGGGGGAGACGGTAGTGGGGGAGACGGCCGAGAGCCTGCGGCGGCGGTTTCACTTCGAACGTCCGCCCGGCGAGACCGGACCGGATACGCTGGCCGAGGTTTGCGCCCAGGGGAAGGCGCTGCACGAGGCGGGGGTGATTCTGGATGTCACCCAGCAGCGGCGCATCGATGTGATGATCCACACCATCCCGTGGTGCGACCGCGGCAAGAAAGTGGGCGGGACCGTGTCGATCATTACCGACCTGACGGCGATTAAGACGCTGCAGATGCGGCTGCTGGACAGCGCGCGGCAGGCGGAGGCGGGGCAGATGTTCTCCGGGCTGAGCCACGATTTCAATCACTCCCTGGACATCATCCGGCGCAGCCTGGCGGTGCTGGAAATGCATGAGAATGCGCCCGCGGCCGAGCGCCGCCGCTACCGCGACATGATCGACCGGGCGGCGGTGGAGGGGGGGCAGATCGTGCGCCGGCTGCGGGACTATGTCGCCGGGGGAGTGGGCAAGTCGATGGCGGTGGATCTGGCCGAGGTGGGCCGCGCCGCGCTGCAACTGACGCGGCCGCTATGGCGCAGCCGCCCGGGGATCGAGATGGTGGAAGAGCTGGCGCCGGTGCCGGCGGTGCAGGGAAACCTGAATGACCTGCAGAGGGTGGTGGTGAACCTGCTGTTCAACGCCATCGAAGCCATCGGCGCGCAGCCGGGACGGATTGTCCTGCACACCGAGGCGGACGGCGAACAAGTGCGGGTGTGGGTGGAAGACAACGGTCCGGGGATTGCGCCGGAACAGCAGGAACGGCTTTTCCAGCCCTACTTCACCACCAAGCCCAACGGCATGGGATTGGGACTGTTCGCCGCCGCGCAAATCGCCGCCGCCCATGGGGGAAGTCTGCGGGTGGTCAGCCGGGCGGGTGAGCGGACACGGTTCACGCTGGAACTACCCCGGGCCAAGCCTTGATGGATGGTGCCGCAGAAGGGACTCGAACCCCCACTCCCTTGCGAGAACGTGGACCTGAACCACGCGCGTCTGCCAGTTCCGCCACTGCGGCACGTCCAATAAGTGTACCGTATTTCGCGCGCGGGTTCGGAAAGCTTGGCGGCAACGGGGGCGGGGGTGGGGGCATCGCAGAGGCTATTGCACCGCCCCAAGGAGAGCACCATGCCGCATGAGAACCTGCCCGAGTTGAAAGCCCTGCTGGTGGACGAGATGGAAGATCTCCTCCACGCCGAGAACCAGCTCATCAAAGCGCTTCCCAAGATGGCCAAAGCCGCGCACGCGCCCCAGTTGCGGCAGGCCTTCGATGATCATCTGGAGAAGACCCGCGGCCACGTGGAACGGCTGCGCCAGGGGTTCGAGCAGCTCAACGTCAAGGCCAAGGCGCAGACCTGCAAAGGGATGGAAGGTCTGATTGAAGAGGGCGAGGAGACGATGGATGAGGGCAAGGACCGTGATGCGGCGACCGCCGACCTGGCCCTGATCATCGCCGCGCAGAAGATCGAACACTACGAGATCTCCAGCTACGGGTCGCTGCGCACGCTGGCCGACCGCATCGGCGAGATGCAGGTGGCGCGGCTGCTGGCCGACACCGAGGCGGACGAGCGGGAAGCCGACGAGCTGCTTACCGATGTCGCCCAGCCGCTGTTCGCCAAGGCTGCCTAAGCGCCACTCGCCACCGCGGGTGGACGCAGCCAGCGCTTATTTAGCCTGGGCGGCGTAGGCGGCGACGGGCCAGGCGCGCTCGGCTGCCTCGCGGGCGGGGGCATGGCCGGGCTTGGGGCGGCGCTCCAGGTAGGACTCGATTTCCTGCAGCAGGGGCGCGACGCCTTCCACCAAGTGGAACATTTTGCGCTTCTGCTCCCATCGGCAGACGACAATGCCGGCGCGCTGCAGCCGCGCGAGGGAGTGCGAAACCCGGCTCTGCTCGTACTCCAGGGATTCAGCAATCTGGGTGACGGTGGCGCTGTGGCGGCGCAGAAGCTGCACGATCGCCATGCGAGAGTGATTGGCCAAGGTTGAAAAGAAATCCCGGTATTCGCTGCGTTCCATGCCTGTTCCCTCTCACGCCGGGCCGTAGCCGGAGGCGCTTACCTCTGACAACGGGTGGCGGCGGGCGAAGTTACAGCATTGGATACAAAATTCTTCCCTTTACAGGAGCGAAGTTTGGAGCTCAGGACCCCATCCTGACACTACAGCACGAGCTTGGGGAAAGCGATGTGGCAGCAGGCGAATTTCACTGGGGGAGGCCTCGCCCAGGTGCCACAGGCCGTCGGGCAAAGCTTCCACGGCGACCGGGCCCAGCCCCCAGGCGGAAAGGGCCGTGGTGATGCTTTCGGGGTCTCCAGCGTCTTCGGCATCGCCCAGAAGCGAAACCCGGGTGCATCCGGAGGCGCGGAAAAAGGCCAGAGCACGGTTCAGGTCGAGCTGCCACTGGCGGCTGGTGGCCAGAGCGCGGGCAGCATAGGCGGGGGTGGCTTCTTCGGGGTGGCGCAAGGCGGCGGTTAGCAACGCGGCACCGTCAGCGGCCGCAGGCGGCTGGCGCGCCAGCCAGGGGCCGTGCTCGACGGCGAGGGCGGGATCGGGATCGGTGAGGCCGGCCGCGAGACGATCGAGGAGCTGCCGCAGTATCGCCAGACTGGCGGTGGCGGCGGTGGCGGCGTGCGCGGCGATGAGGGGTCCGGCCCAGGCGGCGGAAGGTTCGGGATCGAGGGCGGCGGCGATGGCCTCGGCGAGTGACTGCGGGTCATCGGCGTCGGCGAGGTAGCCGTTGACGCCGTGGATGATCTGCTCGGCGGCGCCGCCGACGGCGGTGGCGGCCACCGGGACCGGGATCGCCTGGGCGGCGGCCACCAGGCGGCTGAAGGGTTGTTGCCAGCGGGTGGGTTCGACCGCCGCGCCGGCGCCGGCGAGCAGACGGAGGAGATCCCCGGGTGGGAGTGAGCCGTGAAAGACGCAGGTGTGGTGTGCCGCCAGCCGGGAGCGGAAGCGGTCCTGCGCGGCGGCGTCGAGGGAGAGGGTGACTTCGATCTGCACCGGGGTGCGCATCAGGTCGAGGGCGGAGGCGAGGAGTTCGGCGCCGTTGGCCAGATCGTCACCACCGGAGTAGACCAGGCGACGACCGGGGGGCGTGGTGGACGAGGCAATTCCGGACGCGTCAAGCCAGGGCGTGACGACGGCGATGCGTTCGGGGGGCGCGCCCTGTTCGACCCAGAAATCGCGGGCGAAGCGGGAAGCGGCGATCAGGGCATCGGCGCGCACCAGGGCGGTGCGCCAGTCGCGGGGGCGATGGCGATAGAGGAGGGTGCGGAGCGGCAGCTCGGCGGCGCGTCCTCTGGTTCCACTGACGCACCAGGCGCACTTCCAGCCGGTGCGTCCGGGACCGCTGCAAGGTTCCTCGCGGCGGTGCCAGAGGCGCTGGGTGGGGCACAGCGGGGTGAAGTCATGCAGGAAGACGGCGTAGGGGATGCCGCGTTCGCGGACCGCGAAAAGAAGCGATGGGTTCACGCGGCCCAGGTCGTGGACCAGGACGACGCCGGGTTGGACTTCGTCGAGGGTGCGACGGAGCGTGGAGGCTGCGCTCTGATCGGGCGTGGGCGTCAGCGGAAGGACCGTGCCGCCGAGGGCACTGGCTATTTCCGCGGCGAATGGCGCGTTGGAAGCGGAGACGATTTGCAGCAGCGGCCCGCTCATCGCGGAGTACGGGCGGCGGCACGGCCACTGGCGATGCAGTCGGGCAGGCCCACGCCGTGATAGGCGTTGCCGGCGAGATGCACTCCGGGGTGGCGGGTGAGGGCGAGAGCGATGGCTGCCTGACGGCGGGCGTGTCCGACAGTGTATTGCGGCAAGGCGCGGGGGCAGCGCTGGAGATCGCACCAGTCGGGGGCCACGGTGATGCCGCAGCAGGCGGCGAGGTCGCTGCGTGCCTGGTCAAGGATCTGGGCGTCGGGCCAGGTGCAGGTGGCGTCACTGTAGAACAAGCGTAGGAGCGCAGCCCCGGCGGGGGCGCGGCCGGCGAACTTCTGATGGGCGAAGGTGCAGGCCAGCAGCGGTGCCGCGCCGACGGCGAGGAAGCCGTGGCCGGCGGGAACGGCGGGCGCGACGCGGAAAGCGCAGTTGAGGTTGAGCGAGGAGGCGTAGGGGATGGCAGCGAGCTCGGCGGCCAGCGCGGGGTCGAGCGGCTGCAGGATTTCGGCGGCGCGAAAAGCGGGGGCGGCGACGATGACCGTAGCGGCGGTGAGCGACTCGCCGGAGCCGAGGCGGACGCGATAGCCGCCGTCGGATGCTTCCACGGCCGTGACCGGCTGTGCGGTGCGGATGGCAGCGGCGGGGAGCTGTCGAAGCAGAGCTTCGATCAGGCTGCTCATGCCGGTTCGCAGAGTGAGGAACATGGGGGCATTGGGCGCCCGCACGGGCTCACGGCCTTCCGGAGTTGCTGTGTGGGGTGCGGCGGCGGCGGCGCTGAGCTGCTCGATGTCGCCGCCATAGACGCCGGCCAGCAGCGGGCCGACCACGCGATCGGCGATCTCCTGGCCTGCTTCCCTGCCCCAGCGGCGGCGCAGGTAGTCGGCGACGGACTCGGTGTCGGCGGGGGGCGCTGTGTTGTCGTTCCAGTGGTCGGCGAAGGCGGTGCGGGTGGCGGGGGTGAAGAGGGGCGCGTCGAGGAGCGGCGGCAGTTGGCTGGGATGCAGCAGACGCCAACCGGCGGGGAGCGGAACGTAACGGCCTTCGAGCCACACCTGGGCGCCGGCGGGGTTGGGGAGGGGCGGAATCAGATCGTCGCCCAGGCCTAGTTCGCGGCAGAGTTCGGCAGCGGCGGGTTTGGCGGCGAGGAAGGATTCGGGGCCTGCCTCGGGGAGGAATCCGTCGCGCGGGCGCGAGGCGATGGCGCCGCCACACTGGGCGGCGGCTTCCAGGAGCAGGAAGGGGCGACCGGCGCGATGCAGTTCCCAGGCGGCGCTGAGACCGGCGATGCCACCGCCGATGATCACTGAATTAGCTGGCATGGGAGCGCGGTGGGATGCCATAATGCGCGCGCAGGAACAATTTCGAGGCGAGGAGCAGATTCATGACAACGCGATCCTGGCGCGGCGCAGCGGCGCTGCTGCCCATTTTACTCCTGGCGGCATTGCCGCTGGCGGCGCAGGGGCGCGGCCGCGGCGGATTCGGGCCGCAAGGACATCCCTTCGACATCAGCAAGACCGATCCGGCGCCCATCGTCACCCACCATCAGATTCAGATCAACGGCAAGACCTATGCCTATACCGCCACCACGGGGCGGATGCCGGTGGCCGATGCCAAGGGGGACACCGAGGCGCATATCTTCTTCGTCGCCTATACGCTGGATGGGGCCGAGCCGGGCTCGCGGCCGCTGTCGTTCATCTATAACGGCGGACCGGGCGAGCCGGCCATCTGGGTGCACATGGGCGGCTTCGGGCCGCGGCGCATCGTGCTCAATGCCGACGGCACGCTGCCGCCGCCTCCCTACCGGCTGGTGGACAACCAGGAGAGCTGGCTGCCGTTCACCGACATGGTGTTCATTGATCCCGACGGCACCGGCTACAGCCGCGCGGTGAGCGCCGAGGCGCTGAAGACCACCTCGGGGGTGAGCGGCGACCTGCAGTCGCTGAGCGAGTTCGTGCGCATGTACCTCACCCGCTACAACCGCTACATGTCGCCGCTGTATCTGGCGGGGGAGAGTTACGGGACGTTCCGCTCGGCGGGCCTCTCCGGCTACCTGGCGCAGAAGGGGATCGCCGTCAACGGCGTCATCCTGCTGTCGAGCGTGATTGACATGCACACGCTGGACGAATCGCCGGATAACGATCTGCCCAACGTGTTGTTCCTGCCGACCTACACGGCGACGGCGTGGTTCCACAAGAAGCTGCCGGCGGACCTGCAGAAGATGACGCTGGAGCAGGCGGTGAAGGCCTCCGAGCAATGGGCCACCACCGATTACCTGCTGGACCTGTACAAGGGCGACCACCTGCAGGGAGCGGAACGGCAGAAGGCCATCGCCGACTACGCCCGCTTTACCGGACTGCCCAGCAAGCTGATTGATGACTACAACCTGCGGATCAGCTCGTCGCTCTTCGACGCCGAGCTGTTGCGCGGCGAGAAGGAATCCGTCGGACGTCTGGACGGGCGCATGACCGGGTTCAACCGCGTTCCCGGGCAGCAGCGCAACGACTTTGACCCCAGTTGGGTGCAGCGGCCCGTCTATACCCAGATGTTCACCCAGTACGTGCGCGATGAGCTGGGGTACAAGACCGACGACGTCTACGGCGGCGGGATTGACGGCTGGCAGTTTGACGTCAGCGACAACATGAGCCAGCTGTTCGAGAGCGCCTTCGCCAAGAACCCCTACATGCACGTGCTGCTGGCCACCGGCTACTACGACTTCGCCTGCCCGTTCTTCGAGGCGGAGTACAGCATGCAGCACCTGTTCCTGCCGCCCGCCATCCAGAAGAACATCACCGTGACCCACTATGGCGTGGGGCACATGATTTATCAGGATGACGTGGCGCGCAAAGCGCTGGCCCAGGATGTGGACCAGTTCATCGCCGGCAGCACGCACGAGCCGGCGCGCGACATGGTGCATTAAGCCAGGGAAGAGGGAACAGGGAAGAGGGCGGCGGCGCCGAGGGGCGCCGCCGCTTTTTTTGTGGTGTGACTTAGGTCACACGAAGTACATTAATGAGATGATACAAGTGAGTGCGGAGTGGTATGAACCTGCATTTACGGCGGAAGTGGCTGATGGGGGCGGCGCTGCTGGCGGCGACGGCGGCGCCGCCCCTGTGGGGGCAGACCATGCCGGCGGCGCAGGCGGGGCCTTCGGTGGCTTGGCGCGCCAGGCTGGCGGTACCCGCCAAACAATATGCGGGCACGGCCGCCTGCCGCACCTGCCACCTGAGCGAGTACCGCGAGTTCACCAAGACGGCGCACGCCGGTGCGGGCGCGGCGGCGGGAGCGGGCAAGGTCAGCGGCTGTGAAGCTTGCCATGGGCCGGGCGCGGCGCACGTCAGCGCCATGCAGAATGCGGCCGGTGACGACGCCAAGACGGCGGCGGCGCTGCAGCAGCACCTGATCTTCGCCTTTCGCGGCAGCGTCCAGGAGAATGCCGCCGCCTGCCTGAATTGCCACATCAGCAGCCAGAAGCAGGATTTCTTCGCCCACTCCACCCACCTGGGCCACGGGGTGAGTTGCCAGCAGTGCCACTCCGCCCACCTGGTGACGGCGGCAAGGCAGCCGGGGCCGAGGGCGCAACTTTCGGCTCAAGCCACCGTCTATGGCGTGCCGGCGCTGCCCGAGGAGACGCGCTGGCTGCAGAACAGCCAGTTGCGCGCGCCGCAGCCGGCGCTCTGCTACAGCTGCCACAGCAACGTGCAAGCGCAGTTCGCGCTGCCGGTGCATCACCGGGTGCCGGAAGGCGCGGTGAAGTGCACCGACTGCCACAATCCCCACGGCAGCACCAATCAGGCCAGCCTGGTGCGTACGGTGAGCAACACCTGCACCAGTTGCCACGTCGAGAAGCGCGGACCCTTTGTTTATGAACATGCGGCGGTGAAGGTGGGTGGCTGCCTGGCCTGCCACACGCCGCACGGCAGCGTCAACGCCATGCTGCTGGTGCGGCGCGACACCCGCACCCTGTGCCTGGAGTGCCATACCGGCTTCCATGATCAGGCGCAGGTGCCGCACAGCCGGCTGGGCTTCCAGACCAGCGGCACGTGCATTCGCTGCCATGTGATGGTGCATGGCTCGAACTTCGATCCCAACTTCCTGCATTGAGGCCACCCCATGCGTGCTCGTCTTGCCATTTTGCTTTTGGGCCTGGCCGCCGCGGCGGTCGCGCAGACCCCGGCATCGGGGCTGACCTGGGGGGGCTTCCAGGTGCAGGGGACCGCGGGAGTAAGCCTGCGCTTCAGCGATGTGCGCGGCTACCGGCCGGGGTTCCTGGAGTTCTACGACCTGCGCGGCGGTCCGCGCATGGAGGAGCTGCAGTTCTCCGGCACCGCACCGGCGGGCAGCCATCTGTTTGCCGACAGCTTCTCGTTCAACGCCAACGGCTGGGGCGGGGATCCGTTTCCCACGGCGCAGTTCACGGTGCGCAAGCAGGGCGTCTATGACTTCCGCGCCACCTGGCGGCAGACCTACTTCTACTTCGATCGCAACGACGCCTTCGTCCTGCCGGGGGCGACGGCGGGGCTCACCTCGAACCACAACTTCGCCACCGTGCGCAAGCTGGGCAGCGCCGATCTGACCCTCTATGCCACCGGCGGCCTGCGGCTGCGGGTCGAGTTCTCCCATGCCGGACGGGATGGCGATGAGTTTGCGCCGCAGTCGCCGGACTTCTTCAACAGCCCCGGCTATTGGGGGACGTTCGCGCGCGGCTATCCCTACCTGCTCTTCGAGCCGCTGCAGGAGGATGCCAACCGCGTGGCGGCCGGATTTGACTACACGCTGGGCCGGACCACGCTGCACTACCTCGCCGGATATCAGACCCTGAATCAGACGCTGGGGGGCAACAATCTCACCTCGCCCGCGTTCAGCATCAACACGGCGCAGGGCACCAACTCGAAAGCGCCGCTGCTGAGCTTCGCCAGCAGCGAGAGCCGGCGGCTGCAGAGTCCGCTGAGCGAGTTCAGCTACACCACCGAGCTGACGCCGGAGCTGGAGTACCGCGGGGATTATCTGTTCTACCGCTACGCCGGGCCGGCGCGGCTGGTGGAGGCCTTCAACGGCACCGCGCCGGGGAGCGCGGCCAATACGTTTGTGCCCTATGCCGCCTCCGACAGCGGCGAGACGCAGGTGAGCGAGCCGCAGCACATTGTGGACCAGGGGCTGAGCTACCAGGTGCGGCCGTGGTGGGGGGTGGACTTCAACTACCGTTTGCAGAGCTTCGCCAGCCACGGCGCGGGGCAGTTCCGCAGCCTGCTCAACGGCGTTACGGCGGCGGCGGGAAGCGATCAACTGGACTGGAAGAATGAGTTCCAGTCGGCGGATGTGGCCATGGCGTTCACGCCCTGGAGCAGCCTGGTGGTGCGGCCGGGGTTGCACCTGATGCGTTCCGACATCCGCGAGTTCGAGGATGGGGTGTTGCAAGCGCCCACCAGCCTGATCGCGCGCACGGCGGCGCCCGAGATCAGCGTTGGCTACACGCCCAGCCAGAGGTTTTCGCTGCGCGGCGACCTGCACAGCTACGATACCGGCGCCTCCTATACCGCCATTTCACCGCACACGCGGGTGGGCGGACATGTGCAGGCGCGGGGCGATTTGGGCGCCGGCTTCTCGCTCGCCAACGACTTCAGCGCCGATATCGCCAAGCTGCAGCTGACCGGCTTCGTCAGCCGGGTGCGGATGAACACCACCACGCTCACCTACACGCTGGAACCGCACCTGGCGTTCTTCGGCGGCTTCACTTACGACAGCGAATTTGCCGCCGGGCAGGTGCTGTACGCCCGCGGCACCGGACCGCTCAACGATTTTCTGCGCGATCAGGCGGTGAACCGCGTGGTGCAGGGCGGGCTGGAAGCCGGGCCATTCGCCCACTTCGGGGTGCGGCTGAGCGGCAACTATGACCGCACCACCGGCACCAATCAAATCAGCAGCGAGCCGCCCAGCGACGGGCCGCTGACCTGGCCGCTGATCACCGGCACCGTCTTCGCCGACGCCGGCCCCGCCGGACGGCTGGCGGCCAATTTGCAGCGAACGTATTACATTGAACGTGTGCTCACCGGCAACAACTTCAGCGCCAACATGCTGACGCTGACCTGGACACGCAGCTTCTAAGCACGAGGAGGAAACGATGCACATAGGGAAACTGACATTGGCGGCGGCCGGACTGGCCGTTCTTACCTGGGCGACGCCACCTCAGGACGCCGGAGCGCTGTTCCGTAAGAACTGCGCCGTGTGTCACGGCGCCGATGGACACGGACAAACCGCCAAGGGACGCAAGTTGAAGGTGAAAGACCTGACCTCCACCGAGGTGCAGAAGCTCACGGATGCGGAGCTGACCAAGGTGATCACCCAGGGCAAGCCGCCCGACATGGACGGCTACGCAGACCAGCTCAGCAAGCAGGAGATCCAGGCCATGGTCGCCTACGTGCGCGAGCTGGGGAAACACTAGCAGGGGCCATGTCGCCGGGGATCTGGATCGCGGTGGCGCTGGGGGTGCTGGCGATTGCGCTGGCGCTGCTGGTCGCGCTGCGCACCGAGCTGACGCGGGCGCGCGGCGGCAAGGTCCTGGCCTTTTTGGCCATCTTCCTGCTGCCGCTGGCGGCGGCCTATAGCGGCTTCCAGCAGCAGATGGAAAATTCGGAATCCACCCAATTCTGCCTCTCCTGCCACGTCATGAACGACTTTGGTCGCAGCCTGTACGTGGACGACCCCAGCTATATACCGGCGGTGCATTTTCAGAACCGGCTGGTGCCGCGCGACGCCGCCTGCTATACCTGCCACACCGACTACACGCTGTTCGGGACGGTGCACTCGAAATTCCGCGGGCTGCGGCACCTGTACGTCGAGTACCTGGGAACCATTCCCAAGCCGGAGCAGATTCGCCTCTACACCCCCTACAACAACCGCGAATGCCTGCATTGCCACGCCGATGCGCGGCCCTTCCTCGAAGCCAAGGCCCATCATCGCCAGCCGGGGCTGATGGACAAGATCACCAGCAATCGGGTCTCGTGTCTCTCGTCGGGGTGCCATGACATCGTGCACGATGTCGGCGACCTGCCGCACGCGACGTTCTGGAAGGGACACTGACATGGCCACCACTGCCGCCGTTCCGCATACGCGCGTGGAGAAGCGCATCCGCCTTGCGGGCCTGCTGATCTGCCTGGGGCTGGCGGTGCAAATGGTCTCCCTGGCGTGGATTCATCCCTTGGCCTTTCTGGCCTTCCTGCTGATCGGCTGCCCGCTGGTGGGCGCCGGCATTGTTCTCTACCTCTGGGCGCTCGTCTCCTAGCGCAGGCCGCCCCAGACTATCAGGCAGGCAGAAAGCCACTGGCAACTGGCCACTGGCAACTGGCCACTGACACCTACTCCGCTGTGTAATCGAGTTCGAGGCGGCGGGCGCGGCGGGCGGCCAGGGCAAGGAGGAGGGCGGCGGCGCAGAGGAGGCCGAGAAGGGCCCAGGCGGGAGCGAGGGCGTCGGGGTCGGAGACGAGGAGTTGAAACAGGGCGGGGGTGTGGGGGGGCAGATTGATGCGCAGCGGGAGCAGGGCGCCCAGGTAGTAGATGATGCTGAATTTTTTCAGCAGGGCGGGGAGGAAGGGGTTCATGCCTTCCCAGAAGAGCAGGAGGGCGGCGGGGAGAATGGGGTTTTTGGTGAACAGGCCGGCGGCGCAGAAGAAAGCGCCGTAAGCGAGGCAGGCGAGCAGGGTGACGCCGAAGTAGATGGCGATCTGGTGCCAGCCGTGCTGCACGGCGAGGAACTGATCGCGGGCGGGCGCGGGCATCTGCCAGGCGAGGAGCGCCATTTGGGCGGCGATGCTGGCGCAGAAGATGGTTCCGGCGGTCACCATGCCGGCGGCGAACTTGCCCGCCAACACCACCTCGCGGCGGATGGGGGCGAGGAAGTAGAAGTGCAGGCTCTGATCCAGAAGTTCGCCGCGGAAGAGGTTCATGAACACGCCCAGGGCGCCGAAGAAGATGGCGCCGCGGAGCATGAAGAACTGGAAGACGAGGGCGAAATCCGAACGCACGTCGCCTTCGCCGGGGGTCTCGATGCGGCGGACGTTGCGCACCGCGCCGGACTTGAGGATCACATCGTAGGCGGTGTCGAGGGTGGCGTAGTAGAGGTTGCGGCCGGGGGTTTCGATCTCCGTCTGATCGGGGCCGGGATTGCGGAAGGTGAAATCGCTGCTGTCGGCGGGCTCCCCCAGGCGGGTGCGGACTTCGGTTTCCGTCCAGCCGGGGTGGACGGCGGCCAGATCCGCCGGGGTCAGCGGCGCGGCGTGGCGCGCCGCCTGGGTGGCCAGCCAGCGGTCATGCTGGTGGCGCATCTGCAGGGTGTTGACGGCCATGCCGGTGAAGGGCACCAGAGGGAGCAGCGCCAGGACGTAGATCCACAGACTGCGGCGGTTGAAGAGGGTCTTGCCGAGTTCGAGTTGAAACACCACCCAGCCCTGGCGGAGGCGCAGCATCCCTTACTCGGCGGTGTAGTCGAGTTCGAGGCGGCGGACGCGGCGCGCGGCGAGAG
>DATBPS010000059.1:0-4732 GCA_036561225.1 Terriglobales bacterium
CTGCCTTCGCGCGGGTACGACCTGGCGGCGCTCTACGTGGCCAGCCATCTGAGCGAGTGGGGCCTGCAGCCGGGGGGCAGCACCTCGGGCACCAACGGCCCGCTGCAGCCGTACTTCATCCCGATCGATTTGCAGACCACCAACCCCGTGCCCAGCGAGATGAAGCTGACGGTCAATGTGCCCGAGCCGCCCAACCGCGGCGGGCGCGGCTTCTTCGGCCGCGGCGCGCGCGTCAGCCCCGGCCCCCACGACCTTGCCTATGGACACGCCTGGATGGTCAATCAGGCGCGCGGGCGCAACGCCGCCCCGCTCATCGGCGGATCGTTCTCCAACGCGCAGTTGGTGTTCGCCGGCAACGGCTATGTGATCGGCAACGACAACCCCTACCAGGGCCTCGACGTGCGCGGCAAGGTGGTGGTGGTGGCGGGGCTCCCGCAGGCGCTGGTGGACTACCAGCGCGAGCTGACCGCCTCCTTCAGCGGGCGCGGCAGTGCGCCGCAAAACCCCATGGGGCCGAACGATATGACCCCGCAGCAGTACGCGGCGAAGAACGGCGCGGTGGCGGTGATCACCGCCCCCAGCTACGCCCAACTGAGCGAGATGGACCAGCCCGACGCCGGCGCGCTGAACTTCGGCGCCAACGGCCCGAGCTATGCGGTCAGCAAGTTCCTGCCCTCCGACCCCGCCCCGGCGGTGCCGGAGATCGTCGCCGGCATGGACACCCTCAACGCCCTCTTCCAGGATGAGAAGCTGAGCGCCGCCCAGGTGATGGATGCCGCCGGCTCGGCCGAAAAGCTGGCCAGCTTCAGCTTCTCCCCGGCCAAGACCATCTCCGCCAACGTGGCGGTGCGCACCACCCATGACCACGGCGAGGATGTGATCGCCAAGCTCGAGGGCAGCGACCCGGTGCTGAAGAACGAGTACGTCATCCTCAGCGCCCACCTCGACCACATCGGCCTGCGCGACACCCCCAACTGCAAACAGGCGACGCCCGAACTGGCGGCCGGCGATGTCACCGACGGCGGCCTGATCCGCGCCGCCGACCAGAGCAACTGCGACGGCATCAACAACGGCGCCGACGATGACGGTTCGGGTTCGACCGGCCTGCTGGGCGTGGCCCACGCCTACGCCACCGGCGCGGCCATGGGGATGCGGCCCAAGCGCACCATCATCTTCCTGTGGAACGCGGGCGAGGAGAAGGGCCTGTGGGGATCGCAGTACTTCGCCGAGTTCCCGCCGATTGACATCCACAAGGTGGTGGTGGACCTGAACATGGACATGATCGGGCGCACCAAGACGCCCGGGTACGTGGACCCGCCGTCGTATTACCTGGTCAAGCCCCACGAAGCGCTGGTGGTCGGCCCCAACATCAGCAGCAACGATCTGGAGAAGACGATGGAAGGGGTGAACAACAACTTCCAGAAGCTGCAGCTCAACCACTTCTACGACGTCACCGCCCCCGATGCCACCCACGACAACCTGGGGCCCACGGCGCGCGGCCAGCGCATCTTCTACCGCAGCGATCATTACAACTTCGCCAAGATGGGCATCCCCATCGCCTTCTTCAGCGACGGATTGCACGTGGACTACCACCGCATCACCGACACGCCCGACAAGATTGACTTCACCGAGATCGAGCAGGTGTCGAAGACCGCGGCGGCGGTGGCCTGGGTGATCGGCAATGAGCCCGAAGGGGCGCTGCCCAAACTCAACGCCACCCTGCCGCAGCAGTTGATCAACGACATGGCGCAGGTGAAGAAGGAAGGCTGGGGGCAGTTGACGCCGGTGCTGCCGCCTCTGCCCGGCATGCCCTTCTGACCAGGGGTCAGGGGTCAGGGATCGGGGGTCAGGGTTTAGGGGTAAGCGAACCCAACACCACCCGGCGTCGGGCACCGGTCACCCGGGGGAGGTTGGCCGGTTCCTGCCGGAGGTGGGCGGCGCCCAGTAGGGCAAAGGCGATCGCCTCGCGGGCTTGCGCGGGGACGCCGTAGTCGTCCGAGGGAGCGAAGCTGTGCCCGGGCGCGCGGCGGCGCAAGGCGTCCATCAGGGCGCGGTTGCGCCCGCCTCCGCCCGCCACGATCACCGTGCAGGGCGGGGCTTGCCGCAGTCCGCGGGCCACGGATTCGGCGGTGAGTTCCACCAGCGTGGCCATTAAATCGTCGACCTGCACCCGCGGCCATCTACCCCGCAACTCGCCCACCCAGGCGGCGCCGAACTGTTCCCTGCCGCACGACTTGGGCGCGCGCCGGCGGAAGTAGCGGTGCTGCAACAAGGCCCGCAGCAAGGTCGGAGACGGCATTCCACGGCGCGCCATAACTCCATTGCGGTCATAGGCTTGCCGCCCACCACTGATTTGCTGCATGAGGGCGTCGCAGGCCATGTTCCCGGGGCCCGTATCAAAACCCCAGACCTGTTCCGGGGTCCGGCCGGGAGGCAGGAAGGTGAGGTTGGCGATGCCTCCCAGGTTGAGACATACCCGCCACTGGCGCCGGTCCCCAAACAGGCGCCAGTCCGCCCACGGCACCAACGGCGCACCCTCCCCGCCTTGGGCAATATCGGCTGTCCGAAAATCGCTGATGACGGCGCAGCCGGTCAGGGCGGCTATCGTCGCGGCATCGCCGACCTGCAGCGTCGCCCGCCGCCCCTGATGGAAGATCGTCTGCCCATGCGAGGCCACCGCATCCACGCGCACGTGATGCCGCCGACAGGCGGCGAGCACCGCGGCACCCGCTCTCCGGCCCCAATCCACACTCAGCTTGGCGATGGCTTCCGCGTTCCCTTCACCCCCCGCGACACTCAGAATCCGCTCCCTCAGCCCCCGCCCAAACCCGAAATGCGCAAACCCCCGGAGCTCCCACTCCCACCGTGGCCCCACCCGCACCAAGGCAACGTCCGCCCCATCGGCCGACGTCCCCGCCATTACTCCAGCGATGGTGCACGGTTGAGAACTGTTCACGGTTCACCGTTCACGGTTCACGCTTGTCCCTGTTCCCTATTCCCTGTTCCCTATTTCGGCTTTCATCGCGGCCAGCAGATTCAGGGCCTCGAGCGGCGACAAGCGATCGAGGTCGGCGGCCCGCAGGCGGTCCACCAACTGTTGGGCGAGCGGAGTAAACAGGGTCAACTGCATCTGCGGGGTCGCGTCCGCCTCCAGCGTCGAGGTGGTACGCGCCTCGGCGCGCTCATGGTGGCGCAACACCTCCCGCGCCCGCTCGATCACCTGGCGCGGCAGACCGGCGAGGCGCGCGACCTCGATGCCGTAGCTGCGGCTGGCCTCGCCCTCGATCACCTTGCGCAGGAAGACGATGCCTTCCGGCGTTTCGCGCACCGCCACCTGGGCGTTGCCCACCCGCTCCAGATGCCGTCCCAGTTCGGTGAGCTCGTGGTAATGGGTGGCAAACAGGGTGAGCGAGCGGCTGTGCTCGTGCAGATACTCGACCATGGCCCAGGCCAGCGCGAGCCCGTCGTAGGTGGCGGTGCCGCGGCCGATCTCATCGAGGATCACCAGGCTGCGGGCGGTGGCCTGGCTGAGGATCACCGCCGCCTCGGTCATCTCCACCATGAAGGTGGACCGGCCCCGCGCCAGGTTGTCGCTGGCGCCGATGCGGGTAAAGATACGGTCCATGAGCGGCACCCGGGCCGTCTCGGCGGGTACAAAGCCACCCATATGGGCCAGCAGGACGATCAGGGCCGTCTGCCGCAGGTAGGTGCTCTTGCCCCCCATGTTGGGGCCGGTGACGAGCAGCACCTGGCGCCGTTCGGGATCGAGGTGCAGGTCGTTGGGCACGAAGCGGTCATCAAGCGGCAGCCGCTCGATGACCGCATGCCTGCCTCCGCGAATCTCCAGCGCCCCGCCCTCGGTCACCTCGGGACGGCAATAGTGATACTCGGCGGCGAGATGGGCCAGGTTGGCCAGCAGGTCCAGTTCGGCCACCGCCGCCGCGTCGCGGCGGATGGCCGCCGCCTGGGCCGCCGCCCGCGCCCGCAGCGCGGCGAAGAGCTCCATCTCCAGCACCCGGCAGCGTTCGTCGGCGCTGAGGATCTTACGCTCCAGTTCCTTCAACTCGGGGGTGGTGAAGCGCTCGGCGTTGACCAGCGTCTGCTTGCGCTCGTAGTCGGCGGGGACGAGATGCAGGTTGGGCTTTGAGACCTCGATGTAGTAGCCGAAGATATTGTTAAAGCGGATCTTTAACGATCCAATTGAAGTGCGGGTACGTTCGCGGCTTTCAATTTGGGCAATGGCCGTTTTGGCGTCCCGCCCCAGGCCCCGCAATTCGTCCAGTTCGGGATGCACGCCGGGGCGGATGAAGCCGCCCTCGGCGGTGGCCAGGGGCGGGGAAGCGACGATCTGGGTCAGGATCGCGTCGACCAGCTCCGGGCTGCCTTCAAGCGCCGCCGCCAGCGCCTCCAGCCGGGCGCCGAGCTCGTTTGATTGGCGCGGCGGGGCCCCTGCGGCCAGACTCGCGCGCAGCGCCGGCACGCGCTCCAGCGAGGCGGCCAGGGCGAGCAGATCGCGGGGCGAGGCCGTCTCCAGGGCGATGCGCGCCAGCAGGCGTTCGAGGTCCTGAATGCCCTCCGCCACCGACCGCAGCTTCTGCCGCGTCTCCCAGTGCTCGACCAGCGCGGCGACCGCCGCCTGGCGGGCGTGGATCTCCTCCAGGGTGCCGGCCGGCCGCAGAATCCACTGCCGCAGCAGCCGCTTGCCCATGGGGGTTACGGTGGCTTCGAGCAC
>DATBPS010000060.1:0-4604 GCA_036561225.1 Terriglobales bacterium
GGCGACTGGGCGAGCGGCGATTATTTTTCCACCCTGGGAGTCGGGGCGGAACGCGGGCGGCTGTTCAGCCGCACGGACGACTTTCGCGGCTGTCCGGCGGTGGCCGACATCAGCGACGCCCTCTGGAACAGCCGCTTCGGCAGCAGCGCGGCGGCGATTGGCGCGACGCTGCGTTTGAATGGACGGGCCTTTACCGTGATCGGCGTGATGCCGGCCTGGTTCTACGGCATGGACGTGGGCACGCGGGCTGATGTGGTTGCGCCGCTGTGCGCCCAGCAGAAGTGGCTGGAGGTGCGCGATGCCTGGTGGCTGACGGTAGTGGGGCGGCTGAAGCCGGGGATCAGCGCCGCCGCCGCGCAGACCCTTATCGCGGCCCAGATGCCCGGGTGGCTGCAAGCCACGGTGCCGCCGGACTATGGGCCGAAGGACCGGGCAGGATATCTCCAACGGCGGGCCAGCCTGCAACCCGGCGGACTGGGGATGTCGTGGTTCGGAAAGCGCTACGGCCTGGCGCTGGAGGTGCTTCTGGCCACTGCCGGGTTGGTGCTGCTCCTCGCCTGCGCCAACTTAGCCGGGCTGATGCTGGCGCGCGCCACGGCGCGGCGACAGGAGATCGCGGTGCGCATGGCGCTGGGCGCGGGACGGGGACGGCTGCTGCGGCAATTGTTAACGGAAAGCCTGCTGCTGGCGGCCGGGGGAGGCGCGCTGGGGGCACTGTTTGCCGACTGGGCGGGACACGCCGGGGTCGGTTTTCTGGATGCCCGTGTGAACCTGACTCCGGATGCGCGGGTGCTGGGGTTTGGCATCGGGCTGACGCTGCTGGCTGCCCTTCTGGTCGGGCTGGCGCCGGCGTTGCGCTCCACAAGACGGTCGCTCGCCACGCCCGGCGGGGCGGCGCAACGGAGACCCGGACGCTGGGCAGCGATCGCGCAGGTGGCGGCGGCGGTGGTGCTGCTGGCCGGAGCGGGGCTGTTTCTGCGCAGCTTCCTCAACCTGACCAGTGTCGATCTGGGGTTCGACCCCGCCCACATCACCCTGGTACAGGTGGGCGAGATGGAAGGGCAGGCGCCGGACGCGGTGCTGGCGGCGCAGCAACAGCGCGGCCTGGAGGCGCTGCGCGGTCTGCCGGGAGTGGATCGGGTGAGCGCGTCGTTTCTGGTTCCCACCACCGGGCTGCAATGGGATACGCCGCTAGAGAGCAGCGCGGGCAATGTCCCTGACGCTTACTTCAACGCCATCTCGCCGGGCTACTTCGCCACGCTGCGCACCCGGCTACTGGCCGGACGTGACTTTACCGAACAGGACAATGCCCAGGCGCCGAAGGTCATCATCCTGAACGAGACGGCGGCACGGCAGCTCTTCCCCCAGGGCGAGGCGCTGGGCCAGACGGTGGAGCAGCCGGAGCCACCCGGCCGGCCATCTGCCCGCTTCCAGGTGGTGGGCATCGTCCAGGATGCCAAGTACCTTTCGGTGCGTGAAGACGCTCCGCCGACGGGCTACTTTCCGCAGGCGCAGCTGCGGCAGCCGTTCGAGATCATCGCCTACGAGATCCGCTCGCCGCTATCGGCGGCGGCGCTGGCGGCGCCGGTGCGGCAGGCCATGCAGACCGCCGGAGCCGGGGCCTATCACCTGGAGAGCTTCGATGACCTGATCGAGGCAACGCTGCGGCCGGAGCGGATGTTGGCGTGGCTGTCGGGTCTGTTTGGCGGCCTGGCGTTGCTGCTGACCGCCATCGGGCTGTACGGCATCATGGCCTACCAGGCGGAGCGGCGGCGGCGGGAGTTCGGCATTCGCGTGGCGCTGGGGGCGACGCGGCAGGCGGTGGCGCGGCTGGCACTGGGCGAGTTGGTCTCGGTGCTCGCCATCGGCATCGCGGTGGGCGCCGGACTGGCCTGGCTGGGCGCGCGCAGCGCCCAGGCGGCGCTGGGCCAGCTTCTCTATGGGCTGAAGGCCACCGACTGGCTGACGCTGGCGGCCGCGGTGCTCGTGCTGGCGGCAGCTGTACTGCTGGCGGGATGGCTGCCGGCGCGGCGGGCGGCGCATGCGGACCCTTGCTCGTCGCTGCGCGAGGAGTGAGGGGGGCAGGGGTCAGGATTTAGGGGTTAGGGGTTAGGGGGCAGGGGAAAGGGGACCGGGGACAGGGCTAGAGCGAGAGGGCGAGGCGGAGGCCGCGGTCGAGGGCGCGGAGGGTCGCGGAAGCGAGGGAGCCGGCGAAGTCAGCGAGGACGTCGCGGTCGAGGGTGATGATTTGGGTGACGTTGGCGACGGAGTCGCGGGGCAGGCCGGACTCGCCGGCGGGGATGAGCACGTTTCCGGGAGCGTCGAGCAGGCGCAGGTTGGAGGTCAGCACGACCACGACCACGGTGCGCAGGCGGCTGCGATTGAAGGCGTCCGCCTGCACGATGAGGACCGGGCGACGATACGCCGGTTCGGAGCCTTCGGCCTCGCCGAGATCAGCCCACCAGACCTGGCCGCGCGCCACTACCACGATTCGCGGCGCAGAGTGCGGGCCTGGGCACGGCGGAGCGGCGGCGGCAGGGCGCTCGATTCGTGCTCGTAGACGCGATCCAAGCGTGCGGTGATGTGGCGGTCCCGATGCCGCGCCAGGTACTCCTCGAGGGCGGTGGCAAAGAGGCGGCTGCGGGGCACGCCGAGCTTGCGGGCCATGCGATCGGCCTGTTGGAAAAGCTCGTCGGGCAGCGAAACGGCCGTCTTCATACCGTGAGTATACCTCGGTTATACCGTATCAGGCACGGAGCAGGGTGGCGGGGTCGGTGCGGGCGGCGCGGCAGGCGGGCAGCAGGGCGCCGGCGAGGGTCATGAGGGCACAGACGCAGGCGGCGGCGATCCAGGCGCCATAGGCGCCGGTGGGAACGACGCCGAGCAGGGCGGGCAGCGCGCGCTCGGCGAGCCAGGCGAGCAGCAGGCCGCAGGCGATGCCAGCGGCGGCAAGGGCGAGCGAGGCGCGGAGCACCTGGCGTAACAGCTCCGCCGGGCGGGCGCCGAGGGCCATACGCAGGCTCAACTCGGGGCCACGGGCGGCGACGTTGAAGGCCAGCACGCCGTAAACGCCGAGACCGGCCAGCAGCAGAGCCAGCAGGCCGAAGCTGCCAAGAATACCTAGCTGCTGCTGACGGGGGCCGAGTTCGGCGGAGGCGATGGCTTCCATGGGCTCCAGGCTGGTGATGGGCTGGTCGGGATCGGTTTGGCCAATGATGCCGCGCAGCGCTTTGGCCAAGGCGTCCGGCGAGAGGGTGGAGCGGACGGCGAGATCCTTGGGGGTGTAGACGGGGGCGACCTCGCCGGCCTGGGTGTAAGGCAGATAGACCTGCGGTTCGATGTGGCGTTCGAGGCCGCGCATCTTGACCGATCCGGCTACGCCGACCACGGTGCGCTGGGCGCCCGCCAGGCGGAATTGTTGTCCGCTAGGATCGCGGCCGGGCCAGAAGCGGCGGGCGAAATCCTGGCTGACGATGACCACGGGAAGCGAGGCTGCCTGGTCGGCGCGGGTGAAGTCGCGGCCCTGGAGCAGCGGAATCTTGAGAGCGGCAAAGTAGCCGGGAGTGAGCAGGCGGAGCACGGCCTCCGGCTGTTGGCTGCGGGTCACGCCGGCGCTGCCGGGCATGGCGACCGGCCAGAAGCCGCCGAAGTTACGGAGCGGAAGGAAGCTGGTGAAGCCGGCGGCCTGGGTGCCCGGGAGGGCGCGGACCGCATCCAGCACGGAATCAAAATAATGCTCGCGAGCGGTGAGCTGGGCGTACTTAGGGAGCGGCAGGGCAGTACGAAGGGTGAGGACGTGGGTGGCATCAAAGCCGGTGGGGGCGTTGGCGACCGACTGCAGGGCGCGCAGCAGGAGGCCGCAGATGGTGACCAGCAGCATGCATCCGGCTACTTCGGCGATGACCAGGGCTGGACGGAGGCGGCCGCTGGCCGCCACGGCGCCGCGGCTAGATGACGGCGCCAGGCTGCGGGCCCAGCGGGCGGCGGGCAGAATGCCGAAGAGCAGGCCGGAAAACAGGGTCAAGCCGCAGGCGGCGAGCAGCACCGGAAGGCTGAGCGTGGGCGCGGCGGCGATGGGCAGATCGGCGGGGGTGAATTGGGCCAGCACGGGCAGCAGCAGGGCCGCCAGGCCGATGCCGGCGGCCCCGCCCAGCGCGGCGAGCAACAAGGTTTCGGTGAGCAGTTGGCGAAGTAATCGCTCGCGGCCAGCGCCGAGAGCGGCGCGGGTGGAGAACTCGGCGCGGCGGGAGAGCAGGCGGGCGAACATCAGGTTGGCCAGGTTGAGGCAGGCGACCAGCAGGACGCAGAGCGCGCCGCCGAGCAGCGCCCAGAGCATGACGCGGCGCTGCGGCGGCGCCTGACCGGCGAGCGGCTGGATGTAGGCGGTGATGCCGGTGAGATCGTTGGGATAGATTTTGGCCAGGCGGGCGGCCTCGGCCTGCAACTGCGCTTGGGCAGCGGCAAGCGTGACGCCGGGGCGAAGGCGTCCCACCACGTTCAGATAAGTATTGCTGCGATCGGTGTCGGCGGGGCTGAGGCGGAAGGGGGTCCAGATCTGGATGGAAGGATTGGGGAAGGCGTAGCCGGCGGGCATGACGCCAATG
>DATBPS010000061.1:0-4870 GCA_036561225.1 Terriglobales bacterium
CGCCGACAACGGCGGCGCCCAGGTGGCCTATCGCGCCATGCAAACCGCGCTGGCCGGGCAGCCGGACACCAAACTCGACGGCTTCACCCGCGATCAGCGCTTCTTTGTCGGCTATGCGCAGGTGTGGTGCGAGAACACGCGGCCCGAGAGTGCCCGCTTACGCGCCAACGTGGACCCGCACTCGCCCGGACGTTTCCGGGTGAATGGCGTGGTGCAGAATATGTCGCAGTTTGCGGCCGCCTTCCATTGCGGACCGAACGATCCGATGTCCGCCGGCCCCAAAGCCTGCCGCGTCTGGTAGCCGCAGGGCTGTCGCCGGGCTACTGGCGCCCCCCGGTTGCCGGGTTGCGAAACACAGAATCGGCGATGGCGGGGTTGACGGTGATCTGCTCCCTTACCAGCGGCGTCCCCGGCTGCCCCGCCGGACCACTGTCGTAGCGCATGGGCAGCAGCAGCTTGCCGGTGCGTTGGTAGTCGCTGATCGCCTCCACTCCGCCCGGGTATTCCTCGTGGAAGGCCAGCCAAGTGTGGGCATCCACGTATTGAGCAAAGCTGTCGCCGCTGGGCAGGGTGAAGCGGATCTCGTAGTAGTCATGGCCTTCCAGGCGGCCGGTGCCCACCAGTTGGGGATGGGCGTCGGCTACGGCCATCAGGTCCACTCCGCCGGTGGCCTGATCTTGCAAGGATTTGGCCATGGCGCCGGTGAGTACCTGGGCGGTGGTCTGACCGGGAGGTTGCATCCAGGCGGTGCGGCCGTCATAGCCTTGCACCATCTTCCCCTGCGGCAGGGTCAGCTCAACCCGAATACGCGGCGGCTGAACGGTCATCCACACGGCCAGGGGAGCGGAACCTTGTGCTCCCAGGTCCAGGTGGCCGCGAAAACTCAGGCTGTGGACGGCAGCGAACTCCGCCGCCCCGCCGCGGGCCGCCAGACTCTTCTCCACCACTTGCCGGGCGGTCATTGCTTGGCGCGGGACCCCGAGTGGCTTCGCCACTCGACCCGCTTGACGCTCGACCGGGCCGGGGACCCCTTGAGCCCCAGCCCGGTCGGGTCCGCGCCTCGTTGTCTGCCGGGGGCGGGCCGCTACTGCGTGAATTTCGCAGCCTTCCGCGCCGACTTGGCCCACGGTGCCAACGGCGCGGCCCCCGCGTAAGGGCGCCAGCGCCCCCGCCATGCTCAGCCCAACTATCGCCGCCATCGCCAAGGTTCGCATGCCAAAATCATACAATGCGATGGCTGGCCTGCCTCCCGGCTCTGGTGCTCCTGGCTGCGGCTCAGCAGCCAGCGACCTTATTCCACGACGCCTGCACGGATACCGCTGCCATTGCCGACCTGGGGGTACAGCCGGTGGCCTCCTACCTGCAACAGGTCTCCGCCTTGCAGAACTCCCGCCAGTTGGCCGGTGCCGTGGCCACCCTGCACCGCTATCAGTTGACAGCGGTCTTTCCGGTGGCCGCCGATGCGGACGGGCCGACCAGCAGCGAGCTGCGCGCCGGCGCCGTGCACATCGCCACCCAACAACTGTTTGCTTTGCTGGGCGATCCGCCGCTCGAGGCCCAAAAGGAAGCCAATGAGGCCCTCAATCTGGCGGTGGCGCTGGCTGTACCGCCCTCACCCCGACAGACATACTCGCTCGACGAGCTGCGCCAGCGCATACCCGGCTTCGACTGGAGCATGTATTTTGAGGTGATCGACGGCCCGGCGCCCCCGAGCCTGGTGACCTCCCCGGCGGCGTTGGGCGCCTTGCGGGGCCAACTGATCATTGCCTCACTGGAGAGCTGGAAGAGCTACTTACGCTGGCGCTGGCTCCAGCAGACCGCGGCGTGGCTCAGCCCACCCTTCGTGGCGTGGCATTTTTCCACCCTCGGTCAGCCACAGGCTCCGAATCGGGAGAGATTTTGCCGCCAGCTCACCGCCGCGTTCCCCAGCGATGCCTACGACGCGGTGCCCATCACCCGCGATGACTTTTTCGGCGACGTGCTGCGCCTACGGGCCTGGAGAGCCCGCCACGCTGTGCTAAAATCTTCTTCTGTTGCCGGGGGCCGGTAGCTCAATTGGCAGAGCAAGTGACTCTTAATCACTAGGTTGAAGGTTCGATTCCTTCCCGGCTCACCACCCCCTCATCCCAGCCAACGCACCGCCGCCAGCGCGCCCGCGCCGATGGCCAGCCAGAGCAGCAGTGCCTGGGCCAGTGGCCGCACCCCGACGCTGCGCAGGGTCGAGCGGGAAAGCCCGGCGCCAATGAAGAACAGCGTCAGCGTCAGGCCGGCAATCGCCAGATGAGAGAGTAGCGGCGCCGCCAGCCCCAGCGGCGACCACAGCGTGCGCAACAGCGAGGCGGCCAGGAAACAGGCGATGAACCAGGGCACCGGCGCGTGCCGCCGCCGATGCTTCTCTCCCTTCACCCTCTCCGGTCCATAGCGCCAGCCGGCCAACAGCGCCACCGGGACAATCCACAGCGCCCGTGACAACTTCACCGCCGTGGCGGTATCGAGAGCGGTCAGGCCGTATTGCGCCGCCGCGCCCACCACGGACGAGATGTCGTGGATGGCCATACCCGCCCAAACGCCGAACTGGGTCTGGCTCAGGCCCAGCCAATGTCCGAGCACCGGAAACAGATAGAGCGCCACGGCGTTGAGCACGAAGACAGCGCCCATGGCCACGCTCATTTCCGCCTCCGCGGCGTCAATCACCGCCGACACGGCGGCAATGGCCGACCCGCCGCAGATGGCCGTTCCGGTGGCGATCAACAGCGAGGTGCGGCGCGGCACTTTCAGCCAGCGCCCCAGCCCGGCGGCCAACAGCAAGGTGCCGCTGATGGTGATGAGCGCGAGGCCGAGGCCGCGCTCCCCGGCATGGGCCACCGCGGCCAGATTCATGCCGAAGCCGAGCAGCACCACGCTCACCTGCAGCAGCCATTTGGCGGCGGGACGGGTACGCGCCACCCAGGGATTGCCGGCGGTGAGGGCCAGCAGGAGACCGAGTCCGAGCGCCAGGCCGGGGGAGGCCCACGGAGTCAGGCAGTAGGCGACGGCGAGAAGAAAGAGCAGACGCGCGATCATGCCCTTCCAGATTGCCGTTTGGCCTTCCAGAACTCCAATATATAATTACCATGCTTCACATAACGAATATCTATGTTCAATCTGAACCATCTGCGCCTGTTCCAGGCGGCGGCGGAGGCGGGCAGTATCAGCCACGCCGCCGAAACGCTGCGCCTCAGCCAGCCCGCCCTGTCGAAGCAGATACGGGAGCTGGAGGAACATCTGGGCTCGACCCTGCTCGAGCGGCAGCCCCGCGGCGTGCGCCCCACCGCGGCGGGCGCCTTGCTGGCGGGCTATGCCCGGCAGATCTTTGCCATGGAGGAAGAGGCCGAACGCTGCCTCGATGATCTGCGCGGACTGCGCCGCGGCCGGCTGCGCCTCGGCGCCAGCATGACCATTGGCGTCTATCTGGTGCCTGCCTGGCTGGCGGAGTGCCGTCGGCAATGGCCCGGCATCGAGGTTGAATGCCGGCTGGACAACACCGATCGCATCCAGCGCGCGCTGATGGAACACCGGCTCGATCTGGGCCTGACGGAAGGACCCGGACGCTGGGAGGAGGCGCTCTCCAGCCGTGTCTTCCGGTGGGATGATCTGGTGCTGGTCGCCAGCCCGGGGGCATTCTCGCCGCTGCCGCGCACCCTCGCCCAGGCGGCGCGTCTGCCCTGGGTCATGCGCGAATCCGGGTCGGGAACCCGGGCGGTGGTGGAACAGGCACTGGCCCGCCGCGGCCTGCAGGTCACGCCGGCGTGGACGTTGAACAACGCCGAAGCCGTAAAACAGGCGGTGATGGCGGGATGTGGCCTGGCGCTGGTGCCGCGCATCAGCGCGTCGCAGGAGCTGGCGGCGGGGCAGCTTTGTCAGATCCAATTGCGCGGCCTGCACCCCCGCCGTCCGATGCGCCTGCAGTGGCTGACGGGACGGCCGATGAGCGCGGCCGCGGCCGCGTTCCAGAGCCTGCTGACCGGTATGCCATCATAGTGGGTACTCGATGGCCGGTCCTTCCTCTCCCATCCTGGCGCCCGGCACGCCCCATGCGGCGCTGCGTTTCCGCGATTTCCGGTTGTTCCAGGGTACGCGGCTGTGTTCCGTCCTCTCGTCAGAAATGCTGGCGGTGGCGGTGGCGTGGCAAGTGTATGAAATCACCCATCGGGCGCTGGATCTGGGGTATGTGGGCCTGGCGCAGGTGGTGCCCAGCTTTCTTTTGTTTTTGGTCGCCGGGCATGTGGTGGACCGCTTCGACCGGCGGGCGGTGATTCTGGGGGTGCAGTCCGGCTACGCGGTCACCGCCGCCCTGCTGTGGTGGGTCACGGTGCAACACCTGCACTCGGTGGCGGCCATCTACGCCATCCTGCTGTTCCAGGGCGTGGTGCGGGCCTTCGGCGGCCCGGCGGGACAGGCACTGATGCCCGAGCTGGTGCCGGCGGAGCACTTCGCCAACGCCGTCAGTTGGGGCTCCAGCATTTTTATGATGGCCACCATCGTGGGACCCGGCCTGGGTGGAGTGGTGTATGCCTGGCTCAATGGGGCGGCGGCGGTGTACGGGCTGGCCACGCTCGGCTATATGGCCTCGCTGGGGTTTGCGTTTGCCGTTCACACCCGCACCGGGCGCATGGAACCCAAAGCGGCCTCGCTCGATACCGTGCTGGCCGGCTTCCGTTATGTCATGGAAAACCAGGTCATCCTGGGCACCATTTCGCTCGATCTGTTTGCGGTATTGCTGGGGGGCGCGGTGGCGCTGCTGCCGATCTTCGCCGCCGACGTGCTGCATACCGGCGTCCGCGGGTTGGGAATGCTGCGCGCTGCCCCCTCGGTGGGCGCCATGATCATG
>DATBPS010000062.1:0-4343 GCA_036561225.1 Terriglobales bacterium
CGGGGACATAGTCCATGGCGGCTTTGGCCATCCATATGGTGATGGAGTCGGGGATGACGGCCAGGCCCCGTTGCAGCGTGGCTTGCGCCAGCTTTCCCTGTCCTTGCGCCTGCTGCAGGCTGGCGAGGTCGGCGTAGGCGAGCGCGGCGTGGGGATCGGCCTGCAGCGCCCGCTGCAAATCCGCCACCGCGGCCGCGGCTTGATGTTGGCCGGCCTCGGCCAGGGCGAGGTTGATCCATGCCTCCGGGTCCTGCGGCCGCAGTTGGGTCACGCGTTGGAACTCCCGCAGCCCACCTTCAGGATCGTGATTGGAGGTGGCGATGACCGCCAGCAGTTGATGAGCGGCGGCGTTGTCCGCCTGCGTGCTCAACACGGTATTGGCCGCCTGCCGCGCCTGATCCCACTCCCGGTTGCGGATATACAGCCGGCCCAGATCCAGCCAGGCCGCGGTGTTGTGGGGATCGAGCTGGGCAATTTCCCGCAGCGCCGCGTAGGCGGAGGTCCAGTGCTGCTGTTTCAGCTCCAGATCGGCGAGGGCGCGGTAGGCGGCGACCGAACGCGGTTCCAATTGCAGCGCCCGGCGGATCTCGATCTCGGCCGAGGCGTCCTTGCCTTGACGCTGATAGGTTTGACTCTCGGCCAGCAGATCGCTGGCGGCTTGCTGCGGATTGTGCGCGCATCCGGCGGTCAGCAGGCCCGTGCCGGCGGCGGCGAGCAGTAACACAAATGCAGGCAACTTCATGGCATCTCCTTTTGATTGGCGCGGGACCCCGAGTGGCTTCGCCACTCGACCCGCTTGACGCTCGACCGGGCTGGGGACCCCTTGAGCCCCAGCCCGGTCGGGTCCGCGCCTCGTTTTTTGCCGGGGGCGGGTCGCCACTACGTGAATTTCGCAGCCCTCCCCGCCGACCTGGCCCACAGTGCCAACGGCGCGGCCCCCGCGTGATGTCTTGAACCTCATGGTTTGGACCTCAATCGGGAATGAACTCCGGCAGGCGCGGCATGAAGAGACGGATGAAGCCCGCCCCCTGCGCCGCCGCCCGGGCGCGGTCGCCATCCAGCGGAATGGCCACCCGCACCAGCGCCGCGTCGCTGCGGCGCCGCGTCAATCCATCCCACACCTGATAGAACTTGCTCCAGTACTCGCTGCGAATGGACCGCCCCTGCTGCTGGTACCAGTAAAGGATCAGCTCCCGCTGGTTGCCGCGCGCGACGAGATACGAATTGACGGTCATGGGCCCCGGCTCGCCCGGCCGCACTCCTTCCAGGCTCATTGAACCGCTCTGCAGCGGCTCCCATCCGGAACCGGGCAGGCAGTTTTTGGGGGAATGAATGTCGTCACCGAAGGTCTGCTTTGGGTAGTAGGCGATATACAGGCCCACCACCTGCTGGCCGGGACCAAAGTAAACGCGGTTGAGGTAGTCGTGGAGATCCAAGGCTGCCAGGGTGGCCGGCGGCAGGGGCGTCGAGCTGCCCTGCCAGGGGCCCAAACTCAGAGGAAAGTCGTCGAGTGAGCGGAGCGCCGGTTGCGGCGCCTGCCGCAGGTAGGCGCTCATGCCCCAGGCCGCCGCCAACAGCAGGGCCGCCAGTGTCCAGTAGCGCCAAAACGGCGCCGTGGTGCGGGCCAGGCGGCGAACGATGATGTGCTCAGGCATGGCGTTCCACCTCGACATGGGCGGGCCAAGCCCGCAAGCCGCGCTGCAGCAGGACCAGCCCCAGGACGGCGACAATAAACACCTGCATGCCGGTGAGCATGTGCCACACACCTTCGCTGGCGCCGGGGCCAAAGCGGAAGGTCAGCAGAATGGTGAGCGCGATGCGGATGGCGTTGCTCACCACCGCGAGCGGCGGCATAGCCGCCACCAGCACCACGCGCCGCCAGGCCACCGGCTCCAGCAGATATCCGTAGCCGGTGGCCAGCGCCAGGAGCGCCAGGAGAGAGCGGATACCGCTGCACGCGGCGACCACGTCGAGCACCGCCCCGGGCAGGATGATGAGATTGCCCTCGCGCAAGATCGGCAGCCGGGTCCAGGCGACCATGCTGACCCCGGTGCGCGTGGCGATGGCTTTCAGCGGGACGGTGGCCAGGTTGTAGATCAAGGTCGGCCAGGGAATCATGAAGCCCAAAAAGGCCAGGGGAAAGGCCAGCGCCCGGAGCCACTGCCAGCCCCACAGGGCGACAATCAACCCGGCAAACATGACGAGAAGCGAGACCCGGGTGAGGAGCAGCTCCGACCCCAAGCGGCCGACCAGCAACATGGTCACGGCCAGCGCCGTCAAGGCCCAGCCGCCGCCCGCGGGCCGGCGTGGGATGGCGCGCAAGCGGCTGCGCCGCCGGTACACCAGCCAGGCGCAGAACACCGGCACCAGAAATCCGTAGGAATAATTCTCGTCCGTCCACCATTGCGCCGCCAGCCGGGTCAGCACCGGCCCATAGAGCACGGCAAGCGCCACCACCAGCGCCCCCAAGCCCGCCCAATCGCCGCGCCCAAGCGGTGCGGCGATTGGGCGCTCCGCCGGAGCGGCTTTACCGGCCCGCGTTTCCCACCGATGGGACACTGCAACCTCGGGGTTCATCATGCGTCTGCTTCTCCTTCTCCACTAGCACGCCAGCGGCCACTGCGACGGCGTTCTCGATAATGGCTATTCACCAGGTATTCCTCGCCACTTCTGCACCCGCGTGCAGGTCTTGTGCATCTCGATGACGTGCAGCCGCCTGCACAGTGACCCCGTGCGGCCGCAGCAGGAAACAGGTGTGCAATCCGAAGTGCCGCCACGGAAAACGCGTTGCCCAGCGCTGCTCGAACTGGAATAACCAATCGTTGATCCGCGCCGGGCCGCGCCCGGGGCCGAAACGGTACTCCAGCCGCTCGAACAAGGGGGGATGCAGGCGGATGGCGCGCTGCTCGACCACGTCGGCGTATTCGGACAGCAGGGCTCGCAACCGGAAGGCGAACTGGGTATGGTCAACGGGCTGGCGCGTGAGATAGCGCCGGCACCAACTCCAGCCACAATCGGCCAGCAGCTTCAGCGGCAAAAAGAGGTTGCAGTAACTCGGTGTGGTGAGCACCACCACCGCCCCGGGTCTGGCGACACGGCAGATCTCGCTGAGGAGCGCCCGCCGCTCCGGGATGTGCTCCAACACCTCCAGGCAGAAGATCACATCAAAACTGCCCTGCGCAAACGGGAGCCGACAGGCATCGGCCCGCACCGGCATGCACACCGGCAGCCCACGCGGAAATTGACGCAAAGCACTTTCCGCCAGATCGAGACCGACATAATCGGCGCCGCCTGCGGTCAGGTAAGGCGCCAACCAGCCATAGCCGCAGCCGATTTCGAGCACGCGCCGGCCCTGCAGTTGCAGCCGCGGCAGCACGTTCTGCCGCACGGCTCGGTACCACATTTTGGTGAAGCGCGCGCCGGGCCCCGAGGCCTCCGCGGCGGAGCGCTGCCATTCCGGCCGGCGGTAGGCGGCTTCATAGAAGGATTGGGCGCGGCGGTCACGGCCGGCGCGTTGCGCCAGCGCGGCATCGATTTGGCGGGCGGCAGCGGCGGGGGCGAATTCCGCCTCGACCCATCGGCGTGCCGCGGCACTGCGTTCGGCGGTTGAGGCGCGGTGGGCCAGGGCGTGTTCCAGCGCCTGCGCCAGGGCCTCGTCGCGGGCCTCGGCGGGTGGTGCGGCCAGCAGCGAAAACAGGCGCGGATCGCCGGCCAGCGCGCTGCGCGTGGCGACCACGGGAACGCCCGCCAACATCGCCTCCAACACGACAAGCGGCAACCCTTCCCAGCGGGAGGAGCACACGAACAGATCCAGCGCGGCGAGCAGGTTGGCGGTGTCGGGTGCATAACCGGCGAGCAGCACCCGCTCCTCCAGGCGGTGCAGCGCGATGAGGGCTTGCAGCGCCGGGCGCTCCGCTCCCTCGCCAAAAATCACCAGGCGCACCTCGGGATGGCGCGGCAGGAGGCGGGCCGCGGCGGCGATCAATTCGTCATAGCCTTTCTGCGGCGTGAGCCGCCCCAGCGAGCCCAGCAGCACTCCGCCCTGCGGCAACAGGCGGTGCCGGAGCGCGGCCACGCGCACCGCCTGTACCGGAGGGAGTTCGATGCCATCCGGGCAGCGGACCACATCGTTGGTCAGGTTCCAGGAGCGCAACTGCGCTTCCTGACCGGCGTGCAGCGGCAGCACCACCGCGAGGCGGCGTGCCAGCCAGCGTTGCAAGCGGCTACCGGTCAAGGGATTGCGCACATGCGCGGCCACCGGCAACCCGGCCCATCCCGCCGCCAGCAGCGTGGGGGCCTGATAGGGGAAGCTGTTGTTGCAGTGCACCAGTGAGCATCCGGAG
>DATBPS010000063.1:0-11780 GCA_036561225.1 Terriglobales bacterium
GGGGAGATGTCGAACAGCAACGAAGTCAGCCAGCGGGTGGCGAGGGCGGCGAGCAGGCTGCCGGTGATTACGCCGCCGGCGAGAAGGATGATGGATTGGCGGAAGATCATGGCCTGCACGGCGCGGCGGTCGGCGCCGAGGGCCATGCGCACGCCGATTTCGCGCCGGCGCTGGCGGACGCGGTAGGCCAGGGCGCTGTAGATGCCCACCAGCGCCAGGAACAACGCCAAGGCGGCGAAGACGTCAAGCAGCAGGGCGCGGAAGCGGGGCTGGGCCATATCCCCGGCCATCACGGTGGAGAGCGCGGTGGGCTCACCGAGCGACAAGCGAGGGCTGGTAGCCGCCACCGCGGACCGCACCCCGGCCAGCAGCGTCGCCCGCGGCAGCGGGGAGCGCAGCAGGAGGATGAGGCGACGGCGCACCTTGGCCAGGGGCAAGTAGATGCGCGGCAGAGCGGGGTCGTTCAGGCTGGGCGAATCGCGGGTGTTGTTCAACACCCCGGCGACCTCCGCCGCATAGCCGCGCGGGCCCATGGGAATCTGCAGGCGTTTGCCGACGGCGGCGGCATTGCTGATGCCCGGCCAGAAGCGTTGAACCAGCGCGGCGTTGATCAGCACGGGCTGAACTTCCTGGCGGGCCGATTGCATATCGCTCTCCGTCAGCGCGCGCCCCGCCAGCAGCGGAATGGCGAGCGTGGCGACGTAGCCGGGTCCGATCTGGACATAGGGGACTGGAGGGGCGGACTTTGGTGCGACCCCGGCGGGATGGAGATAGAGAGCGTTGGTGCCGGAGAGGCTGAGGTTATCGGCATAGCTGGCGGCGACAACCCCGGGCAGGGCGCGCACGCGGTCGAGCAGTGCTTCCGCCGGCAGCGCCTGCCCCGCCGGGGCGACCACGAACACCGCCGTCACCGGCTGGAGGTCGTAGCCCAGGGGCGCCGACCAGAGCCGGTTGAAGGTGCGCAACAACAGCAGGCCGCCGATCAGCAGGGTCAGCGTCAATGCGGTTTCGAGGGTGAGCAGAATGCCGCCCAGCCGTTGGGGGCGGGTGGAGAATTCCCCGGCGAGGCCGGGGGCGCGGGAAAAGCGCAGCGCCGGCGCACCGGCGCAGGCCAAGCCGGCGACGGCGGCGACGGCGGCGGCAAACCCCAGTGCGACGGGCGAGATCTGCGCCGCCTGGAGGCGGGGAATGGCCTGCGGGCCATAGCGTGCCAACTTGAGCAGCAGCCATGCCAGACCGCAGCCGGCGGCGCCGCCCAGCAGCGCCAGCCACACCCCCTCCGCCAGGAGAAGGCGGAGCAGACGCAGGCGGCCGGCGCCCAGCGCGCGGCGTACGGCCAGCTCGCGCTGCCGATCCAGACCACGCGCCAGCAGAAGGTTCGCCGTGTTGCCGCAGGCGATCAGCAGGAGGCAGCCGACCGCGGCAAACAAAATCCCCAGCGCAGTCTGGTCCTCGGACTGCGCCAGGCGCGGCCGCAGCCGGAGCAACTTCAGTCCGGCGACGTCGGGATAGGGGTGCTGCCGCAGCACGCGCTGTCCCACCACCTGCACCGCGGCGGAGAGGCGCGCGAAGCCGGCGGCCGGCGTTTCGCTGCTGCTCAGGCGGCCGATGATGCGCGTGCCAGAGGCCATGTCCGGGCTGCCTGCCAACCACACATCTGCGCCCTCCGGGTAGGCCTGACCCGGGGCCAGCACCCCTACGATGGTGCCGACACCCCCGCCGAGCCGGAGAGGGGCCCCCATCACGGCGCGGTCGCCGCCCATGTGCAAGCGCCAGAAGCGATCGCTGATCAGAACTTCTCCGGGAGCACGGCAGAGCCGGCCTAATTCGGTGCGCGCGCCGAACAGGGGGAAAAACCCAGGGGACGCGACCTGGAGTGAGGCGTCGGTGGCGAAGCCGTTCACGTACACAGCGGGATCGTGGCTCCATCCCAGCAACTCGAAATGCTCGGGCAAGGAGCGGAGGCTCTCCAGGAAAGGCGCGTCCACGTTGACGAAGGAACCGCCGTGAGCGACGCTTTCTTCCACCGCTACCAAGCGGCCGGGGTCCGGGAAAGGCAGCGTGTTCCACAGCACGGCACTGACCACGCTGAACATGGCCACCGCGCCGCCGATGCCCAGCGCCAGGGTGAGCACGGCGACGACACTGAAGCCGGGCGAGCGGCGCAGGGCGCGGCCGGCGTGGGCGATGTCGCGGACGAGGTCCTCGCACCACAACGGCAGGTCGGCGGCGCGCATGCGCTCGCGCAACGCCAGGTCGCTGCCCAGGCGGCGTTCGGCGTCGCGGCGGGCGGAGCCGGCGTCCATGCCGGCGGCCTGGTTGGCTTCGGCCCGCAACGCCAGGTGGGTTTCCAATTCGGCGGCCAGGTCGCGTGCATGCTTGCGGCGGCGCATCAGTCGGAACCAGCGGCGGGGGAAATTCATGGTGACTTCTCACACGTTCAGAAATGCCGCGACGGCGGCGGTGGTCTGCTGCCAGCCGGCGCGCTGGGCCTCCAGCTGCCGGCGGCCGGCGGCGGTGAGCCGATAGTAACGGGCGCGGCGGCGGTTTTCGGTTGCGCCCCACCGGGCGGCGATCCAGCCGGCGGTCTCCATGCGGTGCAACGCGGGATAGAGCGACCCCTCCTCGACCCGCAAGAGATCGCTGGAGACCTGGTGGATGTGCTCGGCGATGCCGAAGCCGTGCATGCCTTCCTTCGGGCCGCGCTGCAGGGTGTGCAGCACCAGCAGGTCGAGCGCGCCCTGGAGGGAGTCTGTTCCCATAGACGACTATGGTACCACCGGCCAGGATTTAGAATTTAGGGGTTAGGGGTCAGCGAAGGCTCGGGCGTGTCGCTGCCCAGCGAGGGAGGCGCTAGCGCGGACGCATCCCCTGAACCCTGACCCCTGATTCCTGATTCCTGAACTGGCGAGCGGTCAATGTTAGAGTGCTAGGCATGGGCGAGTGGGCGATTGCCACACAGGGGCTGACGCGACGGTTTGAGGCGTTCACGGCGGTGGATGAGGTCAGCCTGCAGGTTGCGCCGGGGCAGTTTTTCGGGTTCCTGGGGCCCAATGGAGCGGGCAAATCCACGACCATCAAGATGCTGACCGGACTGCTGGCGCCCACCAGCGGAAGCATGGAGATTTTGGGGCTGGATTTTCAGGCGCATCCGGTGGAGGTGAAGCGGCAAATCGGCGTGGTGCCGGAGGGCATGGCGCTGTTCGGGCGGCTGACCGGGGCCGAGTACCTGAACTTCGTGGGCCGCATGTATGGGCTGGATCGGCTGACGGCGGCGCAGCGGGCGGGGGAGCTGCTGGAGTTCATGCAACTGGCCGAGGCGGGCCGCAAGCTGGTGACCGATTACTCGCACGGCATGCAGAAGAAGCTGGCGCTGGCGGCGGCGGTTATCCACGGGCCGCGGGTGCTGTTCCTCGATGAACCCTTCGAGGGCGTGGACGCGGTGGCGGCGGTGACGCTGAAGAACATGCTGCAGAACATGATTGCCCGCGGGGCGACCATCTTTCTGACCAGCCATGTGCTGGAGATCGTGGAGCGGCTGTGCAGCCACGTGGCCATCATTCATAAGGGCAAGCTGGTGGCGCAGGGATCGCTGGAGGAGCTGCGGGCGGGGGTGGAGGCGGAGGCGGCGGCGGGCGAGAAGTTGACCCTGGAGCAGATTTTTCTGCGCATCGTCGGCACCGAAGGCGGGACGCGGCCGGAGTTGTCATGGCTGGCGTAGAGCGCACCGCGCTCTCGACCCGTGTACAACTGCGGGCCATTGCCCAGGTGCGCTGGCAACTGCTGGTCAACAGCCTGCGCACGGTGACCGGCACGCTGGAGGCGATTTCGCGGGTGATCAGCGGGCTGGTATTTACCCTGTTGGGGTTCGGGGGTGCGGTGGGGTTCGCGGTCGGCGGCTGGTGGGCGCTGGGGCAGGGACACGCGGCGGTGCTGGGGGCTTTGCTGTGGGGGCTTTTTGTTTTCTGGCAGGTTTTTCCGCTGGCTTCGAGCACGTTTTCCGAGCAGGTGGACGTCAGCCATCTGGCGCGCTTTCCGCTGAGCTTCCGCGCCTATTGCCTGGTGCGGGTGGCGTTTGGAGCGGTGGACGTGGCGACGTTGGTGGGCGGGCTCTGCTGCCTGGGGCTGGCGATCGGGCTGCTGGTGGCGCGGCCGGAGCTGGCGGGGTGGATCGTGGTGGGGGTGACGCTGTACGCGGCGTTCAACCTGTTGCTGTCGCAGATGATCTTCGCCTGGCTGGAGCGGTGGCTGGCGCGGCGAAAGACGCGCGAACTGCTCACCGTGCTGTTCTTCGTGGTCATCGTCGCCGTGCAGTTCATCGGGCCGGCGGTCAACTATATGGACCATCACCGGGCGGCGGCGTCGGCCACCGCCTCGCAGGCCATGGCGTGGCTGCACTTTGCCGACTGGCTGCCGCCCAGCCTGCCGCTGCGGGCGCTGACCTTCGCCGGCGGCGGGGCGTGGGGAATGGCGCTGGCGGCGGTGGCGGCGCTGGCGGTGTGGTCGGTGGTGGTACTGCGGCTGCTCAACCTGCGGCTGGTGCGGGAGTACCGGGGAGAGGTGTGGAGTGAATCGGCGGCTCCCACGCGGCGCAGGAAGACCGCCTCGGCGGAAGTGACGGCGCGTCCGCGGTGGTGGGACAGGCTGCCGGGATGGGGCGGGGCGGCGGGGACCATCGCGGAGAAGGAGCTGCGCTACCTGCTGCGCAGCCCGGCCATGTACTTTGCGCTGGCCATGCCGGTGGTGCTGATGCTCATCCTGCAAGCGCAGGGGTTGGGGGGCGGGCACCGGCATGGGCTGGCGCTGTCGGGGTTCGGTTTTCCGGTGGGGGTTGCCTACACGCTGCTGGCGCTCACCAACCTCAGCTTCAACCAGTTCGGCAACGACGGGGTGGGGGCGCAACTCTACTTCGTGGCGCCGGTCGCGTTCCGCACCGTGCTGCGGGGGAAGAATCTGGCGCTGGGGACGTTGATCGCGCTGGAGATCGTGGTGGTGTTCATCGCCGCGGCGCTGGTGGACCGGCCGCCCGCCCTGGCGCTGGCGGCGGCCACGGTGGTCGGGATGGCGTTCGCCAGCCTGTGTACGTTTGCCGCCGGGAACATGATTTCGCTCACCTTTCCGCGCAAGGTGGATTTCAGCCGCATGGGCAAACAAGGGCTGCGCGGGGTGGGAAGCATGGTGGCGCTGGCGGTCGAGGGGGGCGCGGTGGCCATCGCCGGGCTGGCGGCGGTGGCGGGCATCCTGCTGCATCGGCCGTGGCTGGGAGTGGGGCTGGAGCTGGTGCTCACCGCCGCCGCGATCGTGGTCTACCAATATTTGCTGGGGCCGGCCGAGCAGTTGGCGGGGCGGCAGCGGGAGACGTTGCTGGCCGAGCTCTCCAAAGCATAAGGGTGGCACCTGGTTAGTCCACTGGACTAAACTAAGTGGACTAAGCGCACCAAGCGGAGGTGTGGCCATGAAGACGGTGAATGTCCACGAGGCCAAGACGCATTTGTCGCGGTTGATTCAGGAGGCGGTGGAGGGGGAGAGCTTCATCATCGCGCGGGCGGGGAAGCCGCTGGTGAAGGTGGTGGCGTTGGAGGGGACCAAGCCGCAAAAGAAGCAGCGGCTGGGGTTCATGAAGGGCGAGTTCGAGGTGCCGGAGAACTTCGACACCCTCTATGAGGACGAGATCCTGAAGTTGTTCGGGATCAAGGAATGAGGCTGCTGCCCGACACGCACTTGCTGCTCTGGGGGGCGGTGGCGCCCGAGCGGCTCTCCGCCCTGGCGCGACGGCTCATCAGCGACGAGCAGCACGAGTTGTTCTACAGCGCCGCGAGCTTGTGGGAAGTGGCGATCAAGATCGCCCTGGGCAAGCGCGACTTTACCACCGGTCCGGCACACTTGCGCGAGCGGTTGCTCGCTAACGGCTACCAGGAATTGCCCGTAACCGGGCGGCATGCGGTGGCCGTGGCCGGGCTGCCGCTGATCCACAAAGATCCGTTTGACCGCCTGCTGGTGGCGCAGGCGCTGGTGGAAGACATCACGCTGCTGACGGTGGACGCTCGCCTGGCGCGGTATCCAGCGCCGGTGCGGCTGGTATAGAGGAGGGCCTCAGGTTGCGAACCGTTCTGTTGCTGATCATCTCCAACACCTTCATGACCTTCGCCTGGTACGGGCATTTGAAGTACCGCAACACGCCGCTCTTCAAGGTGATCCTGATCAGCTGGCTGATCGCCTTCCTGGAGTACATGTTTCAGGTGCCGGCCAACCGCATCGGCTACGGCGAGTTCACCGCCTACCAGCTGAAGATCATCCAGGAGATCATTACCCTGAGCGTGTTTGTGGTCTTTGCCTGGCTGTACCTGGGCGAGGACTTGAAGTGGAACTACGTCGGCTCCTTCGTCTGCATATGCGGTGCGGTTTTGTTCGCGTTCTGGGGCCGCTTATAGACCGCGGGCAGCGCGGCATGGTAGCTTAGAAGTTCACCGGTTGCGCGCCCGACCCCGGAAGGAGGCGCGAGCCGCTGGCGTCCTGCCGTATGAAGACCGCATCCCAGACCATCCACGTCGCGCACAGCCCTGACTCTGACGACGCTTTCATGTTTTACGCGCTGGCCACCAACAAGGTGGGGCTGCCGGGGGTGAAGTTCACCCACGTGCTGAGCGACATCGAAGACCTCAACCGGCGGGCGCTGGCGGGCGAGTTCGAGGTGACGGCGGTCAGCTTTCACGCCTATCCCTATCTGCAGGATCGCTACCGGCTGCTCAATCATGGCGGCAGCGTGGGCTACGGCTACGGCCCGATGATCGTGTCGGCGCGGCCGATGACGCCGGAGGAGGTGCGCGGTAAGGTCATCGCCATCGCCGGCGAACGCACCACCTCGGCGCTGGCCCTGAAGCTCTGGGCGCCCGAAGTGAAGACCACCATCATCGCCTTTGATCAGATCATTCCGGCAATTGTCGAGGGCAAGGTCGAGGCCGGGCTGCTGATCCACGAAGGCCAGTTGACCTACGCCTCCGCCGGGCTGCACCGCGTGCTCGATTTGGGCAAGTGGTGGCTGGACGAAACCAATCTGCCCCTGCCGCTGGGCGGCAACGTGGTGCGCCGCGACCTGCCCGGGGATTTCGCCGCCGAGTTGTCGAAGGTGCTCAAGGCGTCCATCCAGTACGGACTCGAACACCGCGAAGAGGCGCTGGCCTACGCCCATCAGTTCGCCCGCGACATGGACGACCGCCTGGCCGATCAGTTCGTCGGCATGTACGTCAACGAGCGCACCCTGGGGTACGGCGAGGACGACAAGCGCGCCATCGCCGAGCTGCTCGACCGCGGCCATAAGCTCGGCATCATTCCGCACGAGCCGCGGCTGGACTTCCTGGATTAGCTGTTAGCTCTTGGCTATTAGCTATTAGGAACTGCCTGCGCACCCAGGGCCGCACGAAGCTCTACGGTGCGGCCGCGCAGCCAGCATGCGCTCTTGGCTCTTAAGCTCTTAGCTATTAGGAACCGCATGCGTGCCCAAGGCCGCACGAAGCCGTCTCGGTGCATCCGTGCCTTCGAGGCGCGCGTCCCCAAGAGCTAACAGCTAACAGCTAACAGCCCTCTTCACCACCGGCGCCAGAGCCGCCTACTCAAGATCTTCAACTTCCGGAGTGCGGCGGAAGCCGATGGCGGGACGGGCGGCGTTGCGGACTGTCTGCAGGCTGGCGGGGAGCAGCGTCTGCGCGCCGAAGCGGCGGTTGAGGTCATCCATGACGGCGTTGGCGCGGGTGGCTCGTTGCTCGCCCGCGGGGGTGAACAATGCCGGGGGCGCGTCGGCCGAGGCGGTGAGGTCCGACAGGGCGACGGCGACCAGCAGCGGCTTGGCTTCGGGACAGTCTTTCCAGAGCTCGGCCAGGATGGATTGCATCTGAAAGCTGTCGCGGCAGGGCGCCAGGCGCCGGTGGGCGTGCCAGTCCTTACGCTCGGCGTAGCCGAGCGGGGCCCCGCGCCTGTCAATGTCGCCGCCGAGGAACTTGACCTTCACGGCGAGGTCGCCGGTCCATAGGTCGAGGCGGCGCAGTTCGGCGGCGGCCGAATGCAACAGCTTCTGCACCACGGGAAAGGCGGCGGCGCGGCTGCGGTGCTCGGGGGCCAGCACGTGCTGACGGCTGAGCGACTTGCGCTCGCTCTCCGGCATATCGAAATCCGCGCCGCGCAGCCAGTGCCACATGCGCTCTCCCCAGATCCCTCCCCAGAGGCGGCGCAAGCCATCGCGATCGAAGGCGCAAAGCTGCTCGACGGTGTGGACGCCCTTGTGGCGGAGCCGCTCTTCGGTGCGCGGGCCTACGCCGGGGAGATCGCGCAGCGCCAGCTTGAACAGCGCCTGCGGGAGCTCGGACTCGAGCAGAACCGTGAGGCCGTCGGGCTTCTGCATGTCGCTGGCTACCTTGGCGAGATAGCGGCTGGGAGCCAGGCCGATCGAGCAGCGCAGCACTTCGCCCACGCCGCGCAGCTCCTGCTTGACCGCCTGGGCGATGGCGAGGGCGTTGGGGAGCCACCGCTCCAGGCCGGTGAGACGGCAGGCGGCTTCGTCAATCGAGAGCACCTGGCTGACCGGCACGCAGCGCTCCAGCGCGGCGAGAATCTTGTGGTGGTATTCGACGTAGACTTTGGGGCGCGCCTCGACCAGCACCAGCTCCGGACACAGCCGCCGCGCCTCGCTGAGCTTGACGCCGGTCTTGACGCCGAAGGGCCGCGCCTCGTAGCTGGCGGCGATGCAGACGGTGTTGGGGGTATCGAGCGCCGCCACCGCCACCGGCTTGCCGCGCAACTCGGGCCGCGCCTGCTGCTCGGCGGAGGCGAAGTAGGCGTTGAGATCCATCAACAGCCAGTTCACCGCCGGGCCGCGGTCGAGGGAGGCGAGAGGCGGCCGGGGCATGCCGACATTGTAGCGAAGAAAAGGCGAACAAAAAGGTAGAGGCCGCCGGTTGCCCGGCGGCCTCTTTGAGTTGGGATGGGGGCGGGCTTACTTGCCCTTGTGGATGTAAATGTCGCCGTTGAAGGTTTGCATGCGCAGGTCGGCGCCGCCGCCGTTGAGCGTGCCGGTGATGGTGCGGTCCACCTCGACCTTGTACATGCCGTTGTCACCGCGCTGGCCGGAGGTTCCCGGGTTCCGGCTCTGCTGCTGGAACTGGAAGCCGTTGTCCATGTAGATGTCGCCGTGGGAGGTTTTGAGGCTGAGGTTGGCGTGGAGGTCGGCGGGGAGGGTGACGTTGATGGTGCCGTTGAGGGAGCTGAAGGAGCTGGGCTTGCCGGCGTCGAAGTGATCCACGGTGGCCACGATGCGGCCGTTGAGGGCGTGGGCGACGATGCTGCCGGCGACGTGGGTCAGGGTGATGCGGCCGTTGGTGGCTTCACAGTTGATGTCGCCGGTGAGGCCTTCGACCGAGATCTCGCTGCCGTTGACCGTGTGCAGGCTGACCGAGGTGTTGGCCGGCACCTGGATGTTGAGGTCCTGGCTGCCGCTCATCACCGAGGTGGTGACCCGGACCACGTTGTTGTCCTCCTCGGCGGTGAGGCCGGCGGGGGAGTTGAGGCGGTGCATGCCCTGGGCCTCGGCGGGAGAATTGCGGTCTTCATCGTCGCCCCAGCCGCGGGCCAGGCGCGAGCCGCCCTCGCCGGGAGCGGAGTCAATGATCACCTGGTTGCCGTTGTAGGCGCGGACGTGGATGGAGCCGCTGATGACGGAGACGCGCAGCGTCGCCGGCTGGGAAGGATGGCTGAGGGGAACGACGACGTGGTTGGCGTCCGCGGACGCGGCCTGCGCCGACTGCACCGTCCGCGCCGATGCCGCCTGCGCCGCGCCGGGCAGCGCCGCCACGCCCAGGCCCGCCGCCATTGCCACGCTGATGAGAAGTTGTTTGTTCATGATGGTCTCCATCTCTCAGTACCGGGTACCGAGGCGGTTGTTACAACCTTTAACGCACACGGTGGATATAGACATTGCCGTTGAAACCGTCGAGGGTGATCTCCGGGCCGCCCGTGCCGACCTGGCCGCGGTTGAACCGGTTGCTGCGGATGACGCGGCGGCCATTGTCACGATCGGAGACAGGGGAGCTCGCCGCCAGAGGGCGCACGTCAAAGTCACTGTAGACGGCGCCGTTGAAGCTCTTGTAGCGGAGCACGGCGTTGAGCGCGGCGGGGAAGTAAATGTTCATCTCGCCGTTGAGCGTGGCGAAGGTGCAGTCGCCGGTGGGGTTGGCGGCGAAGACCGCCTTGACCCTGCCGTTGACGGTGCGCGCCTCGCCGGCGCCGGCCACGTTCTCGATGTCCAGCGAGCCGTTGACGTTGTGCACCAGAAAGCCTCCGCGGACGCCGGAGACGGAGATGTCGCCGCCGTTGACGGTGTTGAGATCCACACGGCTGTTGGCGGGCACGTGCAGTTCGAAGGCAAAGCTGGTTTCGTAGCCCGGGTTGTGCCAGTCGCAGTCCTGTTGGTTGTGGCAGCGGAAGGGTCCGTCCGGGTAGATGTCGACGCTGTCGCTGGTCTGGTCCGCCTGAAGCTTGACCTCGCGCTGCGCCTGGGCCACCAGACCCTGGCTCTCGGCGGAGATGCTCTCGGTGGCGGTGAGGCGGATTTCAGCGCCGCCGTCGGCGACCACGGTGATGGGGCCGTTGATGTTGTCCACCTTGACCAGGGGCGCGCTGCCCAGGCTGAAGCTGCGCTGGGTGACCTGATCGGGGGCGGTGTAGTCGTAGCCGGTGCGGTGGTGGCGCGGGGTCTGCGCCTGGGCGGAGCTGAGGGTGAGGAGAAACGCGGCGGCACAGGCGCCGGCCATCAGCAATTTGGTTTGCAGGTTGTCGCGGTTCATGGCGGATTCCTAATTCCAGGTCGGCTGGGCGAGTACCCAGGCGGCGCGTTGCCGCACTTCGGGGTTGAAGGCGGTGTCCTTGGAGATGCGCTGCAGCAGCGGGCGAGCCTGCTGGTCGCGGGTTTCGGCGAAGCTGTCCACCAGGGCGATCTGCACCAGGGGCGACTTCTGGTAGGAGAACGACTGCACCAGGCCGCTGCGGATGTCGGGCTGGCCGGCATGGCTGGTGAGCGCGTCAATGGCCGCCAGGCGGACGTCGGGGCTGGAGTCGTACTTGAGCGAGCGCATCAGTGCGTCCACCACCTGGGGGTCGCTGGCCACCAGCGGAGTGCTGTAGCTCACCCCTTGCAGCCGGTCGCTGGGCGAGGACTGACGCAGCAGCGACAACACCGCCAATTGCTGGGTGGCCTGCACCTGCTGGCGCAACTCGGCCACCTGCTGGCTGGTGATATCGGCGGGCCGCGCGGTTGCCGCCGCGCCGCCGCGCAGCCACCAGCCCGCACCCAGGCCGACGGCCAGGAGCAGCACCGCCGCCATGGCGGGCAAGGGGTGCCAGAAGAGCTGCTTCCAGGCGGCCGCCGCGGGAGTGCGCGGCAGAGTGCGCCCCGCGGTGACGGGGGCGGCGATGCCGGCCTGGTAGGCGGCCAGCATCTGGTCAAAGCGCTGACGCTGACGCGGGTCGGGCTCGACCAGCGGCAGGCCGCCGAGACGGTGCCACAACTCGGTCATGCCGGCGCACTCGGCGCAGGCCTGGATGTGGGCCAGCAGCCAGAGCCGGTCGCTGGAACGCTCGGGCGTGTCCAGTTGACCGCTCCACAGATCGGGCAGCAGGGCGGCCGCGGATTCACATTCGTTGTGGTTGCTCATTGCACACCTCGATGGGCCAAAAACTGGTAGGCATCGCGCAGCTCGCGCATGGCGCGGTGCACGCGCACCTTCACCGTGCCC
>DATBPS010000064.1:0-17132 GCA_036561225.1 Terriglobales bacterium
ACCGCCGCTTCGCCGTCGAACTCACCCCCGACGCCCTGCTCAGCTCCCCCCGCTCCCTCACCGCCGGCCTCCGCCTCACCTGGGGCAAGGAGTAAAAATGGGCAAGAGGTCATATCGCACAAATTGACGGACATTGGGAGAACGGTTATGCGGTACGTGTGGACTCGGCGGGGCGGGTGCTGATCCCGGCCCGCGTCCGTCAGCGCCACGGACTGCAGCCCGGCAGCGTGGCCATTGTCAACGACACCGCCACCGGCGGGATCTCGCTCACGCCTGAGGGATCCGCCGTACGGGCGGCGCAGGCCTATTTCAGCAAGCTGCGCCGTGGCGACGAGCTCTGGTCGGAGGAACTGATCCAGGAGCGCCGCGACTCCACCCGTGCCCAGGGCGGCCGCACCGCCCTCAACGCCGACGCCGCCTGGTTGGCCGCCACCGGCAAATCCAGCCCTCCGCTCTCCGTCGAACTTATCCGCCCACCCCGCCACCGTGCGTAAGCAGCTCAAGGCTGCCTCCAGACGACCGGCGGTATACATTTTCAGGAATCAGCAATTAGGGGTCAGGATTCAGGCGATACGCCCGCGCCAGCGCCTCCCTCGCTGAGCGCCCACCCACCCGAGCCTTCCCTAACCCTAAATCCTGACCCCTAAAAGCATTTCGACGGTGCTTATAGCTTCGAATAGGGTAATCGGTGAGCGGCAGGGCTTTAGCTGGCGAGGCGAGCAGCTATCCAAGTGCTGGGGTGTTCTGGATCTGCAGTGGCCAGGCCTTTAATGAAAACATCTGGGCTCGCGGTCGATTTGAAAGTCATTTCGCAGCTGTGCCCGTACGCGGGGGCCGCGCCGTTGGCACCGTGGGCCAAGTCGGCACGGAGAGCTGCGAAATTCACGCAGTGGCGGCCCGCCCCCGGCAAACAACGAGGCGCGGGCCCGACCGGGCTGGGGCTCAAGGGGCCCCCAGCCCGGTCGAGCGTCAAGCGGGTCGAGTGGCGAAACCACTCGGGGTCCCGCGCCAATCAAAGCTTGCGGGCGGTGACCAGCAGCGCCCAGGCGTGCTCGTCGTCGCTGCCGGCCGGCGGGGTGAACTCCTCGCTGGCGACGTCGCTCCAACCGGCCTCGCTCAACAGGGTCCGCCACTGCTCCGGTGAACGCAGATGCACCGGCACGGCCAGCTTCTCCTGCCACTGGGCGGCGTTGGGGTTGCCGGTGTACAGGCACATCAACAAATATAAGTGGCCGCCGGGGGCCAGCACGCGGCGCAGCTCGTCGAGCACGGCGCGCGAGTCGGGGTAGTAGTAGAAGCTCTCAATGCTGAAGATGTGGCTGAAGAAATCGTTCGTCCAGGGGATGTTCTCCGCCGGCGCGCTGAGGTAGCGGACGTTGCGCAGCGGCTCGGGGTGCTGCATGGCGGCGTGGATCATGGCGTCGGAGACATCCACCCCCACCGCCAGGCCGCGCGGACCGACCGGCGCCGCCGCCAGGCGTGTCGCCCAGCCCGAGCCACAACCCAGGTCGAGCACCCGGTCGCCGGCGGCGAGGTGCATGCGGGCGAACATCTTCTCGGCAATCGCGTGGTGGTGGCGCTCCATGGACTCGCCCTTGCCGCGCGCCGCCCATTGATTGAACTCGTCGCGCAGTTTTTGCTGCCCCGGGCTGAGGGCGCCCTCGCTCATGCCTGCGCCACGTACTCGTCCACGGCGCCGTGGGCCATGGAGCAGTGCTGGGGACCGCACATGGAACAGAAGTGGGCGTCCTTGTATCCCGCCTGGGGCAGCGACTCGTCGTGCATCGCCTGGGCGGTCTCGGGGTCGAGCGCCAGGGCGAACTGCTGCCGCCAGTCAAAGGCCTTCCGCGCCCGCGACAGCTCATCGTCGCGGTCCCGCGCCCCGGGGCGATGCCGGGCGATATCGGCCGCGTGGGCGGCGATGCGGTAGGCCAGCAGCCCCTGCTTCACATCCTCGGCGTTGGGCAGCCCCAGATGCTCCTTGGGGGTCACATAGCAGAGCATGGCCGCGCCGTGCCAGCCGATCATGGCGGCGCCGATGGCGCTGGTGATGTGGTCGTAGCCGGGGGCGAAGTCGGTGACCAGCGGCCCCAGGGTGTAGAAGGGGGCGGCGTGGCAGAGCTCGACTTCCTTCTCCACCTGCATCTGGATCTGGTCCATGGGGATGTGCCCCGGACCTTCGATCATCACCTGACACTCCTGCTCCCAGGCCTGCTTCGTCAGCTCGCCCAGCGTCTTCAGCTCGGCGAACTGGGCCGCGTCGCTGGCGTCATGCAGCGAGCCGGGCCGCAGGCTGTCGCCCAGCGAGAAGGAGACGTCGTACTTGCGGAAGATTTTGCAGATGGCGTCGAAGTGGGTGTAAAGCGGGTTCTCGGCGTTGTTCTCGACCATCCATTCCGCCAGAATCGCCCCGCCGCGGCTGACGATCCCGGTGATGCGGTGTTTGGTCAGCGGCAGGTACTCGCGCAGAATGCCGGCGTGGATGGTCATATAATCCACTCCCTGCTCCGCCTGGCTCTCGATCGTCTCCAGCAGCAGCGCCGGGGTCAGGTCGCGGATGCGTCGCACTTTGGTCAGGGCCTCGTAGATGGGCACGGTGCCGATGGGCACCGGCGAGCGCCGCAGGATGGCCTCGCGAATCATGGGGATGTCGCCGCCGGTGGAGAGGTCCATGACCGTGTCGGCGCCGTAATGAACCGCCACGTGCAGCTTCTCCAGCTCCCCCTCCCGGTCGCTGGTAACCGAGGAGTTGCCGATGTTGGCGTTGATCTTGCAGCGCGAGGCCACCCCAATGGCCATGGGCTCCAACTCGGGGTGGCGGATGTTGGCGGGGATGATCAGCCGTCCGGCGGCCAATTCCTCGCGAATCGTCTCGCCGCTGAGCTTTTCCCGCCCGGCCACGTACTCCATCTCCTCGGTGACGACGCCGCGGCGGGCGAAGTGCATCTGGGTCATGACATCGGTCGAGGCGGCGGCCTGCCGGCGGGCGCGATCGGCTATCCAGGACGAGCGGAGCATGGTAGGGTTTCCTCAGCAAAATTATGGCACGCTGGCCTCGCGGTGCAGTAAGATTCCACCATCCGCCACCATCTCTATGAACCCGCCGCATGCAGTCGGCCCCTTTGAGTTGCTGGAGCCCTTGGGCGCCGGCGGCATGGGGGAAGTTTTCAAGGCGCGCGACACGCGCCTCAACCGCTTCGTGGCCATCAAGTTTTTGCCCGAGGCCGCCAGCGATACCGCGCGCGAGCGTTTTCAGCGCGAAGCCCAGGCGATTGCCGCCCTCAACCACGCCCATATCTGCACGTTGTACGAGATCGGCGAACACGATGGCCAGCCCTACCTGGTGCTGGAGCTGCTCGAAGGCGAAACCCTCAAAGCCCGGCTGCGCCGCGGCGCGGTGCCGCCCGAGCAGACCATCGAGTGGGGCCTGGAGACCGCCGAAGCCCTCGACGCCGCCCATCGCAAGGGCGTGCTCCACCGCGATCTCAAGCCCGACAATCTGTGGATCACCAGCGACGGCCACATCAAGGTTTTGGACTTTGGTCTGGCGCGGCTGGAGGGCGACGGCGCCGCCCCCGACGACAAGACGCTGACCTCGCCGGGCATGACGCTGGGGACGATCCCCTATATGTCGCCCGAGCAGGCGCGCGGCGAGGCGCTCGACGCCCGCAGCGATCTGTTCAGCTTCGGGTCGGTGCTCTACGAGATGGCCAGCGGCCGGCCGGCGTTTCCCGCCGCCAGCGCCGCCGAGGTTACGGCAGCCATATTAAAGGAGCAGCCGCCGCGCATCAGCAGTGTGCGCCCCGACACGCCCCCCATGCTGGAGCAGGTGACCAGCCGCTGCCTGGAAAAGGACCCCGGATTACGTTACCAATCGGCGGCGGATCTGCGCTCGGAACTGAAGCGGCTGAAGCGGGAGAGCAGCTCGGCGGCTTCGGTGGCGGCGGTGGTCCCGGTGCAGGCGAAGTCGCGCGGCTGGCTGTGGCCGGTGGCGGCGGCGGTGATCGTGGTGCTGGCGGCGCTGGGGTACTGGCGCTGGCACAGTGGCGCGACCACGCCCGCGACCCTGCCGAATCTGGCGCTGCGGCAGCTGACCTTCACCGGCTTGGTGCAGGATGCGGCGATTTCGCCCGACGGCAAGTTCCTGGCCTACGTCAACGCCGGCGCCAAGGGGGCGTCGCTGCACCTGCTGTCGGTGATCAACGGCAGCGACACCGAGATTCGGCCGGCGGCGCCGGGGTGCTGCTCGTCGCCGGTGTTCACCCCCGATGGCAGCTCGATCTACTTTCTGGAGGACCGCAATATTGAGACGCTGCCGGTGCTGGGCGGGGCGGCGCACACCATCGTCAACGACGTATGCAGTTCGGCCGGGGTTTCCCCCGACGGCAGCCAGATCGCTTTCCTCTCCCGCACCACGCCCGGGGACCAGATCATGCTGGCGCGGGCCGACGGCAGCGGCGTGCGCGCGTTAAGCAGCCCCGCGCCCAGCGGCTACTCGGCGGTCAACTGCTGGGGGGGCGGCAATGCGCCCGCGGCCCCCGCCTGGTCACCCGACGGCCGCTGGATCGCGGCGGTGCGCTTCGGACCGACCGATCCTGGCAGCCTGGTGCTGGTCAATGCCCAGGATGGCCAGGCCCACAGCCTGGGCCAGCAGTTGGTGCCGACGTCGCTGGCCTGGCTGCCCGACAGCAGCGGGGTGTTGTTCACCGCCACGCTGGCGCCGGCCACCACGCCGCAGGTGTACGAGATGACCCAGCCGGAAGGGAAGCTGGTGCCGCTCACCCATGACGTGCAGGGCTACACGCGCGTCAGTGTGGCCACGCAGGCGGGAGGCGAAGTAGCCATGATCCACTCCAACCCGCAGTACTCGGTCTGGGTACAGGCCAAGCCCGGAGGCGCGTTCGAGCAACTTCCCGGCGGCGGCAGCAGTGTGGACGGCGGCTTCGGTCTGACCTGGACGCCCCAGGGCGGCATCCTCAGCGTGCGGGCGCCGGGCGGCAAGCCGCAGTTTTGGTACGAGGGCGGGAGCGCGGCGCCGCGGCCGCTGACGGTCACCGGCCTGCCGCCGTTTGTGTATAGCCCCTTGGTGGCGTCGAACGGGCAGATTGTGTTCGGCGATGGCCAGGATGCACTCTATCGCATGAACGCCGACGGTAGCGGGCTGACCAAGCTGGTGCCCGCCAACGCCGTCATTCCGGCGCTGGTGCAAAACGGAACCGCGGTGGCCTTTATTATTGAGAGCGGGAAAGAAGCCAAAGTCTATAGCCAGACGCTGGGCGTGATCCCGCTGGCGGGCGGCGCGGTGCGGCAGATTTCGACCGTGCCGGTGTACACGGATTTCGTACTCACCATGCCGGGCGGCGAAAGCGTGCTGGGCTACGCCGACATGACATCCGACAAAAGTGCCGGCACCGTCGCCGAGTTTTCGCTGCACGGCGGCGCGCCCAAGGTTTACCATCCCCGGCTCTACCGCTTGATTCCCGCCGTCACCAGCGCCAGTGGCCCTTTTCGGCTCACCCCCGACGCCAAGGTACTGACCACCATCGGCACGGTCGGCGGGGTGAGCAACATCTGGGCCATGCCGATGGATGGAGCGGCCTTCTATCCCATGACCCATTTCACTGATTTGGCCATCGCCTACTACGCCTTTGCCCCCGATGGCCGCCTGGCGCTCAGCCGCGGTTCGGACAACAACGATGTGGTCATCGCCACCGGCCTGGCGGGCAGCGGGAAACCCAAGCCATGAGACAGGTGGGGGCGTTCGAGATCCTCGAGCCGATCGGCGCCGGGGGCATGGGCGAGGTGTTCAAGGCGCGCGACACGCGCCTCAACCGCTTCGTGGCGATCAAGTTTTTGCCCGAAACCGCCAGCGACATCGCCCGTGAGCGCTTTCAGCGCGAGGCGCAGGCGATTGCGGCGCTCAACCATCCCAATATCTGCACTTTGTACGAGGCCGGGGAACAGGATGGACAACCCTATCTGGTGATGGAGCTGCTGGAGGGCGAAACCCTGTTCCAGCGGCTGCAGCGCGGGGCGGTGCCCATGCCCCAGTTGGCGCAGTGGGGGGCGGAGATCGCCGATGCGCTGCAGACGGCCCACGCGCGCGGCATTCTGCACCGCGACCTCAAGCCCGCCAACGTCTTCATCACCCAGCGCAGCACCGTCAAGGTGCTCGACTTCGGCCTGGCGCAGTTCGCCCAGGAGGCCGCGGTCGCCGGCGCCGACACCATGACCTCGCCCGGCGCCGCGCCGCTCACCCAGGCGGGCACGACGCTCGGCACCTGGGCCTACATGTCGCCCGAGCAGACCCGCGGCGAACCCACCGACGCGCGCAGCGACATCTTCAGTTGCGGGGTGGTGTTGTACGAGATGGCGGGCGGACAGGCGCCCTTCCGCGGGCGCACCTCGGCCGATCTGACCGCGGCGATTCTGATGCTGGCGCCGCCGCCGCCCAGTTCGCTGGAGCCGGCCGTGCCCGCCCGGGTGGACGATGTGATCGCGCAGTGTCTGGAGAAAGACCCCGACCTGCGCTTCCAGTCGGCGGCGGACCTGCGCGTGAGCCTGAAAAGACTGCAAGCTCCGGGTTCGCATGCCGGCCCTACCTCTTCGGCCGCGTCGGCACCGGTGGCGGCGCCCGCGGCCAGGCCCACCGCGCCGCGCCGGCTCTGGCCGGTGTTGGCGGGGGTGCTGATCGCGGCGCTGGGAGCGGCCTGGTACCTGCGGCGTGGCCCCGCGCCTCCCCCCGCCCTGCAATTCCACCAACTCACCTTTAGTGGACACGTGCAGGACGCCGTCATCTCGCCCGACGGCAAGTTCCTCGCGCATGTGGATTCGACGCCGGCGGGTACCTCGCTGCATCTGCTGGCGATTTCCAGCCAGAGCGACGTGCAGATCGTGCCGCCGGGGGATGGCTGCTGCCAGTCGCCGTCGTTTTCCCCCGACGGCGGCATGGTCTACTTCCTGCAAAATTTTCAACTGAAGGCGGTGCCGGTGCTGGGCGGGGCGGCGCGCAACATCACCGGCGCCTCGGCGTGCAGCGGAGCGGGTTTTTCCCCCGACGGCCGCCAGATCGCCTTCGACTCGGGCATCGGCACGCTGATGGTGGCGCGGGCGGATGGTTCGCAGGCGCACCAGTTGGCCACCGAACAAGGCGGCGGTTTCGTCTCCGCCTGCTGGAACAATGGCCCGGGACTGCCCTATCACGCGCCCGCCTGGTCGCCGGACGGCAGCATGATCGCGACGCTGCTGGGCCCGCCGGCGGGCGACATGTACGTGCAGACGGTACGGGTCAGCGACGGCAGCGTGCACAATCTCGGGCCGGGATTGCAGTCTCCGGACGGAGACCTGAACTGGCTTCCGGACGGCAGCGGGCTGGTGTTCACCGCCAACCGGCCCGAGTCGGACCCACCGCAGGTATGGGAGATCAGCTATCCCGGCGGCCAACTGACGCGGCTGACCAATGACTTGCAGGGATACATGGGCGCCAGCCTGGCGGCCGGGGGCACGCTGACGCTGGTGCATGCCACGCCGCAGGCGACGCTGTGGGCCCAGGCGCGGGCCGGGGGCGAGTTCCAAGCCCTGCCCGGCGGCGGGGCCAATCTCGACGGCGTGCATGGCGTCAGTTGGACGCCGACGGACGGATTGCTGACGGTGCGGGTCTTCGGCACCCAGTCGCAACTCTGGGCCGAAGACGGCGACGGCGCGAACGCGCGGGCGCTGGCCCTGTCCGGCATGTCCGGCGCCCCCAGCCTGATTCGCGGCCCGCTCATGGCGCCGGACGGGCAGATTTACTTTGGCGGCAGCGCCAACGGCGCCAACGGGCAATGGAACCTCTATGCCGCGCAGAGCGACGGCTCCGGACTGCGCCCGATCCTGCACCTGGCGCCAGGGCAGATCGTGGCCGGCATGGGGCTGGTGCACGGCGGCCGCCAGATCGTCTACATCCTGATCGACACCAATACCGACCAGCACCTTTGGATTGCCAACTTGGACGGAAGCGGAGCCCGCCAACTGCTGCCGGACGAGTTCCTGGCCAATAGCCCGGGCATCTCGCCCGATGGCAATCGCCTGCTGGCCGTCGCCCGGATCGAACAAGGGGGACGCTTGAAATCGGAAGCGATGCTGGTGGACCTGCAAGGGCCGACGCCGACGGAGACGGTGGTGAAGCTGCCGCCGGGATCGTTGCCGCCGTATGGGTGGACGCCCGATGGCAAGAACGTCGTCTACCGGCAGCGGCAGGGGAGCCTGGACAATTTGTGGATGCTGCCCCTGGAGGGCGGGGCGCCACCGCACCCGCTCACCCACTTCGACGACCTGGGCCTCAGCAATTACGCGTACTCCCACGACGGGCGGCTGGTGGTCAGCCGGCGGTCGCCCAACAGCGACGTGGTGGTGGCCACCGGGCTGGGGAAGAGCCACTGAGCATGGCGGGCGCGCGTCAAATCGGACCCTTTGAGCTGCTGGAGGCGCTGGGCGCGGGCGGCATGGGCGAGGTGTTTAAAGCGCGCGATACCCGGCTGAACCGGTCCGTGGCCATCAAATTCCTGCCCGAGGCCGCCAGCCCGCTGGCGCGGGAGCGCTTCCAGCGGGAGGCGCAGGCGATCGCCGCCCTCAACCATCCCAACATCTGCACGTTGTACGAAGTGGGGGAACAGGACGGACAGCCCTATCTGGTGCTGGAGCTGCTGGAGGGCGAGACCCTGTTCCACCGCTTGCAGCGCGGCCCGGTGCCCATGCCGCAATTGGCGCAGTGGGGAGCCGAGATCGCCGATGCCCTGCAGACGGCGCATGCCAAAGGCATTCTCCACCGCGACCTGAAGCCGGCCAACATCTTCATCACCCCGCGCGGCAGCGTAAAGGTGCTGGACTTCGGTCTGGCGCAGTTCGCCCAGGAAGCCGCCATCGCCGGCGCCGACACCATGACCTCGCCGGGCGCGGCGCCGCTGACCAGTCCAGGGACGACACTGGGCACCTGGGCGTACATGTCGCCCGAGCAGGCGCGGGGCGAGCCCACCGACGCGCGCAGCGACATCTTCAGTTGCGGGGTGGTGTTGTACGAGATGGCGGGCGGGCAGCCGCCGTTTCGGGGGCGGACCTCAGCCGACTTGAGTGCCGCCATTCTGACGTTCGCCCCGCCGCCGCCCAGCTCGCTGCAGCCGGCCGTGCCGGCCCGGCTCGATGATGTGATCGCGCAGTGTCTGGAGAAGGACCCCGACCTGCGCTTCCAGTCGGCAGCCGATCTGCGCGTGGGGATGAAGCGCCTGCAGGCGCCGAACTCGACCGCGGGCCCGTCATCCTCGGCGGCCGCGGTTCCGGCGGCGAAGGCGGCGGCGAAGCGGCGCGCGCCGGGCTGGCTGTGGCCGGCTGCGGCGCTGGCGGTGCTGATCGCCGCCGCCTGGTACCTGCGGCGTGGCCCCGCGCCTCCGCCGGTGCTGCAATTCCATCAGCTCACCTACAGCGGACACGTGCTGGACGCGGTGCTCTCGCCCGATGGCAAGTTTCTGGCGCACGTGGATTCCACGCCGGCGGGGACGTCGCTGCATCTGCTCTCGATCGCCAGCCACAGCGACGTGCAAATTGTGCCGCCGGGCAACGGCTGCTGCGCGTCGCCATCGTTCTCGCCCGATGGCGGCCAGGTTTATTTCCTGCAGAAAAACCTGTTGAAATCGGTCCCGGTGCTGGGGGGCACGGTCACGAATATCGCCGAGCTGGCGTGCAGCGGCGCCGGCTTTTCCACCGACGGCAGCCAGATCGCCTTCATGACCGACATCGGCAAGCTGACGCTGGCGCGGCCGGATGGCTCGCAGGCGCGTGTGCTGGCCAGCGAGCAGGCGGGCGGCGGCTTTATCTCCGACTGTTGGAACAATGGTCCCAACGCCTACCACGCTCCCGCCTGGTCGCCCGACGGGAAGCTGATTGCCACCCTGCTGGGCCCGGCGACCGGCGATATGCGGGTGCAGGTGGTGGACACCGGCAACGGCAGCGTTCGCAATATTGGCCCGGCGCTGCAGTCCCCGGGTGAGGATTTGAACTGGCTGCCGGACGGCCGCGGGCTGATCTTCACCGCCACCATTCCCGACTCCGACCCGCCGCAGCTTTGGGAAATCAGCTATCCCGCCGGCCGCATGACCCGGCTGACCAACGACCTGCAGGGCTACGTCGGCGCCAGCCTGGCAAGCGATGGCGCCTTGACCCTGGTGCACGCCACGCCGCAGGCCTCGGTGTGGGTGCAGTCGAAGCCTGGGGGCGAGTTCCAGGCGCTGCCGGGCGGCGGCCCCAGCCTGGACGGCGCGCATGGGCTGGCCTGGACGCCGGGCGGAGATCTGCTCTCGGTGCGCGTCTTCGGCTCCCAGGGGCAATTGTGGAGCGAGGGCCGGGTGGGCGGCGATCCCCATCCGCTCGCCATTCCCGGCGCACCCGGGCTGCTGCAGCGCCCGGTGGTCGCCCCGGATGGTCAAATCTTCTTCACCGCCAGCACTGACGGTGTCAACGGCCAATGGAACCTCTATAGCGCCCACAGCGATGGTTCGGGCCTGCGGCAACTGCTGCACTTGCAGCCTGGCCAGATCGCCAGCGGCGGATTGGTGCTGGTCCACGGCGGCAGGCAGATCGTGTATCTGCAGATCGAAAAGAACACCGAGCAGCACTTGTGGATTGCCAACGCCGACGGCAGTGATGCCCATCAGCTGCTTCCCGACTTCGTTCTGGCCGCTTCCCTGGCGGCCTCTCCCGACGGCAACCGTCTACTGGCGCGGCGCCGTCTTGGAAATACCACCCAAATGATGCTGGTGGACCTGCACGGCAGCACGCCGACGGTGACCCCCATAGCGGAGGGCTTTGAAGGAGCGTTGACCCCGTACGACTTCACCCCGGACGGTCGGGCCATCGTGTACAAGCATCGCCAGGGCAGCAGTGACAACTTGTGGGCTTTCCCTCTGGACGGCGGCAAACCCCACCCGCTCACCCATTTCGACGACCTCTCCATTTCCGCCTACGCCCTTACCCGCGACGGCCGGCTGGCGGTGAGCCGCCGGGCGCCCAATAGCGACGTGGTGGTGGCCACCGGGCTGGGGAAGAACCACTGAGCATGGCGACCGCGCGTCAGATCGGTCCTTTCGAGGTGCTGGAGGCGCTGGGCGCGGGCGGCATGGGCGAGGTGTTTAAGGCCCGCGACACGCGGCTCAACCGCTACGTGGCCATCAAGTTTCTGCCCGAGGCCGCCAGCCCACTGGCGCGCGAGCGCTTCCAGCGCGAGGCGCAGGCCATCGGCTCGCTCAACCATCCCCATATCTGCACCCTGCACGAGGTCGGCGAGGACCACGGCCGCCCCTTCCTGGTGCTGGAGCTGCTCGAAGGCGAGACCCTCTTTCACCGCTTGCAGCGCGGCCCGGTGCCCATGCCGCAGTTGGCGCAGTGGGGCGCCGAGATCGCCGATGCCCTGCAAGCCGCGCACGCCAAGGGTATTCTGCACCGCGACCTGAAGCCGGCCAACATCTTCATCACCCCGCGCGGCAGCGTCAAGGTGCTGGACTTCGGCCTGGCGCAGTTCGCGCAGGAAGCCGCCGCCGGGGCCGACACCATGACCTCGCCGGGAGCCGCCCCGCTGACCAGTCCGGGGACGACGCTGGGCACCTGGGCGTACATGTCGCCTGAGCAGGCGCGGGGCGAGCCCACCGACGCCCGCAGCGACCTCTTCAGTTGCGGGGTGGTGCTGTACGAGATGGCGGGGGGGCAGCCGCCCTTCCGCGGCCGCACCTCGGCCGACCTGAGCGCCGCCATCCTGACCTTCGCACCGCCGCCGCCCAGCTCACTGCAGCCGGCGGTGCCGGCCAAGCTGGACGACCTGATCAGTGAGTGTCTGCAAAAGGATCCGGACCTGAGACTGCAGACGGCGGCCGATTTGCGGGCCGGGCTGCGGCGCTTGCAGGCGCCCAACTCCTCCGCCGGGCCAACTTCCTCGGCGGCGGCGGTGCCGGCCGCGCCGGCGGCGGCGGCGAAGCGGCGCGCCGCCGGATGGCTTTGGCCCGTGGTGGCCGGGGTGGCGATTTTGGCGGCGGGCAGTGTCTGGTGGCTGCGGCGCGGCCCCGCGGCGGCGCCCAGCCTGCAGTTCCGTCAGCTCACCTACAGCGGGCAAGTCCATGATGCCGTCATCTCGCCCGACGGCAAGTTCCTGGCACATGTGGACTCAACCCCGGCAGGCACGTCCCTGCACCTGCTGGCCATCTCCAGCAACAGCGACGTGCAGATCGTGCCCCCCAGTGACGGCTGTTGCCGCTCGCCTTCGTTTTCCCCCGACGGCGGCATGGTGTACTTCCTGCAGGACCACACGCTGAAGGCGGTGCCGGTGCTGGGCGGCGATGTGCGCACCATCGTACCGGAGGGCGCCTCCTCCGGCGCCGCCTTCTCGCCCGACGGCAGCCACATCGCCTATATCCGCGGCGTGAAGCTGCTGATGATCGCCGACGCCGGCGGCGCCGGGGCACGCCTGTTGACCAAGGCCGGGGATGGCGGCTTCGTCTCCAATTACTGGAACAACGGCCCGGGGGCGCTCTTCCATTCCCCGACCTGGTCGCCCGACGGCAAAAATATCGCCGTGATCCTTGGCCCCACCACCGGCGCCATGCATGTGCAGGTCATCCAGGTTGCGGACGGTCAGGTGCAGACCGTGGGACCGGGCATCACCTTTCCCGGCATGGACCTGAACTGGCTGCCCGATGGCAGCGGGCTGGTCTTCACCGCCAACATTCCCGACCCCGACGTTCCGCAAGTCTGGGAGATGAGCTATCCCGGCGGGCGGCTGACGCGGCTGACCAATGATTTGCAGGGCTATGGCGGCGCCAGCGTGGCACGCAGCGGCGAACTGGTGCTGGTGCACGGCGTGCCCCAGGCTTCGGTGTGGGACCAGGCGAAGGCGGGATCGGAATTTGTGCAGGTTCCTGGCGGCGGGGCCAACCTGGACGGCAGCGGGGGCGTAGCGTGGACGCCGCAGGGGCGCTTGATCACCACCCGCACCCAGGGCACCAAAAACCAGATTTGGACCGAAGATGCCGACGGCAGCCACGCCCGCCAGCTCACCTCGCCCGGATCGCCCGGCCTGCTGTATCATCCCCTGGTGACACCCGACGGCGGGCTGATCTTTACCGGCACTCCCGCCAGCGCCGACGGCGTCTGGGTTCCGTATCGCGCCAACGCCGACGGCAGCGGCATGCGGCCGCTGGTGACCTTGCCTCCGGGGGCCTCCGCCGTCGACGCCTCGGCGCTGGTGGAGGGCGGCCGCCAATACATCTATGCCTATGCCGACAAGCAGACCGAGCAGACACTGTGGATGGTACCCAGCGGCGGCGGCACGCCGCGCCAGCTTTGGGACGGCTACGTACTCTCCGACGGGATCGCGGTGGCGCCCGATGGTCACCACATCATGCTGCTCAGCCGCAACCGCGCCACTGGCATAAGCGAACCGGTACTGCTCGACCTGAGCACCACGCCGATGAAGGTCACGACGTTGAATTTTGATCTCAAGGTGCAACTGCCCAACTACGGCTTCACGCCCGACGGCCGCGCCCTCACGTTCATTCACCGCGTGGGCAGCAGCGACAACATCTGGGCCATGCCTCTCGATGGCGGCAAGACCTACCCCATCACCCATTTCCCGGATTTGGGCATCGTGGAATACGCGTACTCCAGCGACGGCCGCCTGGCGGTGAGCCGGTTTTCGCCCAGCAGCGACGCCGTGGTGGCCACCGGGCTGGGCGGCAGCCACTGAGCATGGAAGCCCCGCGCCAGGTCGGGCCGTTTGAGCTGCTGGAGCCGCTGGGCGCCGGCGGCATGGGCGAAGTGTTCAAGGCGCGCGACACGCGGCTGAACCGTTTCGTGGCCATCAAGTTCCTGCCGGAATCCGCCAGCGATCTCGCCCGCGAGCGCTTCCAGCGCGAGGCGCAGGCGATTGCCGCCCTCAACCATCCCCATATATGCACCCTGCACGAGATCGGTGCGGATGCCGGCCGCCCCTACCTGGTGCTGGAGCTGCTCGAGGGCGAAACGCTGCGGGCGCGGCTGCGGCGGGGCGCGGTGCCCGCCGAACAGCTCACCGATTGGGGGGCACAGATCGCCGACGCGCTCGACGCCGCCCACCGCAAGGGGGTGCTGCACCGCGACCTCAAGCCCGACAACATCTGGGTGGGCCCGGCCGGACATCTCAAGGTGCTCGATTTCGGGCTGGCGCGGCTGGAGACGCCCGAGAGCGCCGCGCCGGAGGACAAGACCCTGACCTCACCCGGGGTGACGCTGGGGACGATTCCCTACATGTCGCCGGAACAGGCGCGGGGCGAGGCGCTCGATGCACGCTCGGACCTGTTCAGCTTCGGCGCCGTGTTCTACGAGATGGCCACCGGACGCGCCGCGTTTCCGGCCAAGTCGGCGATTGAGGTGATGGCGGCCATTCTGAAGGAAAATCCGCCTCCGGCAAGGACGGTGCGGCCCGAGTTGCCACCGCGGCTGGAGGAGGTCGCCAGCCGCTGCCTGGAAAAAGACCCGGCGCTGCGTTATCAGTCGGCAGCCGATCTGTCGAGCGAGTTGAAGCGGCTGCGGCTGTCGAGCGCCGAGCATCCCGCGCAAGCCGCTCCGGCAAAGCCCCGGCGCAGGCTGGGGCCGGTGTTGGCCGCGGGCTTGATCGTCGCCGTCGGCCTGGCCTGGTGGATACTGCGCCCCGCGCCCGCGCCCGCGCCGCTGCACCTGCAGTTCCGCCAGCTTACCTTCAGCGGCCAGGTGATGGATGCGGTGATCTCGCCCGACGGCAAGTTCCTGGCGCAGGTGCTGGCCGGAGCCCAGGGGACATCGCTGCATCTGTTCTCCATCGCCAACGGCAGCGATGTGCAGATCGTGCCGCCCGGCAACGGCTGCTGCCAGTCGCCGTCGTTCTCCGCCGACAGCAACGCGGTCTACTTTCTGCGCAACCGTGTCCTGCAGGCGGTGCCGGTGCTGGGCGGCGAGATCCGCACCATCGCCGCGGCGGCGTGCAGCGGCGCGGGATTTTCGCCCGACGGCAGCCATATCGCCTACGTCATCTCCACCCTGCCCAATACCACCCTGGTGGTGGCCCGCGCCGACGGCAGCGACCCGCGGCCTCTGTATGCCACGGACCCCAACAGCGGCTTCACCTCGACCTGCTACGGCGCGCCCGGCGCCATCACCCACGCGCCGGCCTGGTCACCCGACGGCTCGACCATCGCCGCCGCCGAGGGCACCAACACCCAGCAAGGGCGCATTCTGCTGGTGAGCGCCGCCACAGGCAAGGCGCGGGCACTGCCGCCGAACGTCAACTTCAGCGGCAGCGATGTCGGTTGGCTGCCCGACGGGCGCACCTTGATCTGTACCGTCTCCATACCGGTTTCGGCTCCCTCCGAGCTGTGGAAGATCAACGTCGGCGATGGCCAGCTCACCCAGCTCACCAATGACTTGCAAGGGTACAGCAGCGCCAGCCTGGCTCGTAATGGCGAGCTGACGCTGGTGCACAGCGCGCCGCAATATTCGCTCTGGACGCAGGCCCGGCCCGGCGCGAGCTTCGCGCAGCTCCCCGGCGGCGGCTCCTCCTTGGATGGTGTAAACGGATTGGCCTGGACCCCCCAGGATCACCTGCTGATCATCCGCAGCCTGGCCGGCAAGTTGCAGCTATGGTCCGAAAAGGCCGACGGTGGCGACCTCCACAAGGTGCTGGCAGACAACCTTCCAGACGAATCCCTGGGACTCGGAATGGCCGCCAATGGACAAATCGTCTTCGGAGGTGGAATATCCCCGCCCTACGTCTGGCGCTTGGACGGGGACGGCAGCAATCTGGTGCGTCTGGTCACCCCCGTCGCCAATGGCCAGGTCGGCTTCCCCAGTCTCGCGGCGGGCAATCAGGTGGTGTATGTGAACTTCGCCGGGGGCGACCAGAGCTTGTGGAGCGTGCCGCTGGCGGGCGGCACGCCCCGGCAAGTGTGGAAAGGTTTCATCTTCGCCGACGGCATCGTCGTGTCGCCCGACGGCAACCAGATCTTCGCCATCAGCCGCGGCGTGGGCACCAGCGATGTCCACCAGCCCGTGGTAGTGCGCCTCGATGGCGGCCAGCCGCTGGTCACCCCCGTGAGGCTGGACTTCAAGACCATGCCGCCGCCCTACGGCTGGACCGCCGATGGCCGCGCCATCACCTATGTGCTGAACCAGGGGCCGACCGACAACATCTGGGCTTTCCCGCTGGCCGGCGGCAAACCTTACGCCGTGACCCACTTCACCGACCAGCACATCGCCGCCTACGCCTTCTCCAAGGATGGCCGTCTGGCGGTCAGCCGCGGTGCCAACAACAGCGATGCCGTGGTCGTCACCGGTCTGACGCCGGCAAGCGCACACCAGCCCTGAGCGCGGCGGCCGGGCTGAGATTGCCGCCCGTAACCAGCGCCACCGCCTTCTCCGCCGGCTGTTGCAGCCACGCTGCCGTCGCCGCCGCGCCGGAGGGCTCGGCCACGATGCCCGCGCACTCGTAGAGCAGGCGCACCGCCGCGAAGAGTTCGTCTTCGCTCACCAGCACCACGTCGTCCACTATTCTGAGAATGGCGGCCACGTTCTCCGCGCGCGGCGTGCGGGTGGCCAATCCGTCGGCGGCGGTGTCGCAGGTTTCGGTGGCCAGCGCATGGCCCGCTTTCCACGAAAGGTAATAAGCGGGCGCGCCCGCGGCCTGAACGCCGACAATGCGTACATCCGGCCTGGCTGCCTTCGCCGCTGTCGCCACGCCGCGAATCAATGCGGTGTCGCCCATGGGCGCAAAGATGACGCGGACCTGCGGGTACTGCTCCACGACTTCGGCGCCGATCGTGGCCGTACCCAGCGGCACCGAGCCATCGCTGGCGTCATCGAGATAGAAGGCGCCGGTGCGCGCGACGTGATCCTCGGCACGTTCGGCCGCAGCCGCCAGATCGCGTCCCTCGGCGACAAGGTTTGCGCCCAGCGCCTCGATCTTCGCCCGCTTGATGGGGTTCACCCCCGCCGGCACGAAGATCGTCGCCCGTACCCCCAGCTCCCGCGCCGCCCAGGCCACCGCCGCCCCGTGATTGCCGGTTGAGGAAGCCACCACCTCCGTCACCGGCCCCGCCTGCAGCCGC
>DATBPS010000065.1:0-21687 GCA_036561225.1 Terriglobales bacterium
GTGGCGCTGGTCGAAGGCGTCTGATCCGTGCTGCTTCACCAGCTTGTTGTACACGCCCAGCAGCAGGAAGGTGGGCGCCCAGTGACCCAGGAAGTTGGCGGTCCTCTCCCGGCCGCTCAATTCCAAGATCAGCGATGCGCCGATCGAGCCGACCGCTGCCCACAACCAGACGTCGGACGGCAGTTTGGCGGTTTGCTCCTCAATCGAGTGCGCCACTGCGCCCTCGCGGTGCTCGGAAGAAAAGGTGTTCGACGGCATGGCGATGTCCCCTCGCCCATTGCGATGCAAAAACCTCCGCCCGGGTCGAGTTGCAATCAGCCTTCGGTGGGTTGACGGTTGGGCGCCACCACGACTTCGGGCTCCTCGGGAATCAAAATCCAAGCCACGAAGTAGGCCACCACGCCAAAGATCAGCGCCGTCATCAGGCTGAGCACCACCCACAGCACGCGGATGAGGGTCGGGTCGGCGTTCATGTTGTTGGCCAGCGCCAAACACACGCCAGCGATCTTGCGACCCTGCCGCGGCCGCTCCAGCGGACGCCGTGTCGGCGGCCAACCGGGATTGGACCTTCCACACTGATGGCAGTAGCGCCCGTTCATGGCTGTCCCGCACGCGTTGCAGTACATATCCGACTCCTCCCCGCAGTATAAGGCCGGGGAACGGTTATCCTTAAGGCATGTCCTGCCGCCCCCGGCTTGCCTCTCGTATCTACGGCTGCCGCACGGTTTTGGTTCTGTCACTTCTGGCCGCCGCGCTGCCCCTCGTGGCCCAGAACCCGACACAAGTTCCCCATCCGCAAGTCCCCATCATCCGCGCCAATACCACCCTGGTGGATGTCCCCGTCCTGGTCCTCGACAAGCAGGGCCAGCCCATGCCGGATCTCGAACGGCAGAATTTCCGCATCTTTGATGACGGCCAACCGCAGCGCATCAGCGGCTTCGACAATGAACCCCGGCCGGTGTCGCTGGCCATCGTGATTGACACCTCGGACTGGAATGCCATTGACCAGGCCAAACGCAGCGCCGAGTTGATCGCCGCCATGGTCATCGGCGCCCAGGGCCAGGCGGCGCTTTATGTTCCCGGCCCCGAACCCAAGCGCCTGCTCAGCTTCACCAGCGATACCGACAAATTGGCCAACATCCTCAAGCACCTGGAAAAGTCCCCCACCGCCGCGCAGGGCCAGGGATCGGTGGTGGAGCCGCTGAACCTGGCCATGCTCGACCTGCGCGCCCAACCGCGCGAGCGTACCCGCGCCGCGCTGCTCATCACCAACGCCAGCGACAAGGGAATCGGGGCCGAAGCCCTGATTGAAAGCGGCATGAGTGATGCCATCCCGGTGTTTCGCATCGCCGCCAACCGACCCGCCAACGCGCCCGAGCACACCAACCCCGATTCGGTGGATCAACGCGGAACCGGCCAGGGATCGCAACGCGTCCAGGCCCCGCCCGCTCCGGTCAGCAGCCGCGGCATGCCCACCTCCGGTTCGGGCACCGGCAACCTCGACCTGGCGCCCATCATCGGCGCCGCCGCCGGTCTGGCCGGCAAGATCTTCACCCCCCACCATCTCGACTACGTGTACTACACCGGCGGCATCAGCTACGACCCCGGCGACGACCGCGACTTTGACCGCAAACTCTCGCTCATCGGCGAGGAATTGCGCTCCATCTACCACCTCTTCTATTCGCCCAACAACCTCACCCAGGCGGCCGCGGTGCACTTTATTGCGGTGCAGATGGATCTGCCGCCCACGGTCAATCTCGGTTCCACCACCTACCGGCGATCCTATGTCGGCATCGCCCCGCACTGAGGCGGCGGCCGGAACGCGCCCGGCCGCCCTGGCGCCCGACGCGGCGTCGTCTGAGCGTGCGGCGCATGTGCGCGGCATGTTCGACCGCATTGCGCCCACCTACGACCGCGCCAACCATCTGCTCTCGCTCTCGATTGACCGCTACTGGCGGTGGCGCACCGTACGGCTGCTGCGGGCCCGGCTGCCGCCCGGCCCCGCCGCCGTGCTCGACATCGCCTGCGGCACCGGTGACCTCTCGCTCGCGCTGCTGCGCGGGCTGACCGGATGGCCGGAAGGCGTCGCCGTGACCGGCGCCGATTTCAGTCACGCCATGCTGCTGGGCGCGCGCGCCAAATCAGCCCACACGCCGATTGAATGGCTGCAGGCCGATGCCCTGCGCCTGCCCTGCCGCGACGCTTCCTTCTGCGCCGTCAGCAGTGCCTTCGGGTTCCGCAACCTGACCGACTATCGCGCCGGCCTGGTCGAGTTTCACCGCGTTCTGCGCCCCTCGGGCGTCTGCGCCATTCTCGAAATCACCCGCCCGGCGCTGCCCCTTCTGCGCCAACTTTATCCCCTGTACTTCGAGCACATCCTCCCCCGGCTGGGCGGCTGGATCTCCGGCGACCGCGCCGCCTACAGCTATCTTCCCGACTCGGTTTCCCGCTTCCCCGATCCCCGCACGCTGGTCGCCTGGATGCGTGAAGCCGGCTTCCGCCAGGCATCGTTCCACCGCTTCACCGGCGGCATTGCCACGCTCCACTTGGCAATAAAGTAAAGCGCAGACGCTATAATTTTGTTGTGAACATTCTCGTCTGCCTGAAGCAAGTGCCGGCCAAGGACGCGCCCCTCAAGCTGGCGCCGGACGCCGGCTGGATCCGCGATGATGTCACCTACGAGACCAATGAGCCGGACGCCTTTGCCCTGGAAGCCGCTCTGCGCCTGAAGGAAGCCCACGGCGGCGAGGTGGCGGCGCTCACGCTCGGCCCGGCTCGCGCCGCCCAGGTGCTGCGCGAGGCGCTGGCCAAGGGCGCCGATCGGGCCATCCACGTCGAGGGAGGCGAGGCCCACCGCCTCGACGCCTTTGCCGCCGCCGAGGCCATCACCCGGGCGATTGCCGGCCAGGCCTTTGATCTCATCCTCACCGGCCTGCAATCCGACGACGCCGGCTATGGGCAAACCGGCGTCATTCTCGCCGAATTGCTGGGCGCGCCGCACGCCACCATCATCATGCAGATCGAACCGGCGGGGGAAAAGAAGGTCAAAGTGAAACGCGAGTTGGAGAGCGGCAACTTCCAGTTCGTCACCATGCCCACCCCGGCGGTGCTCACCATCCAGAGCGGCATCAACAAGCTGCGCTATGCCACCCTGATGGGCATCAAACAAGCCAAGAACAAACCTCTGGCCACCGCCAGGCTCGATGACCTGGGTGTCACTCCCTCGCTCAACCGCCAGCAACTGCTGGGCCTCGCGCTGCCGCAAAAAAGCAAAGGCACCACGCTCCTCCCCGGCTCCCCCAAGGAGCAGGCCGCGACCCTGCTGCGGCATCTGCGCCAGGACGCGCACGTTCTCTAGAGGGCACTCATGAATCCCATCCTGGTCATCGCTGAACGTAAGATCACCGCCCCCGGCAAGCTCAACCCGGCGTCGCTTGAAGCCATCACCGCCGCCCAGGCGCTGGGCGAAAAGCTGGGCGCGCCGGTGGTCGCCGCGGTGCTCGAAGCCGGAGAGTCGGGCTGCGCCGCCGAGTGCGCCGCCCGCCGCCTCGAGCGTGTGCTGGTGGCGCGTCATCCTCTTTTGGGCGCCTATAGCCCCGATGTTTGGGTGCAGGCGCTGGTGCAGATCATTACCCCCTTGCAGCCCAGCTACGTCCTGCTGCCCCACACCTACCAGGTGCGCGACTTTGCACCGCAGCTCGCCACCCGCATGGGCGCCGGCCTGATCAGCGACGTCACCGGCTTCAACTTCGCCTCCACCCCGCCCCGTTTTCAGCGCCCCATGTTCCAGGGCAAATTTACCGCCGAGTTCGGCTTCTCCGGCGAGGGGGTGCCCGGTTTCTGCACGGTGCAGATCGGCGCTTTCCGCGGCGATCAGGCCGCCATGGGCGCGCAACCGGCGCCCATCGCCGCGGTGACGGTGACACCCGAGCCTTCGCGCCTCGACTCCGGCGAAATTTTCCAGGAAGCCAAGCAGGCCGTGGACCTCACCCAGGCGCCGATCATCGTCTCCGTGGGCCGCGGCATCAAGGAACCCAAGAACCTGGACCTGATCCGCGAGCTGGCTACCGCGCTGGGCGCCGAACTCGCCGCCTCCCGGCCCATCTGCGATGCCGGATGGCTGCCCATGGATCGCCAGATCGGATCCTCCGGGCAGACGGTTGCCCCCAAGCTCTACCTTGCGGTGGGCATCTCCGGCGCCATCCAGCATCTGGTGGGTATGAAGGGCTCGCGCACCATCGTGGCCATCAACAAGGACCCCGAGGCTCCCATCTTCGAGGTCGCCGACTACGGCATCGTCGGCAACCTCTTCGACGTGGTGCCCGCCCTCATCGCCCTGCTGAAGGAGAACCCCGCCTGAGCGTCGCCGCCGAGCATCCCGTCATGCAAGCCGACGTGGTGATCGTCGGCGCCGGCCCCGCCGGCCTTGCTTGCGCCCTGCACCTCGCCCGCCTGATTGACACCTACAACCAGGGCCAGCCGCAGGGCGCGCTCTCCAAAGAGAACATCTATCTGCTGGAGAAGGGGCGCGCCCTCGGCGCCCACCAGCTCAGCGGCGCGGTCATGGATCCCCGCGGCCTGCGCGAACTGGAGCCAGGCTTCGCCGCCGACGCCGAACTGGGCGCCATTCCCGTCCAGGACGACGCCCTGCTGCTGTTCACCAGGGAGCACGCCCTCCGCGCTCCCATCACGCCGCCGCCGCTGCACAACCACGGCAACTACATCATCTCCCTCAACCGCCTCGCCCAGTGGCTGGGGGCCAAGGTCGAGGCCGCGGGCATCAACGTCTTCACCGCCTTCGCCGGCGCCAATCTGCTCTTCGACGGCGCCCGCCTCACCGGCGTCCGCACCGACGACAAGGGCGTCGGCCGCGACGGCCAGCCCAAATCCAACTTCGAGCCCGGCTACGATCTCCAATCCCCGATGGTGGTCCTGGCCGAAGGCCCGCGCGGCTCGCTCAGCCAGCAGTTGTTCGGTCATCTGGGACTGCGCGGCACCAACCCCCAGGTCTTTTCCCTGGGCGTCAAGGAACTGTGGGAACTGCCCCCCGGCCGCTTCCCCAAGGGCCGCGTCTACCATACCCTCGGCTTTCCGCTCTCTTCCGACATGTACGGCGGCGGATGGATTTACGGCTTTGACGACAACCGCGTCTCCATCGGGCTGATGACCGCACTCGAGTACCGCGATCCGGCCACCGACCCGCACAACCTTTTCCAGCAGTTCAAGACGCATCCCTACATGCGCCGCCTGTTGCAGGGGGGCGAGTTGGTCCGCTACGGCGCCAAGACGACGCCCATGGGCGGCTGGTACTCGCTGCCGCCCACCGCCGGCGACAACTGGCTGCTCATCGGCGACAGCGCCGGCTTCGTCAACAGCCAACGCCTCAAGGGCATTCACCTGGCCATCAAGAGCGGCATGCTGGCCGCCGAAAGCGTCTTCGAGCAGCTGACCGGCCGCGGTTCGCTGCGCGACTATCCCCACAAAGTCGCCGCCAGTTGGATCCGCGAAGAACTATGGCCGGTGCGCAACTTCCATCAGGGCTTCGAGCACGGCCTGCTGCCCGGCATGGCCAACGCCGCCCTGCAGATGGCCACCGGCGGCCGGGGATGGCGCGATCCCCTGCCCACCGTCTCCGGCCCCGATCGCCTGGTCAAAATTGACCAGCTCGGTGAGCGCCCCTTCGAGTTGGTCCCTGACGGCAAACTGACCTTCGACAAGGTCACCGACGTCTTCCACAGCGGCACCCGGCACGAGGAGGACCAGCCTGCCCATCTGGTCATCGGCGATTGGGACATCTGCAACCATCGCTGCGCCATCGAGTACGGCAATCCCTGCCAGCACTATTGCCCCGCCTTCGTCTACGAGATGCAGTTCGACGAGTCGGGACAGCGCAAGCTGCACCTCAACCCCTCCAACTGCGTCCACTGCAAGACGTGCGACATCATGGACCCCTACCGCAACATCACCTGGGTCCCTCCCGAAGGCGGCGGCGGCCCCAGCTACGAGGGCATGTAGCAGGCCCAGCCTGCTTTTCTCGGGGGCCTTGCCCCCGACGCCTCCCGGTGGTCGGCTCCCCCAGCCGTACTCGCGTAGCTTCTATCCTTCCCGTAGTGCGGCCATCGGATCCACCCGCGCCGCCCGCCGCGCCGGCCACCACGCCGCGCCGACCGCCACCGCCGCCAAAAAGCCGACCGCGCCGCCAAACGCCCACGGATCACCCGGGCTCACCCGGTAGAGAAGGCTGGTCAGCGCCCGCCCGGCAAACCAGGCCAGCGGCAACCCCAGCAGCACACCGATGCCCACCAACCGCAGGCTGTGCCGCAATACCATCCCCAACACGCTGCCGCGGCTGGCCCCCAGCGCCACCCGTATCCCGATCTCCCGCGTGCGGCGAGTCACGTTGTAGGCCATCAGTCCGTACAATCCGATCGCCGCCAGCAGCAGAGCCAACCCGCCCAGCAGCGAAGTCAGACCGGCCATCAGGATCTGCGCGTCGTAGCTGGCCTGCATCGCCGCCGCCTGCGTTTGCAGGCCGTACATGGGGACTTCCGGGTCCACAGCGCTCACCGCCCCACGCAGGGCACGGTTCAACCCGGTGGGCGGCATTTGGCTGCGCACCACAAAGAAAACCGATGCCGACGGCTTCTGGCTCAAGGGATAGTAGACCACCGGCGCCGCCAACTCCTTCACCCCGTTGTAAGCGGCATCCGCCACCACCCCCACCACCGTCACTCCCTCGCCCGTCTCGTTGTCATACAGTTGCTGCCCCACCGGATATCCGTGGAACCGCTGCGCCATGGCGCGGTTGATCACCGCCACGCGCGGCGCATCCGCCGTATCACGGGCGTTCAATTCCCGTCCGGTGAGCACCGCAATCCGGTAAGCGTCAAAAAACCCGGGGGCGATTTTGGCCACATAGGTCCGCGCATTGCGCTGCGCGCTCTTGCCGGGTTTCAGGCCGAGGCTGTGCGTGCTCGACATGCTGGTGCTGCCCGGCACAATGTCGGTCTCCGTGGCCGCGCTCACTCCCGGCGCCGCCCGCAGGTTGTCCAGAACCTGCTGGTAAAAGGTGGCCAACCGCACCCCGCTGTAGCCCTCGAGCGGCGCGTCCATTTCGAACACGGTCACATGCCGGGCATCGAGGCCCGGGTCCACCGCCTGCAAATTGTGCAGCGTCCGTTGAAATAGCCCCGCCCCGGCGATCACCAACAGGCACAAAGCCATCTGTGCCACCAGCAGCGCCTCGCCCATGCGGTTCCGCCCGGTATGGGTGCGCGCGCCGCCTGCCAGGGAGCGCTGGCGCGGCACCCGGGTTGCGCGCCAGGCGGGAATCAATCCCATGATCAACCCGGCGGCCAAGGCCAGCCCCACCGCGGCGACCAACACCATACCATCCAGCCCCGGCCGAATATCCATCTCCGGCGGCACAAACACCTGCAGGATGCCGCGCAGCGCCAAGGCCGCTACCGGCAGGCCGGCCAGCGCGCCCAGTCCCGCCAACACCAAGCTCTCGGTCAGCAATTGCCGTATCAGCGCCGGCCGCCCCGCCCCAATCGCCAGCCGTACCGCCAGTTCGTCTTGCCGCGCCGCCGCGCGCGCCAGCAGCAGGTTGGCGAGGTTGATGCACACGATCAGCATCACCAGCCCGGACAGCGCCAGCAGGATCAGCATCGGCAAGGCAAAGTCTTCGCCCAGATTGTTCACGCCGTGCGCGGCGGAATCCGCCAGCAGCACCGGCAGGTCGCCGTGATCGGCGGCCTTGGCCGGCAGCGCCTTCACCCACTGCCCGAAGCCGATTTCGAGGTCGGCACGCGCCTGCTCCAGGCTGACGCCCTTCCGCAGCCGCCCCACCACCTCCACCCACCAGTAGCCGGCGTCGCTCAGGCGCGGGGGATTCTTCCAGCCCTGCATCACCCCCCGCTCGACCAGCGACATCGGCAGGTACACATCGGGCGTAAAGCCCACCTCGAGTCCACGGAACCCCTCTGCCTCCACCCCCACTACGGTTACCGGAAGATGGTTGACCTGTATGGTCGTTCCCACCACCCCGGCATCGCCGCCCCAGCGGCTCTGCCAGTAGTCGTAGCCCAGCACCGCCACCGGCGGCGCATTGGCAGCCAGGTCGGCCTCGCTGAGGCCACGGCCCAACCGCGGCCGCAGGCCCAACATCCGCTGATAGCTGCCGCTCACCAGCGTTCCCTTCCCCGGCTCGGCGTGTCCGTCGGCGAAGATGTCCATGTGGGTCAGCGGCCGGAAGGCCGCCAGCCCACTTAGGGTGTGGTTTTCACGCTGCCATTGCGCGAACATCGGATACGAGAAGCTGGTATTGATCTCGCGCCCCTGGTGGTCTTCGAAATTGGTGCCCCAGCCCGACCGCGCCTCCCACTGATGCGCCGTCCAATCCATGCGGATCAGTTGCCCCGGCTGCTCGACCGGCAGCGGCCGTCGCATCACCGCGTCCCTCATCCCCAGCACCGCCAGGTTCCCGCCGATTCCCAGCGCCAGCGACAGCACCGCCACCGTGGTGAAGCCCGGCGAACGCCGCAGCAGGCGCGCCGCGTAGCGCAGATCGCGCCCCAGCGTATCCAGCCAGCCGATGCTATTGGCGCGATAGATACGCTCCAGCACCAGCGTTTCGTTCCCCAGTTTGCGCTTCGCCGCCGCCCGCGCCAGGCGGGCATCCATGCCCCGCGCCTGGTTCGCCGCCGCCTCCTCCTCGAGGTAAGCCTCCAACTCCGCCTGCCGCTCCCGGTGCCACCGCGCGCGATGAACGAATCGCCGCCAGCTCATGACATCACCTCCGGCGGCCCCTCCGGCCGCAGTACCCGGTTCACCGCCTCCGCCAACTGCTGCCAGCGCGAAGTCTGCTGCGCCCACTGCTTCCGTCCACGCGGCGTCAGCCGGTAGTAGCGCGCCCGCCGGTTGTTCTCCGACGTGCCCCAAAACGAAGCGATCCAGCCCCGATCCTCCAGCCGGTGCAGCGCCGGGTACAACGACCCGTGCTCCACCTGCAAAACCTCTTCGGACCGGTGCTCGATCACATGGGCGATGGTGTGCCCGTGGGCCGGCCCCGGCCGCAGCGTCTCCAGAATCAGAAGGTCGAGCGTGCCTTGCAGCAGGTCGGCCTGCAGCGGCGGAGCATGGCGTTTGGGCATGCCGCCACTCTACCACAAGATCATCTACCGGAGCCAGGCCGGCATGGCGTCTGCGCTACACTGTCGCATGCGCCTCGTGCTCGAAATCGGTGAAGCCACCCTGCTGGTGGTGGCGGCGCTCTTCCCCATCGTCAACCCGCTCAGCGGGGCGCTCATCTTTCTCGGTCTGACCGAAGGTTACTCCCGGTCCCTGCGCCGGTCGCTGGCGCGCCGCATCAGCCTCAATGGGTTCCTGATCCTGCTGGTGTCGATGCTGATCGGCGGCAAGGTGCTGGCCTTCTTCGGCGTCTCGCTGCCCGTGGTGCAGGTGGCGGGGGGCTTGGTGGTGTTCGCCATGGGCTGGAACATGCTGAACCAGGACGAAGGCGAGCCCAAGCCCTCGAACCTCTCCCCCGCCGATGCCTCCCAGCGCGCCTTCTATCCCCTCACCCTGCCGCTCATCGTCGGCCCCGGCTCGATCTCGGTGGCGGTGGCGCTGGGCGCCAATACCCAGCGCCAGATGTACGGATGGCCGGCGCAATGGGCCTCGGCCATCTTCGGCCCGCTGCTCATCGCCATCAGCATCCTGATCTGTTACCGCTCGGCCGACCGTATCGAGGGTATCCTCGGCCGCAGCGGCATGAGCGTGTTCCTGCGCCTGTCGGCCTTCATCCTCATCTGCATCGGCATTCAGATCTGCTGGAACGGCGTGGCGGCGCTCACGCACATCGTCCGCTAGCCAGCGCTTCAGGCGGCCACGGTTTCTCCGCCCAATTCGGTGAGGATCTCGCCGGTGATATAACTCGAGTCCGCGGTCGAGGCAAAAAACACGTACGCGGGCGCTATCTCCTCCGGCTGCGCCGGCCGCCCCATGGGCACATCCGCGCCGTGCCTGGCCACCGCTTTGGCCTTCTTGTCTTGCGGCTGCAACGGCGTCCAGACCGGTCCCGGCGCGACGCAGTTGACCCGGATGCCGCGCTCCACCAGGTTCTTGGCCAGCGATTTGGTGAAGGCGTGAATCGCGCCCTTGGTGGCGGAGTAGTCTAGCAGCAGGCGGCTGCCCTCCAGCCCGGTGATCGAGCCGGTGTTGAGGATCGCGCTTCCCGGCTTGAGGTGCGGCACCGCCGCCCGCGCCATGTAGAAGTAGCCGTAGATGTTGGTTTTGAAGGTCCGGTCCCAGGCTTCCAAGCTGAGGTCTTCAATCCTCTCCTGGTGCTGCTGCCGCGCGGCGTTGTTCACCAGCACGTCCAACTGCCCGAACTCCTGCACCGTCCGTTCCACCGCCCGCCGACAGAACTCCGGGTCGCTGACATCACCCGGAAGCAGCAGGGCGTGCTGACCCAGGCCTTCAACTTCGTGCTGAATATGCCGCGCGTCGTCCATCTCTTCGGGCAGGAACACCAAGGCCACATCGGCCCCTTCGCGCGCATACAGCAGGGCCACCGCCCGCCCGATGCCGCTGTCGCCGCCGGTGATCAGGGCAATCTTGCCCTGCAGCTTGCCCGCTGCCCGGTACTCGGGCGCGCGGTACCGCGGCTGTGGACTCATCTTGCTCTCCAGCCCCGGCGGCGTCTGCTCCTGTTCCGGAAACGGCGGCCGCGGCTCCTCGATCTCGCGGCCAGGGAACGGCACCACGGCTGATCGCGCACCCGTCTTCTTCGCCATCCCTTGCCAGATGCCCCGGCCCGCCGCCGCGATGCCAGCCGTTCAAATGCGCACTTACTGCCCGCCGGAGGTGCTGTGAATAAATGCCGCCGTGTTGTCGTGCAGCTCCTTCAGCGCCGGCACGTTTACGTAAATCATGTGGCCGGCGCCGTAGAACTTGAACTGAATGTGCGACTGCAAACCCGCGGGCAACGGCAGGTGGTTTACCGAGTACACCATGCCGTAATACGGCAGGTTCAGATCAAAGTACCCGGCGTCCACCTCCACCCGCAGATTGGGGTTCAGTTTCATCGCGTGCGCCAGGTCCAGGCCGGGGTTTGACCTCTGCCCGCGGCCGCCATCGCTGCGGTCCCAGCCGGTGACGATGCCGTAGGCCTCCGGCCGGTAGGTCATGCCGCGTCCGTACCTGAGCACGTTGTGCGCGTACTGGTTGAAGCCGGACACGTAGGCCGCGCTGATCGAAGCCGACTGCGGGTCGTACTCCGCCTGCAGGCTCAGCGGATCCATCTGCGGCCCGGTGAAGCGTGCGTCCAGTTCCCCGATGGTCAGCCCCTGGTCGCCCAGCAGCTCGTGCCGGAACTCTCCAATGCTCATCCGCAGGTTGTGCGCCACCAGGTAGGCCGTGCCCACCCCGGTGTACTCGTGCAGCTTCTCCGCCACCGCCTGCTTCTCCGCCGCGCTCAGCGTGTTTCCGGCATTGAGCGCCGTCGCGTACTGATTCATGGCGAACTTCTCCACCTGGGCCAGGAACGGCGGCAACTGTGCCGGCTGGTTGGGCAGCTTGTGGTGGTACCAGGCCGAAGCCGCCATGGTCGGCAGGTCAGTCTCGTCCTCCTTGTCACCGCCAAACGAACCGTCGCCGGTGTAGGCCGACTGCAACATCACCCCGTTGGGATCAATATCCTCCGACTCCTCCAGGTAGTTGGCCAACACCTCCGAACGCACCGTCCCGTAGCTCTCCCCGTACAGATACTTGGGCGAGTTCCAGCGGTCGTTGATGCTGATGTACTTCTCGATGAACTGCGCGAAGGCGTGCACATCCGGCACAATGCCGTAGAAATCCTTGTTCGTGCCCACCCCGCCCTGCTCCTTGCCGATGATGCGGCTGTAGCCGGTGCTCATCATGTCAATGAACACTTCATCGGTGACATCCAGCAGGCTGTAGTCGTTGTTCACCAGCTTGTAGGGCGCCGGCGGGGTATGCGCCACATCGGTGGTCGCGATCCGCTGCGGGCCAAACGCGCCCATGTGCAGCCAGATGGTCGAGGAGCCGGGGCCGCCGTTGTAGAAAAACGTCACCGGCCGCTGCCCGGCGTCCTTCACCCCGTCCCGGGTGTAGGCGACGTAAAACATGCTGCCGGTGGGCTGGCCCTCCTGGTTGGTGAGCACGATGGTGCCGGCCGTCGCGGTGTAGTCCACCCGCTGCCCTTCCACCACGACGCTGCCCTGGGTGACCGATTTCGTGTCCTGGGGCGGCGTCACCGCCGCCCGCGCCGGCGCCGCGCCGGCGCCCACCGCCAACAGACATACAAGTGAGAAGAGGTATTTCATCGAGGCTCCTGGATGACCCGGATTCAGATTCGGAACGGAACGATGCTTCGAGTATAAAGAGCCACGGCGCGCGGTTCAACCTGACAACCGCACGCCGTGACTCTTCATGGGAAGGGGGTGGCTGCGCCACCCGACCCGCGGGGCGCTTACCGCCGCGCCGGCGCGGCCGGAGCCGCCGGTGCCGCGAATTCGATCCCCAGCCCGAGGCCCATGCCACGCAGTTGGGCATTGAACGCCGCCCCTTCGCCCTGGTTCAGCGCCAGCAGCTGGCTGTGCAGATCGTTCATCTGCTTCGCCAGGATCTGGTTCAGCGCCACCGCTTGCTCGGTGGGAGCCAGGCTGGCGCCGCCGCCGTAGCGGCCGCTGTCGTTGACATCGCCGGCCAGGGTGCACAGCTTGGCATAGAGCTGGACCGCGTCCACGAATGACTCCTCAATGCTGGCGCTGGTCAGGTGGGTGTTGTAGAGCTTGCTCTCGACGGCGACAAATTTGGCCTCCAGCGCCTTGTCGCCGGCGATCGCCGCTTCGCTGCCGGGATGCCGCTCCAGGACCTTCACCGCATCCTCCAGCTGCCGCCGGGTGCTCTCGACATCATTGATCATGCCCACGGTTTCGTTGATTTCGCCCTGGATCTCCAGCGACATCTTCAACTGCGCCGCCATGGACTCCGGCGTACCCGAGGCGGCCGGATCCTTGCGCACGGTCAGCGGCTCGGTGCCCACCGGCTTGCCGTCCACGCTCAGCTCCACCTGGTAGGTACCCGGCACTACCTTGGGCGCGCTGGCATTGCCGCCCCACGCCACCACCGGACGCCAGCCCTCGGGCCCCATCGACACCCAGGGCATGCCGGGAGGCGCGGTCAGCAGGCGCGGCGTGGCCGGCGCCGTATACCCCAGGTCCCACCAGGTGCGGTTCAGCCCGGCATGCACACCGCCGGAAACGGTGCGGATCACCTTGCCGTCGCTGCCGCGGATGGTCAGCGTGGCTGTTTTCGCCGCTGCCGGCAGGTAGTAGTCGAGGTCGGCTCCGTCGGGCGGGTTCTCGCCCCGCACCACTTCGTTGGGGCCGCTCTCGGGCGACAGCACGGAGCGGCGGAGGCGGTAGGCGTCGCGCGGCTGGAACAGGTGCGCCGTGCCCGCTTCGGAGACCTTGTCCCAGTTGCGCAGCGGCGAAATGTCATCCACGATCCAGATTCCGCGCCCGTAGGTGGCGATCACCAGATCGTTGAACTGCGGCTGGATGGTCAGCCAGTACATCGGCGCCGCCGGCATGTTGTTCTTCAGCGGCGTCCAGTGGGCGCCGTCGTCCAGCGAAAAATAGATGGTGTTTTCCGTGCCCGCATACAGCATCCCCTGGCGCACCGGGTCCTCGCGCACCACGTGCACGTAGCTGAACAAGGAATGCGGCAAGTCACCCGCCACGCTGGTCCAGGTCCGGCCGAAGTCGGTGGTCTTATAGATGTAGGGGTTGTAGTCGCCCATCATCATCACGTCGTCGCTGATGTAGGCGGTGCCGGCGGCAAAGTGCGAGGGTTCGACGATGGTGATCTCGCCATAGGCCGGCAGGTTGGGAATGTTTTTGGTCACATTCGTCCAATTCTTGCCGCCATCCTGGGTCACCTGCACCTGGCCGTCGTAGCTGCCCGCCCAGATCACGCCCGCCTGCACCGGCGAAATCGCAAGGCTCGACAGTGTCTCGGCGTCAAAGGTCATCAAATCGTCGGCCACGATGCCGCCGGAATCCCCTTCGTGGCTCTTCATGTCGAGCGTCAGGTCGGGGCTGATCCGCGTCCAGCTCTGCCCGGCGTTGGTGGTCTCGTACACGTACTGGCTGCCCACGAACACCTGGTTGTGGTTTTGCGGCGCGATGGCGATGGGGAAGGTCCAGTTCCAGCGGTCGCGCACCCCCGACGGCGGTCCGCCGTAGGAGTCCTCCGGCCACACCGAAACATTGCGCGCCTCGCCCGTCTTGAGGTTGACGCGGGTCAGATCGCCGTTGTAGCAGCCCGTCCACAGAATGTCCTGATCCACCGGATCGGGCACCGAGTAGCCGCTCTCACAGCCGGCGTAGGCGTGCCATTCACCCACCCCGATGCTGCCCCCGCGCGCCCCGAAGCCGCTGCTGAACAGCGAGCGGCTGGGCCCTTCCAGGGCATCGTCATCCTGGCGGTTGCCGAACACGTTGTAGGGAATCCGGGTGTCGGTGTAGACGTGGTACATCTGCGCGATGGGGAGCTTGACCTGCTGCCAGCTCTTGCCCCCGTTCAGGCTGATGGACCCGCCGCTGTCGTGGGCGGTCATGATGCGCTGCGGATTTTTGGGATCAATCCACACATCGTGCAGATCGCCGCCCGCCCGCTGCGCGTTGGCCAGGGTGTCGCCGCCGTCGATCGAGACGCTCCAGTTCATGGCGGTGAAGTAGAGCAGATTTTCGTTGTTGGGCGAAACCGCGAAGAAGGTGAAGTACGGCGGCCGGCCGATCAGCCGGTTGTCGCGGTTCACCAGCTTCCAGGTGCGGCCGTAATCCTCGGAGCGGTAGAAGGCCGGCTCGGCCGGCTCCTGCAGCAGTGCGTAGACGCGGCTCGGATCGCTGGGTGCAACCTGCACCGCCACCTTGCCCACCAGCGCGCCCACCGCCGGCAGCCCGTGGCCGTTCAGCTTGGTCCATTGCGCACCGCCGTCATGGGTGACGAAGACGCCCCCGTCGGGTCCGCCGCTGTTCTCCGACCACGGCCGGATCTGCAACTGCCACATGCCGGCAAACAGCGTGTTCGGGTCGTGCGCATCCATGCTCAGGCCCGAGCAGCCCGTCTGGTCATTCACCTTGAGCACCTGGGTCCAGTTCGTGCCGCCGTCGTCGCTCTTGTAAACGCCGCGCTCCGGCTGGTCGCGGTACCCCTGACCCACCGCGCACACATACACCTGGTTGGCGTCGTTGGGGTTGATCACGATGCTGGCGATGTGGCCGGTCTGTTCCAGCCCCATGTGCCGCCAGTGCAGCCCGCCGTCGGTGGACTTGTAGACGCCGTCACCGGGCGAGGTCGCCTGGCGAATGATCGAAGGCTCGCCCGTTCCCGCCCACACAATATTGGTGGCCGAGGGAGCAATGGCCAGCGCGCCCACCGCCGACACGTCCTGGCGGTCAAAGATCGGCTGAAATGAGAGGCCGCCGTCGGTGGTCTTCCAGATGCCGCCCGACGCCGCCCCGAAGTAGGCCACCATCGAATCCCCCGGCACCCCCACCACGGAGATGTCCCGGTTCCCCTGCGGCCCGATGAAGCGGAAATGCAGATCCCGCAGCGGCCCTGTCCCCTGCGGCTCCGCCAGCGCCTGCCCGCCGCGTCCCCGCTGCGCCAGCGCCGTCGTTGCCAGCCCCAGCGACAGCCCGAAAGCCGCCACCACCCCCACCGCCCGCCATTTTGTAAACATTACGATTCCCTCCGGAGAACCCGGCGGAATTATAGACCCTACCGATCGGTAAAGCAATGAAGTTCGCCAGTCACGTCCTTCACACAAGGGCACGCAAGTGGCACGGGCACCTTAGGTCGCCCTCCCCGAAGTTGCCCCCGAACATCTCCCGCAAGGCTACTACGGTAGCTTCGTCCCCGCGCTGTCATCTACGGTCGGCCCTTCACTTCCAGCACAGAATGATGCTTCGAGTACAGGAACAGCAGCCGCCGCCCGCCGCCAAGCGCATTCCGCTTTTCCGCCGGGCAAAGCGCGGGGTCGCGCCGTTTCACTGTGGGCAAAAAGCGCTTCGGGGGATTCCCTCGTTCAGCCGCCGCACCATCTCCGAGGTCACAATCAGCCCGGACCGCCGCGGCCACAGCGGCACCCCGTTTCTCACGCTCCGCCGTGGCCCCGCCTCCGTCAGGCTTCCTCGCGCCAGCTCGGAGACGACCTCACCGACCGTCCGCCGCTGGATGACGGCGAGCGCCCGGGCGGCCGCCAGAACGTCATCATCCAGGCTCAGCGTCGTCCTCCGGCTGCTACTTCGCGGGTCTGTTTGGGGACACGCAAGCTTCGACACAACGCGCGCCCTCACCGCCGATGCCCCGCCAACTCTTTCTTGCGTGTGGGCGTCGAAAATCGCGGTCGCCGCATTGTCTCCAGTTCACCCTCCCAGAAGTGGCTTCCGAACAGCTCCCGCAACGCCAACACTTTGTTGCGCCGCACGGCCTCGCTGAGCGACACGTTGACCGCCTCCGAATAGGTCCGCGCACCCGCCTCCTTCAGCAGCTTGGCGTCGACCGTGAGGGTCGTACGTTTCATATGCACAGTGTAACCAGGCCGCCCCCGGTTGACCCGCGCCCGCTCCCGCCGCGTCTCGGCCGATAAACTAAGGCTTCGGCCAAATCAGCTTACAAACCACGAACGCGCCCCATCCCGAGGGAAGCATCGCCGCCCAAGAAGCCGCTCTCCCCCACCAGACGTAATCACCGTTGAAGTGCGCAATCGGATAAACCAACAAAACGGACGGCACCATGAGGACTACATGGAATGCCAGCAGGACAATCGGGAAAACGAACGTCACGATGCCCAGCTTAAAACCGCTGCGGCTCGCCTTTTCCATCGCCCAAGTCAGTTCCCGCCCCTCCCAACAGCATTGGCAACGGCCGCTCCGCTAAACGGCGCGCAGGACTCGTGCCCGAATATCCGAAACAATCGCTGCCCGGCCCCGTCGTAAGCCGCCAAATCAAACCCCTACGGCAGCTTCGTTCCCACGCCGTCGTCCACGGTGGTCCAGTGGGTACCATCGCGCGAGGTTTCGATGCGTACACGCACCTTGTCCGGCGGAGACCAGTCGTAGACGATGCGCTCGCCCGGCCGCTTCGCCGTGGGCGCGGCGCCGTACTCGATCCAGGTATTGCCGCTGATGTCCATCTTGGCGGCGAAAGGGTGGGCGCCGGTTCCGCCGTCGGCAAACATCTCCCAGTGCCAATAGCTATGGTCGGTGCTGTTGTAGGTGTCCACCACCAGCGAGCGTGCCGGCCGCCCTGCCCAGACGTTGTCGAAGGTGCACTCGAGGAACAAGTGGTTCGAAGACCAGCGGCAGTCTTCTTTCCAAGTCCACTGCGTGACCTTGCCGGTGCGTGCGTTCTTGGCGGAGCCGTGGAACTCCCAGCGGCCCACCGACACATCCAGCTTCTGCAGTTCAGGCGAGGGCGCGCTTTGCGCCACCGCGCCCAGCGCCAACGCCGCGCACAAGACTCCGGTCGTCGCAATCCCGATCTTCATGGCTGAGCCCTCCCGCTCGTGCCCTTCCATGAAAGCACAGGAAGCCGGTTCTGGCTCGGGGAATCAGCGGAAAGTAAGGTGGGAAGGAATGGCGGGGACGACGGGGCTCGAACCCGCGACCTCCGACGTGACAGGCCGGCGGAGGGGCGCGTCGCGTAGCGCCCCGAAGACGTGGCGGGCGATATCCCCGGCAGACTGAGGCTGGGGGGCACGGGGCGGAGGGCGAGGGCGGCATAGCGACCAAGTGTCTGCCAAGCGCGACGAATTGGCGGACACGGTGGGAAGCGCGTGAATACCGGGCCTTTACGGCCCCCGCCAACAGGCGCAGTCGTGAACCGGCTCCAGGTGGCGGGGCTGCAATTGGCCCCCTAGACCGGCGGCCTACTGGACGTACCGCAGTTGCAGATTGGCAACGATGTTCCGCGAGAAGATCAGCGACGGTCCATTGTCGAAGGCAACGGAGTACGTTCCTGGAGCCAAGTTCACGTTCACGGTCTGCTGCTGAACACGGCCAGTGCGGAAAACAATTTCGCCACCTCTGAGCACCAGCATTTCTGCGAGGCCACCAGCCCCACCAGAGGACTCGAAGTCGCCGATCAGTGCCGCGTAGCTCATCAAGTTCGGGTTAATGGTGAGCTGGAAGGTGACCATCTTCCGCGCCGGAACGATGACCTGCCGAGAGAGAAAGGGTACGCTTGTCTCATTTGCGATTAGCACGTCCCCGAGGGTCTGCGTGAGGCGACCCTCAATGAAGGGCAGCGCAGCGGAAATGGGAATTGCCAGGTTCAAGTTCTCTCCGGCAGGAGCGGTGGCCTCCGCTATCCCAATGGCATTGCCGTGTTGGTCAAAAACCGGGCTCCCGCTCGATCCGTGGCTTATCGGCGCGGTCATTTGAATGGTGCCCCCTTGGCGGATTCCACTGACCACCCCTGTACTCAACGAGTTCTGAAAAACTCCAAGCGGCGAGCTGATAGAAAGAACCGAGTCGCCAACCTGAAGAGCCGTGCTTTGGGCCAGATTTATGGTCGGTAAATGGCCCGCGCCGGCTAGCCCGAGCACTGCAACATCACGCTCGCGGCTATAGCCGATCACACCCGCAACGCTGTAGACGGTCCCGTCTATATACGCGGTGGCGCCATCAGCACCGCGTATCACGTGGTAGTTTGTGATTATCTCGCCAGTGGGGCTGACGTTGAATCCACTCCCAGCGGCCAGCGGCCGACCCTGGATGGAAGTTTTGATAAGGGCAACCGCCGGCTCCGTGCGCGAGTAAATCTGTTCCGGGCTGAGTACGGGAGGCGACGGCAGAGCGGGCGTGCGAGGGTCGCCACCCCCGGCAGCAGCAACTGCCCTCCCACCGACTGGAGGCGAGCCCCCGTTTGAGGTTCCCTCGCCCGCAGGCTGTTTGCTCCGCCATGGCGCAATGATTACAAGCACCGCAAGTGCGACAGCGCAAGCCGCAACTATGAGAAGGCGCCAAAGGGGTGGTTTTTCTTCACGCCGGTGCCCGTCATTGCGGACTGGCCGGTCCGAATCGCTTTGAGGCGCCTCCAATACCGGCGGCTTAGCGGCGCCGCAGTGACGGCAGTGCTGCCAGGTTGCGTCGATGTGTTTACCGCAGTTAGTGCAAAACACTGCTTTTCCACCTCAACGCGTACTGTAGCACTCAATAATAACGGCGAGCAGGCGCGTTGCCCCCGTCCCTCGCCTATATATTCATATCCGATGGATTTGGCGAGATGCCGCCGCCGCTCACCGCGCACTACGCGCCCACTCCGCACCCAGTCAGCCGGGCCGTGGCCCCCCAAGCGCGGGTCTGGCGCGCGGCGCGGCGGGTTGTTGGTCGGACGGAAGCAGAACACCATGTTCGGCGGACTGGACGGCAGGAACCCAGCGCCAAAATCCAGGCAGAAGAGAGCAAGGTAATCTAACGGAGTGCGGCTGATTCTGAATGCCCTAGGAACAGCGCCGAAATTAGGTGTTAAAGCCGCGAGGACCAGCACTTGATGCGCGAATCGAACGTCCGAACGCCGCGTGGCCGGGCCGCCAACCCATTCCGAGCAGCATCAAGCCGCCAGTGCCCAATAGCAACCAGGCTGGCGGCTCCGGAGTGTCGGCAACCCCGACGATGGAGCCGCCCGTAGAATCGGGAACATAAAAGTCCAACTCAGTTAGGAAGTCAAACCCTGCCAGGGTGATCCTTCCAGGGGACGCTAGCTGCGTAAACAAGTCTTCGCCGGACAATAGATTTATTCCAAACCCATTTTGTCCTTCTGGGAACGGGATGTAATAGTAAAGCCCATTTGGGCGGTTGGGAACAATGATCGGCGAACTGCCCGGACCCGAATCTACGGATGTCGCTAGGCTGTTCGGGTAGAACACGTCGGCTGGTACGTTGAAACTCCACGACACGATCATTCCTTCGCTGTAAACGAAGGAGCCCGTCACGTCGGATTGTATGCCATACAAATTGGCGTCTGTCAGGGTCCACGTGATCGTGTCGCCCAGGGCTGGAGGCGCCGAGAAAGCTAGGACGCTGAAAGCGAGCAGCCAAGTGAGCCCCAGCGATCTGAGTACCGTCTTCATAATGGCCCTTTCTGCTTCGCGAAGTTAGGATACTCCAATTGCCGTCCGCGACGCGGCAGAGGCCTAAGGATGCCCCAGACCGGCGTGGCCCCTTCGCTTGGCCACGAATAGCCGTGCCGCTTAGCACCTACTGGGTTGGGTTCACTAATCAAACGGCTTTAGCCTCCGAAACTTGCCGTGCCTGTCCTGAACCTTTACCGCCCCGCGCCCGACGAGTTCCATTGCGCGGCCTATCGCCTGACATTGGGTTTGAAACCGACCTGATGCACGTCCGGAGCGTCCCTTCTTCACCGCCCAGCCATGGCCGTCATGTACAGAGAGGCAGTCTGCGAAAACTCGGACAGCGTGATCCGGTTTGGGAGCTTCAGTGGCGGGAAGACCACGTCAATGGCGACGGCAGCATCAGGCGCCGGCTGGTGACCAAAATCATCGGCCCGGTTGCCGCGATGACTCAGCGGCAGGCCCGCAAGGCGGCCGACGAGATCCTACGCCCATTGAATTGGGGGAAAGTGCGGCCGGGAGCCACAATGACTCTTCGCGAGTTTGTGGATCGGCACTTCATCCCCAATGCTTTTCCGAATCGGGAGCCGAGCGCGCTCATTCTCCAAAGCGCCCGCGGCACGCAGCTCAGGGATACCAACCTGCTCCATCGGCACACATCAAGCCGGCGGGCATCAAGTTGGGAATGCCCTGGCTCAACTGGCCTACGTTGCGGCGAACGCACGCAACGCTGTTCCAGTTGGCGGGAGGATCGTTGCGCGAGGCGCAGGCGCAGCTTGGGCATGCGCGCATGTCCACCACGCTGGAAATTTACAAACTTCCGTTACCCGCATCCCAGCGGGCGGCGGTCGAAAACCTCTCGGAGCTGATGGCCAATGATGGCGAGTTGGCGAAAATCCGGGAGACGCGCACACCATTACCTCAGCAGATTCAATGAGGTAGATGGCGGGGACGACGGGGCTCGAACCCGCGACCTCCGACGTGACAGGCCGGCGTTCTAACCAACTGAACTACGTCCCCGCAACCGTGGTCCAGCCGGCCCTTGCGTGGTGGGCGATCACGGGCTCGAACCGTGGACCTTCTGCTTGTAAGGCAGACGCTCTAACCAACTGAGCTAATCGCCCCTGGTTAGATTCCCATTGTACCTCGAATCCGGCGTAGGCCTTCCTCCAACTCGGCTTCCTTTCCGGCAAAGGAAAACCGCAGGTAGGGCTTCCCTGTCGGCCCGAAGCCGCCTCCCGCCACCGCGGCCACGCCGGCCTCTTCCAGCAAGCGCTCCTGCATCCGCTGGCCGTCGTCGCAGCCGTCAAACCGCGCCCAGGCGTAGAAGGCGCCCTGCGGCAGCGCGCAGTGCACGCCCGGCATCGCCGCCAAGCCGCCGGCGAACAGCGCCCGTTTGCGGCGGTAGCCGGCCAGCATCATCTGCCAGTGCGCCTCCACCTGGCCGCCGCGGTCCTCCAGCGCGGCCAGCGCCGCCACCTGGATGAACTCCGGCGCGCAGGTGTAGCTGTTGA
>DATBPS010000066.1:0-27884 GCA_036561225.1 Terriglobales bacterium
ACCCGAGGGCTGCGCCTCGATTACCTGGCGCGATGCCAACCTCAAAGCGCGAGCCGCCGCCGCCCTTAAGCCCACGGCTCAGGACCTGCTGCGCCTCGGCCTGATTGATGAAGTCGTTCCGGAACCGGGCGGCGGGGCCCATTTGGACGCCGCTGCCGCCGCTCAGTTGCTCGGCGACGCTCTCGCTCGCCACCTCGACCAGCTCACCAGTCTTTCAGCCGATGCCCTGCGCAAGGATCGCTATCAGCATTTCCGCCGCATGGGCGAGGTCGGTTAGGACGTATCGCGGCAGCTCGGAGGCGGCGCCACAACGGGAGCGGCGAAGGGGATGATTGTGGGCGGGCCGGGTGGAGATGGGCTTGAGATGGCATCCCATTAAGATGCTGGTGGAGTTGGTGGCGGCGGAGGCGGTGGACTGCTGGCGCCGGCTGGGGCCGGGGGCCTTGCCACTGCATTTCAGCCCGTGCGGAGCTGCCATTGAGATTGCCGACAGAGCCTGGCTGCGCGGTCAGGTTTACGCCGGCCTGGAAGAAGCGCTGCCGGGACAGGAAGCTACGGGGCTGAGCGAACGTAGGGAGCGACCCAAGGCAGGTGGGGAGTATCCACTGAGCCTGCGCACGTGGCCCGCCAGCCATGGATGCGATCTGGTGCTCGCGCGGGGAAATCGGCAGGTACGTCGCTGGCACTTTCGCACCCAACCGCACAGCGGCCCCATGCCGCGCCGGCAATGGGGACGGTGTGCGTTGCCCGCGACGAGGAGCCGCCCTCATCTGCGCAGCGCGGCGCCCGGTGCTTTTTGCCTGATCGGTGAGGACCCGGTGCTGGCGGAATGGTGCCGAGCCGCAGTGGCGGCGATGGGCGGATCGGGCCTGTGGCAGACCGCCTCGCCGAGGTTGGGATTGCGATGGCTGCTGGCGCAGCCACGGTGCCATGCGTTGCTGATGGATGGCAACGATGGCCTGTGGGGATTTTGCCCAGGCCACAATCAAACTGCACACTGCTATCCCCGGCCGCAGGGAATGAGGGAGGTAGTGGATGTGGTACGCAAAATGTTCCACCGGCAGGTAGAAAGCACCGAGGTGCCCCCGGGAGCGGCCGGGGGCGGCCAGGCTAAGTCGTTGCGCTGCAACCCCCTGAGTTTGGCCCCGGGCATGCAATAAAACCAGTAGACGAAGTGGCGCAACCTGAAAAGGGATTCGGATTGTAAGCAAAATCCGAATCCCTTTTTTTTAGTGCACGATGGATTGCATCAGATCGCTGGACATCAGGCTGCCGAGTGAGCTGGCCGGGGTCAGCAGTTGCAGGAAGGCATGGCTGCCGGCTGAATCCACTTGTACCGCGCCCAGCAGGGCCTTGGCCGCAGGATTGGTTTCCTGGCGTTGGCGCATGGCCAGACTGGCGTTGAGGGCGGTGCTGACCGCGGCGGCGCTGAGGGAATCGCTGGTCATCAGCTCCAGGTTGACCTGAATTTCGTTGGCGAAAGCGATGGTGTAGCGGGCGCCGTCGAAGTGCTTCTGGATGAGCGAGGCATCGAAGCTGCCGCTCTTGGCGCCGATCATGCCCTGCACCATGGCCTGGGAGCCGGCGGCATCCAGCACGCTCCAGATATCGCTCGATTGCGTGCCGGCGATCATGTCGCTCATCGGCTCGTTCTGCGCCAGGGTAGCGCCGCCTTGCTGGGTGGCAATGGCCGCCTGCACCGAGGCCAGGGAGCCGAAGATCAGGGTCGAAGCATCGGGTACATAGAAGGTGAGGCCGTTGGAGTTGTAGACGCTGACGCCATCAATCTGGGGCGGCGTGGGCTGCTTGGCGGTCTTTTTGAAGAATGGGTCGAGCTTGAACTCGCCGAAGTTGCCTTCGACCACGCCGATCAGGCCGATGTCGCTTTTATTCTCGAAGGTGGCGAAGGTCAGGCGATTGACGTCCTGAGCGGCATTTACGCCCCCACGGGTCAGCAAGGCCTCGAAGCCCTGCATGGCGGGCGGCAGGACGCGTGCTTCCAATTGCATGGCCACCGGATCGGCCGCCAGGCGATGGTAGTTGATGGAGATGACCTGCCGCGTGCTTTGCGGCATCACCGACTGCGCGGCAAGACTCAATTGGGCCGCCTGGGCAGTGGTGCCGGCCAGGAAAGCGCCCACCAGAAGGGAAGCGAAACCAATGCGACTACTCATGCCCCATCGTAGCAAAGAAGGTGGATAATCCACACCTGACTTGGGTCGCTCCCTACGGTCGCTCAGCGCCGTGGCTTCGCTCCCCGGCAGCGGGCGCCCGCTCCGCTCAGGGAGCCTCCGAGCTGCCGCGCGCGGATCTGGGAGTGGTCCGGACGCTAGTTGACGGTCAAGGTCACGGTCTGGCTGTGGGTAGCTTTCTTGGCGTCGGTTCCGGTAAAGGTCAGCGTGTAGTTTCCGGCCAGAGTGCCGCTGTTCGTGGTGGTACCGCCGCAACCGATGGCGGCGATCGAGCAGCCTACCAGCACCGCCGTTCCCACCCAGCTCAGCTTGCGCCGCACGCCGCGGGCGCCAAGACTCAACAGCAGGCCCAGCAAGGCCAGTGCGAGGCTGGCTACAGCGAGCCACAGCCACGGACCCGAGGGGGCCGAGGGCAGCCACGGAATCAGCGTCGGCCGAGCCGTCGTGGTGACGGTCATGGTGGCGGTCGAGGCGGTGGTTCCATTCATGGTCAGCGACGTCGGCGAAGCCGTGCAGGTGGCGTTCTGTGCCGAACCGATGCCCGAGCAGGTCAGCGCCACCACACCCGTGTAGCCGATGGCCGGGGCCACGTCCACTTCAAAGTTGGCACTGCCGCCGGCCGGAATGGTGAGGGTGGTGGGGGTGACGGTAAGCGAAAAGTCGCCGCCGCTGCCGCTCAGGGGCAGGGTCTGCGAACCACCGGGAGCGTTATCGGCCACCACCAAGGTCCCGTTCTGGGTGCCGGTTGCGGTCGGGGTAAAGACCACGTTGATGACGCAACTGGCGGTGGGGCTGATCGAGGCCGGGCAGTTGTTCGTCTGGGAATAAGGACCGGTGGTGGTGACGCCGCTGATGGTCAAGGGCAGCTCACCGCCATTGGTGAAGGTCACTGCTTGCGCGGTGCTGGCCACCGTAGGCGACTGGGCGGCAAAACCCAGCGCGGTGGGGCTATAGACACCTTGGGGAGCGATGACGTACTTGGCCACGAAGGCGTCGAATTGGCTGTTGGAGGTGGCCTGCAAAGTACTGCCGCTGGGCAGCAGTACAGGGAAGTTGGCGGACGAGGTCTGGCCGACGATGTACACGTCAGATTGGGAATCAATGCCCAGGCCATTGATGGTGTCGTTCAGCGCGCCACCGAAGTAGGAGGCGAACATAAAGGTCTGACCCACCGGGTTGAGCTTAACCAGGAAGCCGTCTTGCACGCCGCCCTGGGTCTGCTGGGTGGCGTTGGTGGTGGTGGGGAAATCTCCGGAACTGGTGGTGCCGCCGACGTAGGCGCTGCCGGTGTTGTCCACGACGATGGCGTTGGCGGAGTCGCTCTGGCCACCGCCGATGTAGGTTCCGTAGACGAGCGCGTTGCCGGCATTGTTGAGCTCAGCCGCAAAGCCGTCGCCATTGCTGGCGTAGCTGGGCTGGGCGCCGTTCTGGTTGTTCGGGAAGAGATTGACCGACTGAGTGGAACCGGCGACGAAGGCGTTGCCGTTGACATCCACGGCGACGGCATTGATGCCATCGGCCTTGCTGCCGCCCAAGTAGGTGATGTAGCCGAAGCTGGCGCCGGAGCGCATGACCTCGGCGACAAACCCGTCGGATCCCCCGGAGAGAGTGGTCTGGAGCGCGCCGGTCGTGGCGGGCAGGTCGGTGGAGCTGGTGGTGCCGGCGACGTAGGCGTTGCCGACGGGGTCGAGTGCAATGCCGTTGGCTTGATCTAGGCCGCTGCCACCAATGTAGGTGGAGTAAAGACGGCCGGTGCCGTCGGCCTTAATGGCCACCGCGAAGCCGTCCGTCTGGCCGCCGAAGGTGGTCTGCGGACCCGTGACGACGAAGTCGCTGGAGCCCGTTACACCGGACACGAAAGCCTCACCAGCGCTGTCCACGGCGATGGCTGTGGCGCGATCGTCCTTGGAGCCGCCGAGATAGGTGGAGTACACCAGGGCCGAACCGGCAGGGTTCAGCTTGGCCACGAAGGCATCGGTGGCACCGGCCAGGGTGGCCTGAAAGCCGCCGACGATGGGGAAATTCGTGGAGGTAGTCGAGCCGGCGACGTAGGCGGCGCCGGTGGAATCCACCGCAATGCCGGTGGCTCGATCATCGCCATTGCCGCCCAGGTAGGTGGCGTAGACGAGCTTGGAGCCGTCGGTCGCAACCTTGGCGACAAAGGCATCGTTGGCGGGGCCAAAACTGCCGGCAGCGAGCGCGCCCTGAAGCGCACCCGTCACCACCGGGAAATCAGCGGAGAGCGTAAAGCCGGCTACGTAGCCGTTGCCGTTGCTGTCCACCGCGACGGCGTTGGCTTGATTGAGAGCCGTTCCGCCCAAGTAGGCCGAAAACGTCAGGATGGGGTCCACCACCAGCGCGGCGTTGGGGTCATAGGCACCGAGGGCCAAACCGACACGACCGCTCGCCAACAAACGATAGTGAGCCGCGACGGGCCGGCGCGAGCCATGGACATCCTGATAAGCATGGGGAGCGCGCAAGCTCAGTCCCTCGCCCAAGCGAAGACTGCCATCGGCCGCCAGCGTCGGCTGGGCACCGCGGAAGCCGAGCTGAATCTGGCCGGGCGCGGCATGGGGGGCGAGGCGGAGGTCGTATTCGAGAGCGCCGTTACGGCCGTAAAAGGAAACGTCCACGCCGGGGTACATCTGGCGGTAGAGCACCGAGTCGAAGGCGGCGACGGAGAGGTTGCGGCCGGCGGAGAGGTAGTGCACGCGGGTCGAGGCCGGCTGCACGCCGACCGCCAAGGGCTGGGCCGCTGCCCCGGCAAAATCCATGGCCACCGCCCGGTGGGCCGTCTTGACCGTGACGCCGTGGCCGGTCAAAAACACCACGGATCCCTGGCTGCGAGCCAGAAAACGTGCCTGAAGGGCGGTCTGGCCCTGGTTGGCTTCAAACAGCAGCGGCATGGGGGCGCGTGCGAGACGCGGCTTGGGAGCCACCTGCGCGGCTGCCGCCACGGCAAAAGTTGCCAACACGAAAAGGGCAGAAAGGGAGGGCAGTTTCCGTCGGGACATAGGGCTTATGCGGTCTACGAAGTTGGTGCTGCTGGGTAAGGACTTACCAGTGATGATCCATAAAGACTTGGGTATTAGTCAAGGGAAAACGGCGCGGCGGCTTCCAGCTTGGCCATGGCCTCCGCGAGACGCAGGCGCTCCCTGTCACCCTCGGGAAGGGAATCGAAGTTGATGCGCACATTATCCCGAGCCCCGCGAAAGCCCGCCTCGGCGAGGGCGCGGGCGGTGGTCAGGTCACTGGCCATGGCGGCAGGCGCCTGGGAGTGCAGAAGGTTGATTTGCTCATGCAGGCGCAGACAGCGCGTAGCCACCGCGAGGGGGACCTCGGCCGCCAGAACCGTCGCGGCGGTGATGGCCGCCAGGCGGGCCGAGATTTCGTCGGGGGTAGTTTTCGGCAAGCGTCGGGCGGCCCGAATGGCCAGGAAGGCTTCACTGTCCTCGTCGGTGGCGCGGGCCAGTTCCTCGCCCAAATTCTGCATCTCGCCGGCGGCGGCGATCCAGGGGGAATCAGCGGCGGTTTCCGGATGAGTTTTTCGCGCCTTGGCGAGGGCGAGGCGAGACACCATATGGACCAGGGCGGCCGCCATGGCGCCGGCGGCGGCGGCGGCTGTGCCGCCGCCGGGCGCCGGTTCTTCCGACGCCAGCGCATCAAGAAAGGGACGAAGGACGGCGGCGAAGCGCATGGGCCGCGCCGCCATGACACTGGCCACACGGGCTTCGACCACCCGCTGAGCATCGAACTCGGCCAAGCGGAGCATTTCCGCGGCGGCATTCTCAAGCGCCATGCGGGGAACCAGCCCGATCAGCTCGCTTTCCACCGCATGCGCGCCGTGGCGGGCGGCCTCGGCCTCCACCGCGCGAAAGGCGGTGGCCAGGGAGGTGGTTTCGAAGTCGGTCAGGTTCATCGAGACCTGCGCCCGCGGCGGGTCGCTCAACTGCACCCCCATGCCTTTGAGCGCGGGCAGACCGCCGCTGGAGGTGCGGATGGTCTTGGCGATGGTGCGGGCGATATTGACGTCGGGGGAATCGAGGTTGACGTTGTAGGCGATGAGGAACTTGCGAGCGCCGACCACGGTGGCGCCGGCGGAGGGGTGCAGCCGGCAGTCAGGAAAAGGGAGGCCGAAGTCGGGAGCGCGGTCCGGGTTGACCTGGATCTCTTCCCGCACGCCCTCGAACTGACCCTTGCGAATGTTTTCCAGGCCGCGGCGCTCGGGGCGGCGGGCGGCCGCCTCATAGAGGTAGACGGGAATTTGATAGCGACGCCAGATCTCGGTCCCGGCCCACTCCGCCAGGCGGACACAGTCTTCCAGGGTGGCGCCTTCGAGGGGGACAAAGGGAACCACGTCGGTGGCGCCGAGGCGGGGATGAGCGCCCTGGTGGCGGCGCAGGTCAATGCGTTGGGCGGCGAGGCCGACGGCGCGCACGGCGGCTTCCGCCACCGCCTGAGGCTCGCCGGCAATGGTGATGACGGAGCGATTGTGGTCGTGATCCATCTCGCGGTCGAGCAGTGAAACTCCCGGGACAGCGAGCATGATGGCCACCAGCGCATCCACCACGGTGGCGTCGCGGCCTTCGCTGAAATTGGGCACACATTCAATCAAGGGCATCGGGTTCTTTCCAGACTCCATTTTGCACTACGGCACGGCAGAGATTCTGGCCGGCGTAGTACGGCACCGCGCGAAAATCATCGGCGGCAAAGACGGTTACATCCGCCCGCTTGCCGGCCTCCAGCGAGCCGCAGACGGCGGCGCGGGCGAGGGCGGCGGCGCCATTGATGGTGGCGGCGCACCAGGCCTCGGCGGGGGAGAGGCGCATACCGCTGCAAGCCAGACTCATGATCAACGGCAGGCTGAGGATGGGGCAGGTGCCGGGGTTGAAGTCGGTGGCCAAAGCCACGGCGGCGCCGGCCGCAATCAACTCGCGGGCGGGGGGATAGGGTCGACCGAGGAAGAAATTGGCGCCCGGGATGAGGGTGGCCACAGTTTCCGCGCGGGCGAGCAAACGCATGTCCTCGGGGCGGGCGGCATCACAATGGTCCACCGAGACGGCGCCGAGTTCGATGCCGAGGCCGATGCCGCCGATGGCGGCGAACTGTTCGGCATGGAGTTTGAGACCGAGGCCGTGGCGGCGGGCCTCCATGAGCACGGCGCGGCTCTCCGCCAGGGTGAAGCCGGCGGGATCGCAGAAGACATCGGCGAACTCCGGCGTCCCATTGCCGGGAGCGGTGACGGCCGGCAGCATCTGCTCCCGGAGCAACTGCAGGTAGGCGGGGCGGTCGGCGCGATACTCGGGGGGAACGATATGGGCGCCGAGGAAAGTACGGGGCGCATCCATGGCGGTGGCCGAGGCGGCGGCCGCCGCCGCGCGCAGGCTCTTGAGTTCCGCTTCGACACTCAATCCGTAGCCGGATTTGACCTCAATGGTGGTGGTGCCGAGACCGCGGGCGGCGCGCATCCAATGAGCGGCCTGGGAGGCAAGGTCATCTTCGGCGGCGGCGCGGAGGCGCTCGACGCTGAGGCGGATGCCGCCGCCGGCGGCGGCGAGTTCGGCGTAGGTGGCGCCGGCGAGGCGGCGTTCGTAGTCGTCGAGACGCGGGGCGGCGAACACCAGGTGGGTGTGGGAGTCACACAACCCGGGGGTCAGGAGCAGGCCGTGGCAGTCACGCTCCTCGAGCGGGCCAAGATCGCGCGGCAGGTCGCGGGTGACCTCGTCTGTGGCGCCGGCCCGGAGGATGCGTCCCCCGGCGATGAGCAGGGCGCCGTCGCGGACCAGGCCCAGATCGGTCATTTCCGCGCCGCGCCGGGCTCGTTGCGGCCCGCGCAGGGTTAACAGCTGCGCGGCATGCACCAGCAGCAAAGGCATGGGGCTCACATGGGCAGCTGGATGCCGCGCTCGCCGGCAAACCGGCGCGCCTCTTCATAGCCGGCATCGGCATGGCGGGCTACGCCGATGCCGGGATCATTGTTGAGCACCCGTGCGATGCGGCGGTCCATCTCCGGGGTCCCGTCGGCGACCGTTACCTGGCCGGCGTGCAGGGAATAGCCGATGCCCACTCCGCCGCCGTTGTGGATCGAAACCCAACTAGCGCCGGAGGCGGTGTTCAACAGGGCGTTGAGCAGTGGCCAGTCGGCGACCGCATCGCTGCCGTCCGCCATGCCTTCGGTCTCTCGGTAGGGGGAGGCCACCGACCCGCAGTCGAGATGGTCGCGTCCCATGACGATGGGACCGCTCAGTTCGCCCTTGCGCACCATTTCGTTGATGGCCAGGCCGAATTCGGCGCGCTCACCGTAGCCGAGCCAGCAGATGCGGGCCGGAAGACCCTGAAAGCGGACCTTCTTGCGAGCGAGTTCGATCCAGCGGCGCAGGATCTCGTCGTGGGGGAAAAGGCGGAGAACCAGTTCGTCGGTGGCATGGATGTCGCGCGCCTCGCCGCTCAACGCCGCCCAACGGAACGGGCCGCGCCCCTGACAGAAGAGGGGGCGGATGTAGGCGGGCACAAATCCGGGGAAATCATAGGCGTTTTTGACCCCGCGCTGGAAGGCCATGGTGCGCAGATTGTTGCCGTAATCAAAGGTCACAGCGCCGAGCTTTTGCAGCGCCAGCATGGCCTCGACGTGGCGCGCCATCGAGTCCATGGCGCGGTCACGATACTCCTCCGGAGCGCGGGCGCGGAGGGCGAGAGCTTCATCCAGTGATATGCCGGCGGGGATGTACCCGTTGAGCGGGTCATGGGCGCTGGTCTGGTCGGTAAGCAGGTCGGGCACCACGCCACGCTGCACCAATTCCGGCAGCACTTCGGCGCAATTGCCTTCGAGGCCGACGGAGACCGCCTCGCCCTTGCGCAGCGCGTTTTTCAGAATCCGCAGGGCTTCATCGAGGTCATTGACCTGAATGTCGCAATAGCCGCTCTGCACCCGACGGGTGATGCGGGCGGGATCCACCTCGATGCCCAGAAAGGCGGCGCCGTTGAGGGTGGCGGCCAGGGGCTGGGCGCCGCCCATGCCGCCCAGACCGCCGCTGACCACCAGTTTTCCCTGGAGCGAGCCGTCAAAGTGCTGGCGGGCGGCAGCGGCGAACGTTTCGTAGGTGCCCTGCAGAATGCCCTGAGAACCGATATAAATCCAACTGCCGGCGGTCATCTGCCCGTACATCATCAAGCCGCGGCGTTCGAGGTCGTTGAAGGCGTCCCAGTTCGACCAGTGGCCGACCAGGTTGGAGTTGGCGATCAGCACCCGCGGAGCATAGGCATGGGTCGGGAAGACCCCCACCGGCTTGCCGGACTGTACCAGCAGCGTTTCCTCATCGCCCAACTTTTCCAGCGCCGCCACGATGGCATGAAAGCAGTCCCAGTTGCGAGCCGCGCGCCCGGTGCCGCCGTAGACTACCAGCTCCTGCGGCCGCTCGGCCACCTCGGGATCGAGGTTGTTCATCAGCATGCGCAGTGCCGCTTCCTGCGCCCAGCCGCGACAGCGGAGTTGGGAGCCGCGGGGGGCCCGGATGGGGCCGGCGGGCGGTGTGCCGAGGCGGGAGGCGGCAGGTGGAACCGTCTTGGGCATGAACTCCATTGTACGGCGGGCTTCGAGGTAGGATTCTCATACCAATATGAACTGGTATCTCATCTGGGGCCTGGGCGCGGCGCTGGCCTGGGGCACGGCCGATTACTGTGCCAAACACGCCTCCGAGGAGTTTGGCTTCTGGCCCACGGTGTGGGGAATGAATGCGGTCGGAGCGGTGGTGCTGGGAATTTGGTGGGCCGCCGGAGGGGTGAGCGTGCAGCCGGAGCAGTGGCGATGGCTGGGGGAGCTCGGGGTGGGCAATACGGTGGGCGGGATCTTCTTTTATTACGCCCTGGAGTTCGGTCCCCTGGTGCTGGTCTCGCCGATCACCGCGGCGTACCCGGTGGTCTCGGCGGTGCTCGCGTATTTCATTTCGGGCGAGCGGCTGGGGCCAGTGATGCTGCTGGCGGTGGGCGGGGTGATCGCGGGCACGCTGCTGGCCAGCATGGGAGGAGAGAATCCGGAGGCCGCCCATCCACGCCGAACCTCGGCCTTGTGGGCGGCGATGGGGGGTGCGCGGGTGTTTGGTACGGTGTTCTATTATCTGGAGGCCGGCGCCGGGGCCAGCGGGACGGCAGCGCCGGTGCTGGTGTTTCGCTGGGTCGGCGCCATTCTGCTGGCGTTGCCGTTGCTGATCGGTCGCAGGCTGCCGCTGCGCGCCTTGATCGGCTCGCGCTGGCTGTGGGCGACGGGCCTGCTCGACAGTTTTGCCTATGTGCTCTATGCCACCGGAGCCCGCCATTTGCAGGTTTCGGTGGTGTCGGCGCTGAGCGGGCTGTTTTCGGTGTGGACGCTGGTGCTGGCGGTGATGTTCCTGCGCGAGCGGCTGGGGTGGCGGCAGTGGTGGGGGGTGGGGTTCATCTTCGCCTCCATCGCGCTGCTCGCGATAAAATGAATCATGGCTGAGTGCCCCATCTGTGGACTGGGTGAACGCTGCCGCAACCATTGGGTTGCGGTGCAGGAGCCCAACGGCGAGGTTGAGTTTCAGATTGGCGCCATGACCGCCAGTGAAGACAACCTGATCCTGTTGCGCAACAAACTCAAGAACCCGCCGCTGCGCACCTTGTTCGAGAAAGTGCAACTCGCGCCGGAGTGGGTGGAAGAGCAGGGAAGAGTGCTGGCCTATCTCCACTGGCCTCTGGACCTGCGCGGCGCGGTGCATCGCACCCTGTTTCCCGCCGGCGCTCCGGGCAGCGACAATCGGCCGCTGCCGCCCACGCCGTTCTTTACCCACACTCTGCTGGACGTGGAAATGGAAGGGGTCAGCCTGGACCTGGTCAACAGCCTGCCGGACGAATTGCTGTACCGGGTGCGCTTCCAACTGACGCTGGAGGGGGTGGGGCGGGTGCCGTTTGATTACATGCAGTTGGTCTGGGCGGAGCGCGCCGACTGGGCGCAGTTTCTCCCCAACGAGGCCCTGCAGCAGCAGGCGGCGGACCTGATCCGGCTGATGGTGGCGCCGCTGGCTGACCCTTTGCGGGCGATCTTCGCCGGACAGAGAGTGGATGCGTTGAGCGAGGAACAACCGGAGGGGCTGGCGGCGGGAAATCCGGTGGATGAAATTGCCCTGCCCGGCAATCCGGAGCGGCATCTGGGCGAGGAGATGGAGTCACTGGTGAATCAGCGCCGATTGCAGCCGCTGCTGCGAGACAGCCTGTTGCACCTGGCGAGCGCCGGCGCCGGGCCAGTCCGGCCGGTTTTGCAGTAGCCCGGTAGACGCTGACGCCGGAATCGGCATCGCATGTCGGCAGGGGGATTTTTATTATGCCGTCACGTGCTTTAAGCCGTCGCGACCCGCTCTCATCCGATATGTTCGATATCCGCCGCCGCTTCGACGAGGTGTTTCCGCGCATGTTCAGCCTGCCGCTGTGGGATCGCTGGGGCGGCAACGCCGAGCTGGCCTGGATACCGCCGTTGGACTGTTTCATTGACCAGAACCGGTTTCAGGTGCGCATGGCCCTGCCCGGGGTCAAACCCGGGGATGTGAACCTGCAGGTGCATGGCAACGAGCTCACCATCTCGGGCGAGCGGAAACAGGATGTCACGCCGTCAGAGGACCGGACCTTCCAGCGCGAGATCACCTACGGGGCCTTTGAACGCACCACCACACTGCCGGAAGGCGTGCAGGGTGACAAGCTGGAGGCCAATTTCCGCAACGGCGTACTCGAGATCAGCGCGCCGATGAGCGAGAAGGCGATGCCCAGGAAGATCGAGATCCGGGCCGAGGGCGAGGGTACGGGCAAGAAGTTGGCCGCCTGAAGCTCTGCTAAAACGTCTGATAATGGATATTATGTAAACTACACAGGTAAGCTGCGCCTACAACCCTCTAGAGGCTTGGTCCCCGTCCAGAAGCGGAACAAAACTTTCGACCAATCGATGCACGAAGTCAACAAGCTCTTGGAGGCTCGGGATAAGCGCGTCGCCCTGTCCAATTTGCGCGTTGGCGAAGGTTTCCGTAAGTGCCAAATCCATGTCCTGCTCGAACTGAGAATCAAAGAACCCGCTAAAGTCCGGCTCGCTCGCTGGGATGCGAAATCCGCCGTCCACTCCGAGAGGACTCATCCACTCCGCCGTATAAATCCGCTCCCTCCCGACGGTGAAAAGGGTTCGGTGCTTGTTTATGTTGTCAAAGCGGTGGATGCGCCACAGCGGGTCGTTCCCATCAGGGCCGCCGTAAGGCTTGAGCGAATCAATCGCCCTGATCGCCTCATGGCTCATTCCCTTTACCTTTCCACTCTTGCCTTTGCTGTATCCTTCTCGGCTCTTAAAGATCGGGAACGCAGTATCCTGTCCAGGCGTGCAGCCATTCGCGAGGACAAGCTGCCACGCCAAGTGATCGAGGGCGGATCGCAGATTGCTGAAAACGTCCCCGGCAATCGCGGGCGCGCTGAACGGAATGACAGGAACTGGTCTCGTGAGGCTCTCGTCCCCCATTTGCTGAGGACCTATGTAGCGTTCACCGACGACCACGTGTTGCCGTCGTTCTCGACACGCAGCGGCCATCCGTTCCAAATCACCTAGGTTTTGGCGGGCCCGCTCGACCTTCACATGAACCAGAATTGAGCGGTGGCGGCCTCGCATCCGGCCATTTTAGCGAACTTGGCTAGCCTTTTATATTTTGCCGCTAACTCATCAGTGGGCCGTCGTGGAGGCCGCTTGGTCACAGGGCGCCGGGGACAGGATGGCGGGGCGCTCGTTGATCGGGTACTGCGCGTCCACCTCCTGCACGAGGCGATCGAAGTCCTGGCGCTGCTGAGGATCGAGAATGGCGCGCAGGTGGTCACGATCCTGCTGGCGGACTTGGTCGAACTGCGGCGCAAGGCGGTGTTCAAGCGCTTGGTATTGGCCCACGGTCTGGCGCAGGACGGCGTCCACTTGATCCTGTTGCTGAGCGGAAAGGTGCAGGCGTTGGCTCATTTTGGCGGCGATCAGACGATGCTGGCGAATGTCGTATTCGCTGGCGGGATGAGCGTGGAGCCAGTAATGCTCGGCGAGGTTCATCAGGGTGCCGCCGAGGAGCAGTCCGCTGATGAAGATGAGGCCCAAAAAGGTGGCGGTGCGGCGATCGGTGTGGCGGGATTCCATGGCGCGCCCCTAGGGATTCATCAGGTTGAGCATGGCGTCGCTCAAGGTTGGCCGCACATGATCGTCGGAGGGGTGCATGGCGTTGACATGGGGAACGTCGAGCACCATGGCCTCGTCAGCGTTGGGGGTTTCGGTGCGGTGCAGGTCATAGGCAAACGAGGTGGCGGTGACGGCAAACAGCGTACCCGCCAAAGTCAGGCTGCGCCACCCGATGCGCAATCCGCCCAACCAGGGCCGGGGCTGGGGCGCGAGCCGCGTTTGTAGGCGCTGAAAGAAGTAGGGATCGGGAGCGGCAGGAGGGGCCTGCAGGCCAGCCAGCAGAATGCGGCTGCGGGCGGCGGTGCGCCAGCGTTCCAGACAGGCAGAACAATGGCGGCTGTGGTGGCCCCACTCGCCCGGGGGCAGAGAGGGCAGCGGTCCCGGGTGTTGATCCAGGAACTCCTCTAGTTGCAACAGAAACGGACGGCAGCTGAGATGAAACTTCATGACCGGTTCCCCTAAATTCTTTTCCGTCGCCAGGCAGTCACCAGGGCCTGCCGGGCACGGAACAAACGCACCTTAACGGTATTTTCATTCAAACTGACCATCTCGGAAACTTCCTTCACCGAGTAGCCTTCCACTTCCTTCAAGATGAGCAGTACGCGGTCCTCGGGAGGCAGGCGGCGGAGCAGCTTTTCCGCCAGATCACGCACTTCGATCTGCTTGTCGAGACCGGCCACGCCGGCCATACCGCTGACGTCCAGGTTCTCCACCCGGGCCGCCTCGTCCTCGGACAAATCCGCCAGAATGCTGGCTTTACGCACCTTTTGCTTGCGCAGATGGTCGTAGCACTCATTGACGGCAATTTTGTAGATCCAGGTACCGACGGCAGAGTCAAAGTTAAAGCGATCGAGGGCGAAGTAGACCTTGGTGAAGACCTGCTGGGAGATGTCCTCGGCGTCGTTGGAGTTGCGCAGAATGCTGCGGACCACGGAGCTGACGCGGGGCTGGAAGACCCGGACCAGGTCTTCGAAGGCCCCCGCCTCGCGCGCCTGGCAGCGGCGCAGAAGTGTGGCCTGAGCCTCGGTGGCCGGCGATGGCGAGGCGGCACGGACGGCTGCCGAACTGGATTGGCCCAAGGCCGGCAACACTGCTTCCATATCCTTTCCGACGTCGCCCATGACCACCGCGTTTCGTTCGTGGGATAGAAAATCCCCCGGGAGGGGATCAAGCCCAGTCTACTCCCCCCGGAGACTTACTCCCATTCGATGGTCGAGGGGGGTTTGGAGCTGATGTCGTACACCACGCGGTTGATGCCGCTCACCTCGTTGACAATGCGGTTGGAGATGGTGGCCAGCAGGTCGTAGGGGAGGTGGGCCCAGTCGGCCGTCATACCGTCCTCGGAATGGATGGCGCGCAGGGCGCAGGTAAGGCCGTAGGTGCGGAGGTCACCCATGACCCCGACGCTGCGGACCGGCAACAGCACGGCGAAGGATTGCCAGAGGCGGTGGTACCAGCCAGCGCGCTTGATCTCCTCGACCGCGATGGCGTCGGCCCGTTGCAGCAGGTCGATTTTCTCGGCGGTCACCTCGCCCAGTATGCGCACCGCCAGGCCGGGGCCGGGAAAGGGCTGACGATTGAGCAACTCAGCATCAATGCCGAGGTCGGCGCCGACGCGGCGGACTTCATCCTTGAAGAGCTCGCGCAAGGGCTCGATCAACTGCAGGCGCATGTCGGGGGGCAGGCCGCCGACGTTGTGGTGGCTTTTGATCACCGCCGAGGGGCCGCGGACGGAGACGGACTCGATGACATCGGGGTAGAGAGTTCCCTGCACCAGGAAGTCGGCGTGCAGGCGGCGGGCTTCGGGTTCGAAGGTTTCGATGAAGACCCGGCCAATGATCTTGCGCTTTTGTTCCGGGTCGGAGACGCCGGCGAGCGCGGCGAGGAAGGCGGGGCCGGCGTCCACGGCGACGATATTGAGGCCCAATTTGCCGCGGAGGTTGTCCTGTACCTTTTGGAACTCATCGAGACGAAGCAGGCCGTTGTTGACGAACACGCACACCAGGCGGTCGCCGATGGCGCGGTGAACCAGGGTGGCGGCCACGGTCGAGTCCACGCCGCCGCTCAGACCGCAGATGGCTCTTCCCTGCCCGCCCACCTGTTCGCGAATGCGCGCCACCTGGTGTTCGATGAAGGATTCTGGGGTCCAATCGCGGGCGATGCCGCAGAGGTCAAGAAAATTGCCGAGAATCCGTTGGCCGTTTTCGCTGTGACGAACCTCGGGATGAAACTGCACCGCCCACATGCGGCGGCGGGGATCGGCGATGGCCGCCAGGGCCTGCGGGCTGCGGCCGATGATCTCGAAGCCGGCCGGCAATTGCTGGACGGAATCGCCGTGGGACATCCAGACGGTTTCCGAGCCGGAGCTGCCGCGGAAGAGGCCGTTGGCCGGGTCCACGCTGACCAGGGCGCGGCCGAACTCGTGTTCGTCGGCGTTTTCCACCGTGCCGCCGAGGGTATCCACCAGGAGTTGCAAGCCGTAGCAGATGCCGAGGATGGGCAATTGCGAGGTCCAGACCTCGGGGGCGCAGCGGGGCGCGTCGGGGGCATAGACCGACGCGGGGCCGCCGGAGAGGATGATGCCGGCGGGATGGTGCGCGGAGATTTCCGACCAGGTGGCGCGAAAGGGGAGGATCAGGCTGTGGGCGCCGAGCTCACGGATGCGGCGCGCAATCAGCTGGGTGTACTGCGAGCCGAAGTCGAGCACGACGATGGAGCGTTGGGTCATAGAACGAAGTTGACCAGCCGGTCGGGGACGACGATCACCTGCCGCGGCTGCTTGCCGTCGAGCAGGGGAACGATTTTGGCATGGGTGGAGGCGGCGTGGCGAAGGTCGTCGTCGGTCAAGCCCGGGGGCAGCGGCAGGCGGGCCCGGACTTTACCGTTGACCTGAACCACAATTTCGATCTCCTCGTCGCGGGCCAGCTGGGCGTCAAACTCCGGCCACGAAGTGCGACACACCAGGCCCGGCATTTCCTTCCGCTGCCACAGTTCCTGAGTCATAAAGGGAGCGAAGGGCGCCAGCATGAGCAACAGCAGGCGGAGAAGTTCTGCCCGGGCGGCCAAGGAAATGTCCGCATCGGCGGCGTAGAGGGCGTTGACCAGTTCCATCAAGGCCGCGATCGAAGTGTTGAAGTGCCAACGGTTGTCAAAATCCTGAGTCATGCGGCGCAAGGTCTGATGGGCCTTGCGCAGCAGCGGACCATCACCGCTTCCGCTCCCGGAGGCGGCGGGACGCAGGGCCCAGCGCCAGACGCGAGCCAGGAAGCGATGGATGCCTTCCACCCCCTGATCGTTCCAGTCGAAGTCCTTCTCCGGAGGGGCGGCGAAGAGGACATACATGCGGGTGGCATCGGCGCCATAGCGTTCGATCAACTCCGCCGGGTCCACTACGTTGCCTTTGGACTTGGACATTTTGGCGCCGTGGCGGGTGATCATGCCCTGGGTGAAGAGGCGTTCGACGGGCTCGTCCAGGCGGGAGAGGCCGAGGTCACGCATCACCTTGGTGAAGAAGCGGGTGTAAATGAGATGGAGGATGGCGTGTTCAATGCCGCCAATGTACTGATCCACGGGTAGCCACTCGGCGATCTGGGCGGGATCAAAGGGGCGGGTGGCATCGTGGGGGCTGACGTAGCGATAGAAGTACCAGGACGAATCCACGAAGGTGTCCATGGTGTCGGTTTCGCGTTGAGCGGGACCCGAGCAGCGGGGGCAGGTGGTGTTGCGGAAGGCGGGATCGGCGGCCAGGGGAGATTGACCCTGTCCGGTCAGTTCGACGTGTTCGGGCAACAGGACGGGCAGTTGGTCGTCGGGGACCGGGACCACGCCGCAGGCGGGGCAATAGATAACCGGGATGGGCGTGCCCCAGAAGCGCTGGCGGGAAATGCCCCAATCCTGCAGACGGTAGCTGACCGTTCCCTTTCCGAAGCCGGACTGTTCGGCGGCGGCGATCATGCGATCCATGGCGGCGCGATTGTCGAGACCGGTGTAGGGGCCGGAGTGGATGAGTTTGCCGTCGGCCTCCAGGGCGGCGAGGATCTCCGTCGGCAGGCCGTCGGCGGGTTCGACCACGGGGCGAATGGGCAACTGATACTTGCGACAGAATTCAAAATCGCGCTGGTCATGGGCGGGGACCGCCATCACGGCACCCGTGCCATAACCCATCAGCACGAAATTGGCGACCCAGACGGGCAGGCGCTCGCCGCTGAAGGGATTGATGGCGAAGTGGCCGGTGAAGAATCCCTCCTTGGGGATATCCTCCCCTGGGGCGAGGGTGGCCTGACGGGCGCGCAAGGCGCGGGCGCGCTCCAGGGCCGCGGCATCCACCAGGCTGGTGAGCAGAGGGTGTTCGGGCGCCAGGAGGATGGCGGCGGCGCCGTAGATGGTATCGATGCGGGTGGTAAAGACGCCGATCAAATCCTCGCCCGGGCGGTCGAGAGCAAAGGCCACCTCGGCGCCGGGGCTGCGGCCAATCCAGTTGCGCTGCATGGCGCGTACCCGCTCAGGCCAGCCGGGCAGGCGGTCGAGATCGCGGAGTAACTCTTCCGCGTAGGCGGTGATGCGGAAATACCACTGGTTCAGTTCGCGCTGTTCAACCGGCGTGTCCTCATGGCGCCAGCAAACGCCGCCGGCCACCTGCTCGTTGGCCAGGACGGTGGCGCACTTGGGGCACCAGTTCACCAGCCCCTTTTTGCGGTAGGCCAGGCCGCGTTCGAGGAAACGCAGGAACAGCCACTGATTCCAGCGATAGTACTCGGGAAGGCAGGTGGTGACCTCGCGCTCCCAGTCATAGGCGAAGCCGAAGCGCTGATCCTGGCGCTTCATGTGGGCGATGTTGCCCAGCGTCCAGACGCGGGGATGGGTCTTGTTCTTGATGGCGGCGTTTTCGGCCGGCAGACCGAAGGAGTCCCAACCCATGGGGTGCAGCACGTCGTAGCCGCGCATCCAGAGAAAGCGCGCCAGGGCGTCGCCGATGGCGTAATTGCGCACGTGGCCCATGTGCAGCGCCCCCGAGGGATAGGGCAACATTTCGAGGACGTAGTAGCGGGGGCCGCCGGCGTTGGCGTCGCGCAGAGGGTTGGCGGCGGCCCATTGCTCCGCCCAGCGCGACTCGAAGCCGGCGGGGTCGTAGCGGAGAGGGTCCTGGAGGGGCTCTTCCATAGAATCAATTATTGTTGCATTGATTGGCGTGGGCGCCGTGAAGTGGGGGCGGAGAGGCGGCGCAGGGCGGCCAGATCGCGGGCCTGGTCGTCGGGGGCGTCCACCGGGGTTTCGAGGATGAAGGCTTTGGCGCGCAGGCGACGGTCGGTGAGCAGGCGGCGGAAAGAGGCGGTACCGAGTTGGCCATCGCCGATGTGCTCATGGCGGTCGAGATGGCTGCCGCGGGTGCTTTTGGCATCGTTGGCGTGAAAAACCGGCACGCGCCGGAGGCCTACGGTGGCGTTCAACTCACGCAGCGTGGCGGCGTAGCCGACGGGAGAGACGAGATCGTAGCCCTGGGCCCAGGCGTGGCAGGTATCTATGCAAGCGCCGACCGGGAGCCCGGAGAGGCCATCGAGGATGGCGGCGACCGAGGCGAAGGGACCGCCAAGATGGCCGCCGCCGCCGGCGGTATTTTCAATCAGCAGGGTAAGAGAGCCCCAGGCGAAGTCTTGGGCCGCTTCGCGGATGCCGGCCACGCAGGCATCGAGCGGGCCGCTGCCGGGATGGAGCACGAGGAAGTCGGCGGCGAGAGCGCGGGCGCGTTCCAGTTCTCCGCGCAGCGCCGCCAGGGAGCGGGCGCGGAGGTCGGGCTGCGAGCCGGCGACGTTGATGAGATAGCCGGCATGCACCACGAGCGGGCCCAGCCGGTAGCGGCCGCGGAGCTGCTGCCAGGCTTCGGCGTCGGCGGGGCGCACGGGAGCGGCACGCCATGTCCGGGGGCTGGCGGTGAACACCTGGAGGGTTTGAGCGCCGAGGGCATGGGCGCGCTCGGCGGCTTTGGCCATGCCGCCGGCCGAGGAGATGTGGGCCCCGAGGCGCATGGAACATTGTAGTCGCCGGCGTGGGGCGGGCTAAAATCAACTGTATGCGGGTGGGAATCCTGACCGGTGGCGGTGACTGTCCGGGGTTGAACGCGGTGATCCGGGCGGTGGTGCGCAAAGGGACGATGTTTTACGGGGATTCGGTGGTGGGGTTTCTGGAAGGCTGGCGGGGTGTGGTCGAGAACCGCACCGTGGAGCTGGACCTGGACCACATTGCCGGCATCATCCACCGTGGCGGCACGATCCTCAAGACTTCGCGCACCAATCCCCGGAAAGAGGCGGAGGGGTGGGAGCGGGTGCGGCGGAGCTTCGAACTCCAGCGCCTGGACGCCCTGGTTGCAGTGGGCGGCGATGACACGCTGGGAGTGGCGGAGTGGATCGCGCAACAGGGACTGTCGGTGGTGGGAGTGCCGAAGACCATTGACAACGATCTATCGGGCACTGACCTGTGCTTCGGATTCGACACCGCGGTCAGCATTGCCACCGAGGCGGTGGATAGATTGCACAGCACGGCGGAGGCGCACAACCGGGTGATGGTGGTGGAGGTCATGGGCCGGGAGGCGGGATGGATCGCCGTCTACGCCGGGGTGGCGGGCGGAGCGGATGTGGTGCTGATTCCGGAGAAGCCGTTCGAACTGGGGGCGGTGTGCGAGCTGCTCAAGCGGCGGCATGCGCGGGGCAAGTACTTCAGCATCGTCGTGGTGGCGGAGGGGGCGCAGTGGACGGAGGCGCCGGCGCGGGCGGAAGCGGCGCAGCGGGACGCGTTTGGCCACGTACGGCTGGGCGGCATCGGCACGGTGCTGGCGGAGCAGATCGAAGAGCGCATCGGGTACGAGACGCGGGTGGTGATTCTGGGGCACACGCAGCGCGGCGGGACGCCGACCGCCTTTGACCGGATGCTGGCCACGCGCTATGGGGTGCGGGCGATTGACATGGTTCACCAGGGCGAGTTCGGGCGCATGGCGTCGTTGCAGGGACAGGTCATGACCTCGGTACCGCTGAGCGAGGCTCTGAGCCGCAACCGCAAGGTAGGGGAGGATCTGTACGAACTGGCGTCGGTATTTTTCGGTTAGGCACCTGGTCCCGGGAGCAACGCTGGTGGCCATGGCACTGGGCCTGAGCGGGTGTTCGCCGGTGGCGGCGCATTCCGCCGGTCCGGAGTTGCTGTACGTGGCGGGGGGCAATGAACTGCGTGCCGTGGGGGTGGAGGACCTGAAGACCGTGGGGAGCGTGCCGCTGGCCGGTCCGGTGGTGGCCGGGGTGGCGCAGGGACAGAGCCTGCAACTGCTGATCGGGGGGACCGAACCGGCTTGGATGGAACTGGACACCAAGACGCAGCGAGTGCTCCGCCGGCAGAGACTGGATTTCGAGCCGGTGGCCATGGCCGCGGGGGCGCACGCCGACGAAGTGTACATTCTGGGGAATCGCGCGGGCCAGGCGCACCTGGTGGGATGGAAAACCGGCGGAGGGCGGTTGGGCGCCAGCGGGTTTGCGGGCCGGGCGGTGGCGCTGGCGGCCGGGCGCAACGACAAGCGTCCGTTGCTGCTGGCGGGGGTGGATCAGCCGCCGCAACTGGTCGTGATGGACCCAAAGGGACTGCAGGTGCAGGGGCGGGTGGGGCTGGTGAGCGCGCCGCGTCAGGTGCTGGCGCTGCCCTATGGCCACAAGGCGTTCGTACTGTGTGGGAGCACGGTGGCCGTGGTGGATACGGCGCTTCCCGGGCTGCTGACTTACCTGCGATTGGGGCGGGACCCGCAATGGATGCTGCTGAAACCGGACGGGGGCGAACTGTACGTCAGCAACGCCGATGGAACCGTCAGCGTCGTTAATACCACCACCAACGAAGTGTCGGACACCATGGCGGCGGGTCTGGGCGCGGGGGCGATGGCGGTGGATACGGGCGGGAACTTTCTCTACGTGGCCAACGCGACGGCGGGGACGGTATCGGTGATTTCGATTGCCGACCGGAGAACGCAGGCGGTGATTCACGTCGGCCAGCAGCCGCGGTTTCTGGCGCTGGATCCGGCCGGGCTGCTACTGTTCGCCGCCGACGCCGTATCGGATGATGTGGCGGTGATGCGCAGCAGCCAGGATCCGGGCAGTCCCAATTCGTTGCTGACGCTGCTTCCCTCCCCCGGGGCGCCAACCTACGTGACCGTAGTCCCGCAATGAAGATACTGCATCGTTACCTGCGCCGCGAGATAGCGCTGTATGCGGGGATCGGCCTGCTGGTATTCACCTTTGTGGTGTTCATGCAGGATTTGGGCCGCGCCATGGAGGCGGCGGTGCGGGCCGATGGCGGGGCGATCGCGCAGTTGTTCGTCTATGTGCTGCCGGCGGCGCTGGTGTTCACCCTGCCGATGGCGATTCTGGTGGGGCTGTTGCTGGGGTTGGGACGGCTGGGCGTGGATAGCGAGTTGCTGGCGCTGCGGGCCAGCGGGGTGGGGGCGCGACAGTGCCTGCGCCCGTTGCTGGAAGTCACCGGACTGGGGTTGGGCCTGGCCCTGGCCCTGACGCTGTGGCTGGCTCCGGCGGCGCGGCGGCAACTGACCCAGCTCACGCGACGCCTGGCGGCTTCGCAACTGTCGGCGGCGGTCGAGCCGCGGGTGTTCTTTGAACCCGACAACAATCCCAACTGGGTGGTGTATACCGGGGATATTTTGGGCGATGGCAGCCAGTGGGAACACGTGCTGGTGGCGCAGATGCAGGATCCGACGGCTCCGGTGCTGACGCTGGCGGAGAGCGGCACGCTGGTGCGGCGCGGCGAACGGGGAGTGCAGCTGCACCTGCTGGGCGGGACGCAATACAAGGTGGACGGGGCGCAACCGCAGAACGCCATGGTCAGCAGCTTCCAGTCGGTGGACATACCGTTTCTGCTGCCGGAGGCGCGGGCGGGCGATCCGGCGTTGGCGGCGGAAGGTCTGGCGGGACTGTGGCGGAGGTCGCGCAGCGGCTCGGAATGGCGCGCGGCGCGGGTGGAACTGTATCGCCGGCTGGCGCTGGGTTTCGCCTGTCTGGCGCTCGCCCTGGTGGGCATCGCCCTGGGACTGCGTGGCGGGCGCGGCGGCAAGGCGGGGGGCTTTGTGCTCACCCTGGGTCTGGTGCTGGGGTATTACCTGCTGTTTATTCTGGGGCTGAGCCTGGCGAAACAGGGAAAGTTGCCGCCCTTCTGGGGGGCTTGGGGCGCCAACCTGATCTTCATCGGGTGGGGAACGTGGGCGTTGTGGCGCCTGGATCGCGCCCCGTTTCGAACGCGGGAGAAGATGCGATCCTGGTGGCCCTGGCGGCGGCCGGCGGAGTGGAGCCCGCATCTGCTGCCACGCCGGCGGGGGGTGGTGCCGCGGGGCTGGATGCCGTCGCTGCTAGGCGGGTATGCGATCCGGGAATTTCTGGCTTATACGGGGCTGTTGCTGGCGGCCTTTTTGGTGCTGATCCTGGTGTTCACCCTGTTCGAATTGATGGGCAGCATTTTGCAGAACCACGTGGGGGTGGGCGTGGTGCTGGAGTATCTGTTCTATTTCACCCCGCAGATGCTGTACATGACCGTGCCGGTGGCGATTCTGGTGGGAACGCTGATCGCGTTCGGGCTGATGTCCAAGGCCAACGAGGTCACTGCCATGAAGGCCAGCGGGGTGAGCATCTATAAACTGCTGCTGCCGGTGCTGGTGGTCGCGGGGGCGCTGTGCGCCCTGCAATTCGCACTGGATGCCACGTGGCTGCCGGCCTTCAACCAGCGTCAGGACGCGCTGCATGACCGGATCAAGGGTCAGCCGCCGCAAACCTACACCAACCCGCAGCGCAAGTGGGTGATGGGCCGCGGCCGCAACATTTTCTACTACACCTACTTCGATCCGCAAAGCCAGGTCTTCGCCAACCTGAGCGTTTTTCAATTGGACGGGAGCGGCTTCGCGCTGCGGCGGAGGATTTATGCCCGGCAGGCGCGTTGGGATCCGGGGCTGCCGGGGTGGGTATTCAGCAACGGGTGGGCGCGGACTTTTTCCGGCCCCGCCAGTTCCAGCTTTGAGAGCTTTGTGGTTTCCAGCTTCAGCGATATCGAGGAGCGGCCGTCGTACTTTGCCACCGACACGCGGCTGGGAACACAGATGACCTTCGGCGAGCTGCGCCAATACGTGGCCACCATGCGCCACAGCGGCTACGATGTCAGCCGGCTGAATATCACGCTGAACAAAAAGATCGCCTATCCCCTGATCACGGTAATCATGGCGCTGCTGGCATTTCCCTTTGCGCTGACCGTAGGGCGGCGGGGCACGGTGGCAGGGATCACCGCCGGGGTGGCGGTGGCCATCGCCTACTGGAGCGCCGCCAGCCTGCTGGAGGCGCTGGGAAACCTCAACCAGTTGCCGGCCGCGGTGGCCGCCTGGGCCCCCGACGCGCTGTTTTTGGGCGTCGGGGTGTACCTGTTGCTGCGCGTGCCGACCTAAAGGCTAAGCGGTGCGGCCTGCCTGGTGGGAGGGCGTGGCATCGGCGGCGCCGGCCTGGGCAGCGGCGAGGCGGGCGGTGAGCACCCGATAGGGGGAGCAGGAGACGTAGTTGAGGCCGGTGCGGTGGAAGAACTTCACCGACTCGGGATCGCCGCCGTGCTCGCCGCAGATGCCGACCTTGAGATCGGGCCGGGCTTTGCGCCCGTTGTTCGTGCCCATCTGGACCAACTGGCCGACCCCAGCCTGATCCAGGCTGGCGAAGGGGTCCTGTTTGAGGATGCCCTGCCCGAGGTAGATCGGCAGGATCTTACCGATATCGTCGCGGGAGAACCCAAAGGTGGTTTGCGTCAGGTCATTGGTGCCGAAGCTGAAGAACTGGGCTTCGGCGGCGATCTCACCGGCCATGAGGGCGGCGCGCGGCAGTTCGATCATGGTGCCGACCAGATAGCCGATCTGGACGCCGGCGGCTTGCAGCACCTCATCGGCGACGCGCCGGACGATGGCGGCCTGCAAAGCGAGTTCGCGGGCGGTGGCGACCAGCGGGATCATGATTTCGGGCTTGACGGTGACGCCCTTTTTCTTCATCTGGACCGCCGCCTCGAAGATGGCGCGGGCCTGCATCTCGGTGATCTCCGGATAGAGGATGCCGAGACGGCAGCCGCGCAGGCCGAGCATGGGGTTGACCTCGTGCAGGTCCTGCACGCGAGCCAGAAGATGTTCCAACGAGGCGCGATCAGTGATGGCGTAGTCTTTGTACTTGGCCTTGATGGCGGTGGTGACCTTGCGTTTGGCGGCGCCGGTGGCGAGAGTCAATTTCTCCAGGTCCACCATGATCTCCTCCCGCGCGGGGAGGAATTCGTGCAGCGGCGGGTCGAGGGTGCGGATGGTGACCGGGAAGCCGTCCATGGCCTGGAAGATACCGGCAAAATCTTTGCGCTGCAGGGGCAGCAGCTTGCGCAGGGCGGCGCGGCGGGCCTTTTCGTTGTCGGCCAGAATCATGGCCCGCATGTGCTGAATCTTGCCTTCGCCGAAGAACATGTGCTCGGTGCGGCAGAGGCCGATGCCTTCGGCCCCGAAGGAGCGGGCGGCGCGGGCATCGCGGGGGACATCGGCGTTGGCGCGCACCCCGAGCTTGCGATGGGGTTCGGCCCAGTCCATGAAGGACTTGAGCAGCGGGTCGTTGGGATCGCCGGGGACGGTAGGGACCTTGCCGGCGTAGACCTTGCCGGAGGATCCGTCAATGGAGATCCACTCGCCTTCGCCGAAGCGGCGATTGCCGACGCGCATTTCGCGTTTGTGTTCATCCACGGCGATGCCGCTGGCGCCGGCCACGCAGCACTTGCCCATGCCGCGGGTGACGACGGCGGCGTGGCTGGTCATGCCGCCACGCGAGGTCAGGATGCCGGCGGCGACTTCCATGCCGTGGATGTCCTCGGGGGTGGTTTCGGCGCGGACCAGCAGCACCGGGCCCTTACCCGCCTTGACCGCGGCGACGGCCTCCTCGGCGGTGAAGACAATCTGGCCGACGGCGGCTCCCGGCGAAGCCGGCAAGCCACTGGCCAGTTCGGATTGCGCCTTCAGGGCCTTGGGGTCAAAGCGGGGGAAGAGCAGCTCGTAGATCTGGCCGGCATCCACCCGGAACAGGGCTTCCTCCTTGCTGATGAGTCCCTCGGCCACCATGTCGGTGGCGGCCTTCACGGCGGCCCGCCCGGTGCGTTTGCCGTTGCGGGTCTGCAGCATGTAGAGCTTGCCCTCCTGAATGGTGAACTCGAAGTCCTGCATGTCGCGGTAGTGCCGTTCGAGACGGGAGGTGATATCGCGCAGCTGCTGGTAGACGGCCGGCATCTGGCGCTCGAGCTCGCGGATGGGTACCGGGGTGCGGATGCCGGCCACGACGTCCTCGCCCTGGGCGTTCATCAGGAACTCGCCATAAAATTCACGATCGCCGGTGGAGGGGTTGCGAGTGAATCCGACGCCGGTGCCGCTGGTCTCGCCGAGATTGCCAAACACCATGGCCTGCACATTCACGGCGGTGCCCAGGTCGTCGGAGATGTTGTTCATGCGGCGATAATGGCGGGCGCGGTCGTTGAACCAGGAGCGAAAGACGGCGTCGCGGGCCATGGCCAACTGTTCGCCGGCTTCCTGGGGGAAGGCCCGGCCGCTGTGCTGGCGGACCAGCTTCTGATACCCGGCGATCACCAGCTTCAGGTCGGCGGCGGTGAGGTCGGTGTCGAGTTTCGCTTTCCGCTTCTTTTTCTGCCCGTCAAAAACCGCGTCGAAGGCGGGTTTGGGAATCTCCAGCACCACGTTGCCGAACATCTGGATGAGGCGGCGGTAGGAGTCGTAGGCAAAGCGCGGGTTTTGGGTGCGCTGGGCCAGGCCCTCAACGGTGCGGTCGTTGAGGCCGAGGTTGAGGATGGTATCCATCATGCCCGGCATGGAGAACTTGGCGCCGCTGCGTACGCTGACCAGCAGCGGGTTGGCGGCATCGCCGAGCTTGCGGCCGGCGGCCTGCTGCAGTTGGTCGAGGGCGTGGGCCATCTGGACGTTAACTTCGTCGGGGACGCGGTTGCCCAGTTGGTAGTACTCGCGGCAGGTCTGGGTGGAGATGGTGAATCCGGGGGGGACGGGCAGGCCGGCGTTGGTCATCTCCGCCAGGCCGGCGCCCTTGCCGCCCAGTTCGTCCTTCATGCTGCCATTGCCTTCGGCTTTGCCTTCGCCAAACGAGTACACGTATTTCATGGTTCGCAGTTCCCTTCCCGCAGAACCTTCAGAATAGCAAAGTGCGGGAGTGAAGATGCCGGAATGCTCATCTGGGCGGGGATTTATCGTGGCGTGAGCAAATTGTGCTTGCCTTGGGAGTGGCCGCCTGTCACAATCCGACGTGAAAATACCCCTTCAGGAGGTTTGTGCTCATGCATACCCGTACACTTCGATGGACCGGCGTGGCGCTGGCGTGCGCCCTGGCGGCGTGGCTGCCGGCGGCGGCCCAGGGTCGTGGTAACGGCGCCGGCAATGATCCTTTCGCCTATGAGACGGCGGCCAGCGATCCGCCGCCGGTGGTCACCCACCACAGCATCACGGTGAACGGCAAAACGCTGGCGTACACCGCCACGGTGGGCAAGATTCCGGTGCCGGACGAGACCGGCAAGACCGAGGGGCACATGTTCTATGTGGCCTATACCCTGGACGGCGCCGACGCATCGCACCCGCGGCCCATTACCTTCAGCTACAACGGCGGGCCGGGCTCGGACTCTGTCTACGTCCACCTGGGGGGCTTCGGGCCGCGGAGGGTGGCGTTGAACGATGACGGCAGCGTGCCGCCGCCTCCCTACAAGCTGGTGGACAATGCCGACACGTGGCTGGATTCGACCGATCTGGTCTTTGTGGACGCCATCGGCACCGGCTACAGCCGGGCCACCAGCCATGCCAACCTGGTGAAGACCTCTTCGGCGGCGGGCGATCTGCAGGCGTTCACCGAGTTCATCCGGCTCTATCTCTACGACAACAACCGTCTCAACTCGCCGGTCATTCTGGCGGGCGAGAGCTACGGGACGTTCCGCTCGGCGGGGCTGGCGGACGAGCTGCTGCAACATCACATTCCGGTGAGCGGCGTGGTCCTGCTGTCGAGCGTGCTGAACATGCAGGCGCTGCGGCCCTCGCTGAGCGATGACCGCCCCTACTGGCTGGCACTGCCGACGCTGACGGCCATCGCTTACGAGCATAAGAAGCTGCCGGCGGACCTGCAAAGCCAGCCGATTGAGAAGGTGGTGCAGGAATCCAAGGACTGGGCGGGGAGCAAGTACGAACACTACCTGGATCTTGGCGATGCGCTGCAGGGCGCCGAACGCAAGCAGGCGATCACGGAAGAGGCCGGCTTTACCGGGCTCAAGCCGCAGTTCCTCGATGACTATAACCTGCGGATCAATACCCAGCTGTTCAACTCCGAGCTGCTGCGCGACGAGAAGCAGATCATCGGCCGCTATGACGGCGGGCAGGTGGGGACCAACCGCACGCCGGGCGATCAGCGCAC
>DATBPS010000067.1:0-2214 GCA_036561225.1 Terriglobales bacterium
TTGCCAGGGGCGATGGCGTCCTTGGCGGCCTTGGCGACGCGGAACTTGACCACCGTCTTGGCCGGGATCTTGATGGTCTCGCCGGTTTGCGGATTGCGCCCCAGGCGCGCCTTGCGCTGCTGCTTCACCAGCTTCCCCAGGCCGGGGATGGTGAATTGGCCGCTGCGCTTGGTTTCCTTGATCGCCAGCGCGGCCAGGGTTTCCAGGTACTGAGCGGACTCTTTCTTGTTCAGGCCAGTAGCTTCGGCCAGGTTGGAAACGATCATTGTTTTGGTCAGAGCTGCCATGCAACCTCCTCAGAAGGGGTACGAAAAACAAGGTGATTGTACACGAGGCACGCTTAAAAGTGGCACTGGCAAGGGAATATTTTCACTTGACTCGCAATCGTGTCATGGGGTGCGGCGGGCCAGAGGGCCTGCAAACTGGAGCCCTGGTAGACGGCCTCGAAGCCCTGCTCGGATTGGGAGACCGAGTATCGAGGCCGCACCCGCCATCCCGACGCCCCGGGGGCCTCGAGTTCAAGGTGCAGTTTTCGCCAGCCGTCGCAGAGGGTGAGCGTGCCCGAGGGAAGGCTGCCCGACCAGTGTAGGGAGTAGCGTTGGCCGCCGTGCAGCAGACCACGGTCGGGAGCATCGGCGGCCAGCAGGTTGAAGATCCATTCCATGGCCAGGGAAGCGCCGGCGGGCCTCCGCCAGTGATGTTGACAATTCAGGCGGTTCCCATCCAGCACAAAGGATTTGGTCATCCCCTCGCGGGCCAGTTGGCAATGGCCAGGGCGCAGGGAAGCCAGCTGCCAGGGGGCCTGGTCGGGGATGCCTTCCACGTAAAGACGGGCGCCGGCAGGCGCGGCGGTGTCGTAAGCCAGCTTGGATTCGAGGGTGGCGTCGGGGATGGCCACGGCGCCGGGCAGGTGGGCGGGGTTTTCGACCGCCTGGCGGCGCAGATCGTCATGGTAAGGCTCGGGGTGGAGGCCGATGGAATTGACCAGGTTGGCGTCGGCGGACAGGGCATCGAGTTCGGTTACGGTGGCGCCGTCGGCGGGGGCGAGCAGGAGCCGGAGATGGCCGGAGCGCAGCTCCACCGTCTCCGAGCCATCGCCGAGCAGGTCCCAGCGCCGTGTGGGCGGCGGGGGAGAGGCGGCGGCGAGCAGGCGGTCGGCGGCGAGCAGGTGGGTAAAAGCCTGGTTGCGCAGATGAGGCGAATACAGGCCGCCGAACCAGCCGTGCCAGTATGCGTCGTTGCACTGGGCGGCGAGCACGTGGGTGCGGGACGCGGTGGCGGCGGGGGCGGCGGCGCAGCGACGGCTGAGGTCCAACTGTGACTTGTGCAGCAGGTTGGCTTCCGGGTATTTGGTCAGGAAGCCGCGCCAGGTGGCGCTGCCGGCCCAGCGCATCATCTCCGGATAGGAGGCGGTCGGCAGGTAGATGAGTCCGCGGGGCGGGTGGGCCGCGAAATAATCGGAGAGGCGTACGGTGGAGATTTGTTCCTGGAGATGTTCGAGGCGGTCGAGGAAGTCTTCGAGCCAACCGTCCTGATAGACATGCTTGGCGGTATGCGGCCAACTGCCGAATTTTTCCAGATCGTCACCCATGGTCAGCAAACTCTCCGGGTGTAGAGCGGCGGCCTGGGTGAGGAAATCAATGCCGTCGGCGACCGGCCGGAAGGGCAGCGCCTGGCGGAGAAAGTAGTTCGAAGGGACCAGCGCCAGCGATTCACCCTGAGACTCGGTGAGCCAGTAGCCGTGGAGCTGATCGGAAGCGATGCCGGCCTGCTCGAAGTGGCTGTCGTCGAGCATTGTATAGCGCAGGCCGGCGCGGGCCAGCACAGCGGGCAGTTCCGGTTCCCAGACGCGCTCGGCCAGCCAGGCGCCCTGCGGCTGTACACCGAAATGCCGTTCCAGGGCGGCGCTCAGGCGGGCCAGTTGTTCCTGCTGGTCGGCGGGCAGGATGGAGCTGAGAATGGGCTCGTAGTAACCGCCGCCCAGCAGTTCCAGCCGGGACGCGGCGAGTAATGAGCGCAGCTGGTGGATATATTCGGGGTGATGCTCAGCCAGCCAGTCGAGCAGAAAGCCGGAAAAATGCAGGTTGAGGCGCAGCCAGGGGCGGCGGGCGGCGGCGGCGAGAAAGGGGACGTAGGCGGATTGATAGGTCTGCTCGATGACGGAATCGAAGTTGCCGACCGGCTGGTGGGCGTGCAGAAGAAGGGCGAAGGCAA
>DATBPS010000068.1:0-3396 GCA_036561225.1 Terriglobales bacterium
ACCGCGGCGGCGCGGGTGGTCCGGGTGAGCCGGCCACCGGCGGCGCCCGTGGCGCCGGTCGCCGCGGCGGACGCGGCGCCGGCGGCGGCGGACGTCCCGGTCCGGCCGGAGGTGGGCAATGAGTCAGCTGGGACGTATCGGCACCGACCTGGCGCTGGCCAGCCAGAACCTGAGGGCGCAGAAGACCCGCACCATGCTGACCGGGTTGGGCATGGTCTTCGGGGTGGGCGCGGTGATCGGCATGCTGGCCATCGGCGCCGGCGCCAAGCAGGAATCGCTGCGCATGATCGAATCCCTGGGCGTGCGCAACCTCATGGTGGATTCCATTCCGCCCGGCAGCCCGCAGCAGTTGCAGCAGCGCCGCCAGACCTCGCCCGGGTTGACCGAGCGCGACGTCCGCATCCTGGTGAGCAACCTCAACGGGCTCGACCAGATTTCGGCGCGGCGTTCGCTCCACCCCACCAAGCTGCTGCCCCAGCCCACCAAGGCCATGCCGGACGTGCTGGGCGTAGCCCCGGCTTACGCCGACATCCACTCGCTGCATGAGTTGGAGGGCAACTTCTTTGATGATTTGGACAACGCCGCCAGCGCCCCGGTGTGCGTGCTGGGACAGAACGCCAAGGTCAGCCTCTTCGGCTATACGCCGGCGGTGGGCAAGTACATCAAGGTCAATGACACCTGGCTGCGGGTGAGCGGCGTGCTCGACGAGCAACTGGGCGCCGCCGACGCCAGCCGCGACTGGAACAACGTCATCTACGTCCCCATCAACACCTTCGATTACCGCTTCTACGACAACAGCTTCAGCCAGAAAGACGACCTCGACGGCGTCGACATGAGTCTGAAGCCCAACGTGGACAGCGTGGCGGCGGCGCAGGTGGTGACCGCCATCCTCAATTCCACCCATCACGACACCGACGACTTCACCGTCACCGTGCCCGCCGCCCTGCTGGCCCAACAGCAGCAGACGCAGCGCATCTTTACCCTGGTCATGGTCGCCATCGCCGCCATCTCGCTGCTGGTCGGCGGCATCGGCATCATGAACATTGTGCTGGCCACGGTGATGGAGCGCACCCGCGAAATCGGCGTCCGCCGCGCCACCGGGGCGCGGCGCAGCGACATCCTGCGCCAGTTCCTGGCGGAAGCGGTGCTCATCTCCGTCTCCGGCGGCGCGCTGGGCATCATGTTCGGCTACATCCTCAGTTGGACCATCGCCGCCACCGCCCACTGGACGACCATCGTCAGCACCTGGTCCATCATCATCGCCTTCGGAGTATCGGTGGGGGTGGGGGTGATCTTCGGTATTTATCCCGCGCGCAAAGCGGCGCGTATTGATCCCATCGAGGCTCTCCGTTATGAATAGTCCGCGTTTCCGCGCCGTGGCGGCGCTGCTGGCCGTACTGGCAGCCCCGCTCGGAGCGCAGAGCATTCTGCGCTTCCATCTCAACCCGCCCAAGGTCGAGGCTGTGGCCGGCCTGCAGCAGCATGTGCAGAACGGTGAGCTGCACCTCACCCTGGATGACTTTCTGCAGATGGTGCTGGTCAACGACACCAACATCCATTTGCTGCGGTTGAGTGATGACAATGCCCGCTACGCGGTGCTGGCGGCCCGCTCGCCCTTCGACCCCCAGTTGACGGCCAGCTTCAACGGCACCCGCTCGGTGCAGCCGCAGACTTCGCAGACCAGCGGCGCGGCCACCTTGAGCAGCCTGCGGCAGACGAGTTCGATCGGCTTCAGCCAGATGCTGTCCACCGGCCAGACCTTCCAGGCCAGCTTCGGCAGCAACCGCAACTCCAGCAACAGCGCCTTCAGCACCTACAACCCCAGCGTCGGCGCGGATGTGAATTTTTCCTTTACCCAGTCGCTGCTGCGCAACCGCGGCAATCTGCAGAACCGCACCGCCGGTCTGGTGGCCCGCACCCAGGTGGTGGTGGTGGGCGATCAGACCCAGACCCAGATCGCCGATGAGCTGGTGACCGCTGCCAACCAGTACTGGAACACGGTCGGGGCGCGGGACCAGATCAAGGTGCGGCAGGCGGCGGTGGACCTGGCGCAGAAATCCTACGAGCGGGACGAGAACGCGCTCAAGCTGGGCGCCCTGGCCCCCGGCGACATCTTCTCTTCGCAGTCCCAGGTGGCGCAGGATCAGACCGCGCTCCTGCAGGCGCAATCCACCTACAAGCAGCAACTGGACCGGCTGCGGCGGCTGATCGGCGCCGACCTCGATCCCGCCGCGCGCGCCGCGCAGATCATTCTCGACGACGATCCCACCGCCGTCACCCCCACGCCCCCCACCCTCAACCTGCAGGAAGCCACCCAGCAGGCGTTGCAGCACCGGCCTGAACTGGACGCCCTGCAACGGCAGCAACTCGAGGATCAGTTCAGCATCAACCAGGCGCACGATCTGCTGCGCCCGCAGTTGGACCTCACCGGCCAGTACGGCTCCAATGGCCTGGCGGGCAACCAGACCGGCAGCACCACGCTGCTGGGCACCATCCCGGCCAGCCAGAGCGGCTTTGGCAACGCCCTCAACCAGGTGTTCAATTTCGGTTCGCCCACCTACGGCTTCAACCTCCAACTAACGCTGCCGTTGCGCGACAGCCGCTCCGAGGCCACCCTGGCCAACGCCCTGGTGGCGCAGACCAACCACGCCTATCAGTTGCGCAACGAAGAGCAGCAGGTGCGGCAGGATGTCAGCGTCGCCGACACCCAGTTGCGCATGGCGGTCGAAGTGGTGAAGTCAGCCACGCTGGCGCGCGACCTGGCCCAGAAGAACGTGGACGCCTACCAGCAGAAGTACACCCTGGGCTCGATCACGGTGTTTGAGTTATTGCAGGCCCAGGTGCAGCTGAGCGATGCCCAATCCACGCTGCTCAGCGCCTATACTAGCTACCAGATCGCCGAGATCGCCTACGAGCGCGCGCTCTGGACGCTGCTCCCGAAACTCCATCTGACGGTCGCGCCCTAAGGCGCGACGCCAGCCGGCCGGGGCTCTCAGGGGTCCCCGGCCGGCTGAGCGTAAGCGGGTCGCTCGGCGTAGCCGAGCGGGGTCCCGCGCCAGTCAAACGTCAGAATGAACCCAACTTTACTTGGCTCCGGAGACGGAGTGCACTGTCAGTTTGGTGCCCGCCAGCGTGCCGCGCACCGTCACCCGCTCCCCGGCGTACTTATCCAGCGTAGCCAGTTGCGCCTTATCCGTGGTGACCAGGGTATAGGCCTTCTCGCCCACCACCAGGGCATAGGAGGAGCCGCCTTTTACGCACATGCGCGTGCATTCGGCGGCGGTGCCGCCGCCCATGTCGTGTTTGACACCGCACATGTCATCGCTGACCACGCCGGTGTAGACAGTGTCCACCGGGCGGGGCGGGGTGAGGGCGCGCACGGCGGCGGGGGCCAGG
>DATBPS010000069.1:0-17642 GCA_036561225.1 Terriglobales bacterium
CTCCACCGTGGTTTGCGGCGCGGGCGGCAAGGCCACACGAGTATTGCTGTCGAGGTACCGTTGCGTATCCGCCGGCACCTCCTCCAGCCGATAACAGCCGGGATCGGGGCGCAGCTCATGCTGCTCGATGCGCGCCCCGAGTTCCAGACAGATGTGCGCCGTGGCGCCGGGAGCCAGTTGCAGATCCCAACTCAAACTCCCGTGCCGCCAGCGCGCGCCTTCCGGCACGCCCCGCAGCGTGAGCAGCGTGGCGCGTGAGAGCCGGCAGCCGCGATGATGCGCCCGGTACTCCCAGGTGATGGTCCACTCCTGCTCGTCGTGGAGCACTTCCAGCTTCAGGTTTCCCCGCTGCCGGCGCTGCTGATTGATGACCTCGTCCAGGTCGGAGAAGTCGGCGTCCAGGTGCAGCTCGACCTGAACCTTCTGCGGCTGAATGGTGAAGTTGGTGATATCGACATCCTGATGGAAGCCGTCGCTGAGCCGGGTGCCGAGGCGCAGCTCGATGGTCTCCTCGGTGGCGCCGCGGGCGCTGGCGCCCCGCCGCCGGCGGCCCGAGTAGGCCGGCAATTGCTTGCCGGGCCGGGCGATGGCGTACACCAGCAGGGAGTGCTGACGGACATGGCTGGCCTCGACGGTGTAGGTGTCTTCTCCTTGCAGCCGCCAGCGCAGGGCCGAAAGTACCCTGGTCTCGTGGATGTAGACGCCATGCTCGCGCACGTCGCTGATCATCCCCGCCCGGTCGCAGATCATCACCGTGCGCGAGCGCGAAGCGATGAGCTGATGGGGTCGGGCTTCCAGCCGGATCAGGTCGGAACGAGGTGCTTCCATGTCTTTTCGGATGCATTCCAGCCACCGCGGGGAGCCGGCCAGCGGGAGGCGCCGGGGGTGTTGCGCCCGTAAAAGCAGGCTGTGCCTGCATCTATACTGGGCAGGGAGGTGCGATGCCTGCTTCGTCAAGCCCGGAACTGGCCCGTCGCTATTCAGCCTGGCAGCGGTATCGGCTCTTTTTCTCCCAGTTCCGTGAGCACTTCCACACCACCGGCGCTATTGCCCCCAGCGGCGGCGTGCTGGCGGAAGCCATCACCCGCCCCATAGCCGAGGCCGCTGCCCGGACCCGCCCGCTGCGGATAACCGAGGTCGGGGCGGGCACCGGCGTATTCACCCGCGCCATTCTGCACAAGCTGCGGACCGGCGACCAGTTCGACATCTACGAGATCAATCCGGCCTTCGCACCGGTGCTGGAGAGCTGCATTACCGCTTCGGGAGCGCGGGAGCGCGGTGTCACCTGCCAACTGCACATCGCCGACATCTGCACCGCCGCGCCCCAGCCCGACCGCGACTGCATTGTCTGCGGGCTGCCCTTCAACAACTTCGAGCCGGCCCTGGTCGAGCGCACTCTCGGCCAACTGGTCGCCTCACTCCGCCCCGGCGGCGTGCTCTCGTACTTCGAATACCTTTACATCCGGCAAATTAAGCTGGCCCTGATCCGCGACCGCGCCGAACGCGAACGCCTGCGCGCCGTCGGCGCCGTGGTGACCCGTCTGCTCGCTCATCACCCCCACCGCGCCGTCCCGGTGGTTCGCAATCTCCCCCCCGCGCTGGCCCGCCACATCTCCGTCCCCTCCTAAGCCCGTAAAGGCCGGCTGACTGCCTCCCGCATTGACAACTCCCGCCCCCTTCCCCTACCATAGGTTGTTGTCCTGCCTCGCGGTTTTGTCCCCGTCTGGCGGCCGCCGGACCGGGGAGATGCCCGTTCGGGCGCTTTTCAATTTTTAAGGTTGAGAACTGAAATGAGCACGTATTTTCCGAGCAGCAAGACGGTTGTGCCCCATTGGTACCTGGTGGACGCCGAAAACGAGATTCTGGGACGTCTGGCGTCGCGCGTCGCCCAACTGCTGCGCGGCAAGGCGGCGGCCCACTTCACCCCCTTCATGGATACCGGCGAGCACGTGGTGGTGATCAACGCCAGCCGTATCCGGGTCACCGGTCAGAAGCTGGAGGATAAGGAATACCACCACTTCACCGGCACCGCCGGCGGGTTGAAGACGGCCAGCATGCGAGACCGCATGGCCAAGCACCCGGAGGAAGTGGTGCGCGACGCGGTCGAGGGCATGCTGCCCAAGAACAAGCATGGCAAGCACCTGGGCGAGAAGCTCAAGGTGTATCGCGGCGCCGAGCATCCTCACGCCGCCCAACGGCCACAAACGATCAAGCTGACCAAGGCGCGCGCGGAGAAGAAGGCATAACCAACATGGCGGACATGGTTCAATTTCAGGCCACCGGACGGCGCAAGAGCGCCATCGCCCGGGTCATCCTGCGCCCCGGCAGCGGGCAGCGCAAAATCAACGGCAAGGCATACGGGGACTACTTCGGCACCCCGACCCGCGAGTTGCTGGCCAACCGGCCGCTGGTGGCCGCCGAGATGGCCGATCAGTACGACGTGCTGGTCAATGCCCACGGCGGCGGGGTCAACAGCCAGAGTGGAGCGGTGGCGCTGGGCGTGGCCCGCGCGCTGCTCGAGATCAACCCCGAGCTGCGCGCCAAGCTGCGCGCCGCCGGCCTGCTCACCCGCGATTCCCGCATGAAGGAACGCAAGAAGTACGGTCAGAAGGGGGCGCGCAAGCGCTTCCAGTTCTCGAAGCGCTAAGGCGCGGAGAGAGGAAACCGGCGGTCAACGCCGGTTGCAAACTTGGAGGAGGTTCATTGGCTTCTATCAGCATGAAGGAATTGCTCGAGGCGGGCGTCCACTTCGGGCATCAAACGCGGCGCTGGAATCCGAAGATGAAGGAGTATATCTTCGGCGAGCGCAACGGCATCTACATCGTGGACCTGCAGAAGACGCTGAAGATGTTCAAGGATGCGTCGGCCTTCGTGCAGGAACAGTGCGCCCGCGGCAAGACGGTGCTCTTTGTGGGCACCAAGCGCCAGGCGCAGGACGCCATCGCCGAGGAAGCCACCCGGGCCGGCATGTTCTACGTCAACCAGCGCTGGCTGGGCGGGCTGCTCACCAACTGGGTGACCATCCAGAAGTCCATCAAGCGGCTGAAGGAACTGGACGAGATGGCCGGCGACGGCCGCTACGAACAGCTTCCCAAGAAAGAAGTCATCAAGCTCGAGCGCGAGCGCAAGCATCTGCACACCAACCTGGCGGGCATCAAGGATATGCCCGGGCTGCCCGACGTGATCTTTGTGATTGACTCCAACAAGGAGGCGATCGCCGTCGCCGAGGCCCGCAAGCTGGGCATTCCGGTGGTCGCCGTGGTGGACACCAACTGCGATCCCACCGCCGTGGATTACGTCATTCCGGGCAACGACGACGCGCTGCGCGCCATCCGCCTGTTCACCGGCCGCATCGCCGACGCCTGCTTCGAGGGACGCCAACTGCTGGCCTCCGGCGGTCAGGCCGAGGGCGGCGTGGCGCCGGCGGGCGACGAGGCCGCCGCCGAGGGCGCCACCGAAGAGACTTTGGCGGAGAACTGGGCCGATCTCGATACGCATAAGGGCCCCAGCCACGACGAAACCCTGGATGGCCATGAGGGGGGCGAACAGCCCCGTCAGGCCACGCCCGCAATCTGACTTCGCCCCGCCGTAAAAGGGCGCCGCACAAATTGAGACATGGAAATTACTGCCAGTGATGTCAAGACTCTGCGGGAGCGCACCGGCGCTCCCATGATGGCCTGCAAGCGCGCCCTGACCGAGGCCGCCGGCGATATGGCCAAGGCGGAAGTGGTGCTGCTCAAGCAGGGCATCGCCGGCGCGGCCAAAAAGGCCGACCGTAGCGCCACCGAAGGCTCCATCGGCAGCTACATCCACGCCGGCGGCAAGCTCGGGGTGCTGCTCGATGTGGCTTGCGAGAGCGATTTCGTCGCCCGCACCGATGAGTTCCAGCAACTGGTGCACGACGTCGCCATGCATGTGGCCGCCACCGACCCGAAGTATGTCTCGCGCGAGGCCATTCCCGCCGCCGATCTGGAAGCCGAGCGCGCCCGCCTCACCACCCAGGCGAGGGAATTGAACCCGGGCAAGCCGGAGGCGATTCTGGAGAAGATCGTCGAAGGCCGCATGGCCAAGTTTTTCGAGGACACCTGCCTCGCCGATCAGCACTTCATCAAGGACGACAAGCTGACCGTGCACGAGCTGGTGGCCGCCAAGATCGCCAAGTTCGGCGAAAAAATCCAGGTGCGGCGTTTCGCGCGCTTCAAAATCGGCGACGACGCCCAGGGCTGAGCCCGTTATGGCCAGTGGCTACTCTCGTGTGCTGCTGAAACTCTCCGGCGAGGCTCTGGCCGGCGAGCAGCAGTTGGGCATTGATCCCGCCCGCATGGATGCCATTGCCGGCGAGGTGGTGGACCTGGCGGCGACCGGCGTGCAGGTGGCGCTGGTGCTGGGCGGCGGCAATTTTTTCCGCGGCGTCAAACTGCAGGCGCAGCGCATGGACCGGGTGGCGGCCGACAACATGGGTATGCTGGCCACCGTCATCAACGGTATCGCCATGCAGGACGCCCTCGAACGCCGCGGCCTCAGCACGCGGGTGATGAGCGCCATCGAGATGAACCAGGTGGCGGAGCGCTTCATCCGCCGCCGCGCCATCCGCCATCTGGAAAAAGGCCGCTGCGTCATCTTCGTGGCCGGCACAGGCAGCCCCTACTTCTCCACCGATACCGCCGCCGCGCTGCGCGCCATGGAGATCCGCGCCGAGGCCATCCTCAAGGGCACCAAGGTGGACGGCATCTACGACGCCGACCCCACCACCACCCCCGGCGCCCGCCGCTTCGCCGCCATCAGCTATCAGGAGTTCATGCAGCGCAACCTGCGGGTCATGGATATGGCCGCCGTTTCGCTGTGCCGCGACAACCAGCTGCCGGTGATCGTCTTCAGCCTGCTCAAGCCCGGCAACATCGTCAAGGTCGCCTCGGGTGAGCCGGTGGGCTCGCGCATCGGCGGTCCCGAATCCACAGGAGCTGCTTCGTGAGCCAGTCCGCCTCCGCCAACGTTCCCGCCCTGCGCCCCGCCTTCCAGCAGTTGCACAGCCGCATGGAGAAGACCGCCGCCGACTTCCAGGCCGCCCTCGCCGCCATTCGTACCGGCCGCGCCTCGGTCCACCTCCTCGACGGCATCAAGGCCGAGTACTACGGCACCGAGATGCCGCTCAACCAGCTGGCCACCATCCACGCCCCCGAGCCGCAGATGATCACCGTCCAGCCCTTCGACGCCTCCGCTCTGGGCGCGATCGAGAAGGCCATCCGCAGCTCCGAACTGGGCCTCAACCCCGCCAACGACGGCAAGCTGATCCGCATCCCCATCCCCGCCCTCACCACCGAGCGCCGCCAGTCGCTGGTCAAGGTACTGCACAAGGTGCTCGAGGAGCACCGCACCGGTCTGCGCAACATCCGCCGTGACGGCAACGACGCCATCAAAAAGCTCAAGGCCGCCAAGGAGATCGGCGAGGACGAAGAACGCCGCGCCCACGACGACATCCAGAAGCTCACCGATGCCGAACTGGGCAAGATCGAGGAAATGGCCGGGGCGAAGGAAAGAGAGATTACGACCTTATAGCGGCCGCCAAGTTGCCGGTTGCCAGTTGCCGGTTGCCAGCGGCTACTTGCCGGCCGAGGTGTTGCGGGCGGCGGCGAGGTCCCAGGTTTCGCCCAGGTGGGGGACGTGGGCGGCGAGGCCCTGCTTTTCCAGGTCGCCGGCCAGCACCGTGGCGGCGTCTTCTTCACCATGTACCAGCAGCACCTGGCGCGGCTTGCCCGATTGCGCCCAGGCGATGAGGTCGTCGTGGCCGGCATGGGCGGAGAAGCCGCCGATGGTGCTCACCTGCGCCTTCACCGCGACGGTGCTGCCATATACGTTCAATTCCTTGACGCCGTCGGCCAGGGCGCGGGCGGGCGTACCGGCGGCGGCATAGCCCACCAGGATCACGCGGTTGGCCGCGCCGTCGAGGTTGTTCTTCAAATGGTGCAGCACGCGGCCGCCGGTGGCCATGCCCGAGCCCGCCATGATGATCGCTCCGTGGGCGGCGGCGATGGCGCGTGAGGCCTCGCTGGTTTGGGTGAACTGCAGCCGCGGCAGCGCAAACGGATCCTCGCCCGCCAGCTCGCGCTGCCTGACTTCGGGATCAAAACACTCCGGATGGCGGCGGAAGATCTCGGTCGCCGAGATGGCCATGGGCGAATCGAGAAACACCGGTGTCGAGTTCGGCAGCGATCCGTCCTGCATGAACTGCCGCAAATAGAACAGCAGGTCCTGGGCGCGCTCCAGGGCGAAGGTGGGGATGACGACGTTGCCGCCGCCGGAAAGCGTCTGGGTAATGGCCTGCCGGAACTCGGCCAGGGTTTCGGCGCGCGAGCGATGGTTGCGGTCCCCGTAGGTGGACTCCATCACCAGCGTGTCCACCGCCGCCAGCCGCTGCGGATCGCGCAGGATCGGGTTGCCGGGATTGCCCAGGTCGCCGCTGAAGACGATGTTCCGGGTCGTCCCTCCTTCCTCAACTTCCAGCAGTATCCAGGCCGAACCCAGAATGTGGCCGGCATCGCCAAAGGTGGCCCGCACGCCGGGCGCCACCTCGCGCGGCGTGCCATAGGCCATCACCCCTTGCAAACGCGGCAGCGCCTGTTCGACATCCTGGGTTCCGAACAAGGCCGCGACGCCGTAGCGCTCCGCCTCTTCTTCCTGCAGGCGGGCGGCATCGAGCAGCACCAGCTTGGCCAAATCCACCGTGGCCGCGGTGGTCAAAATGCGTCCCTTGAAGCCCTGCTTCACCAGCAGCGGAATGCGCCCGCAGTGGTCGAGGTGGGCGTGGGTCAGCAGCATCACATCCACGCTCGCCGGGTCAAAGCCGAACGGCTCGCTGTTCTCCTCGCGCAGCCGCTTGCTGCCCTGGAAGAGGCCGCAGTCGATCAGGATCCGCTGCTTGCCGACCTCGAGTAAATGGCAGGAGCCGGTGACATCTCCCGCCGCGCCGTGAAAGCTGATCTGCATGAAGAAATTAGGCCCTGTTTTGAGGAATTTGGCTAGTGCTGAGTCAGGGCTTGCAGCGTGGCGGCCGGGATCGGCAGGTGGACCAGCACCTGGGCGCCGTTCTGGTCTATCGCGACTTGATCGAGCAGCGCCGCCAGCGATGCCGGTCCGGCGCCCGCCGCAAACAACGGCCGGATGGCCTGCAGTTGCTCCCCCAGCCAGCGGCTGTCGGCCGCCGCATTCGCCGCGGTGCTGGTGTCGCCCGTGGCCGCCACTTCGAGGCCGCCGCCGCCCACCACCGCGCGTACCTCAAGCTGGTTCATGCCCAGAAACGGGGGCTGCGAGCCATCCAGCGCTCGCTCCGCCGCCAGTTCGCGAATGTCGGATGCCCCGTAAGCCACCAGCCGCGGCCCCGCGCTCCCGCCCTGCCACAGCCGCGGCGCCTGCAGCCACGCCCCCGGCCAGCCGCGCTCGGCCCTCGCCACCACCGGCTCGGCCGCCGGCGCATTGGTGGCCAGCAGCGTGTGACTGTCGAGCAGCGCCACCGTGATCGCCTGCTGCGGCCGCGCCCAGCCGGGAAACTCAAACGCTTCCACCCCGTCCAGATGCAGCGCCCGCCGCGCATGCCGCCGCAGGTAGGCGCTGAACCGCGGCCCAAACCGCCCGCTCAGAATCGCCGTCGCCTGCGCCGGCGCGGTCGGCGATCCCAGGGCCGACATCGCCAGCCCGTCGAGATCCCGCGTGTAATCAAACCCCGACTCCTCGACAAACGCCTGGTACTCCGGCGCCGGCGTTCCCGCCAGGCTGGCCGCCGGCGTCAACGCCCGCGCCTCCCGCAGCAGCGCCGCATTCACATACACCAGCGTCTGCCCCTCCGGCAGCCGCCGCACCGCCGGCGGAGGCAGCCGCCACCACGCCAGCCCCACCAGCACCGCCCCCGCCACCACCGCCGCGCCCACAATCAGCCGGGCTCGCCACCTCACTATTGCCCCCCGCGCGGAGCATGGCGCAGCGGCAGCCGCTGTCCGCGATGGCAGGTATAGCAACTGATCTCCGCCCGCCCGCTGAAGTAGCCGTCGTTCATGGCGTTCACCATCCGCATCATCCGCCGCGCCACCCGCTTCATGTCAACATCATCCTTTTCGTAAGCCCCCGGCACGTGGCAAAAGGAGCACTCAACCCCCAACCCCTGCGCCACGTCCTTCATTTCCGCCTGCACCACGGCCATGGGGGTGTCCCGGGCAAGGACCTGGAGGTTTTTGGGCCGGTCGGCCGCCTTCTGCGGCGCCTGCGCGCAGGCCCACAGGGCCAGCAGGCTGGCGGCAAGGCTCAGGCTCAAGCGGGAAGCCATTCAGCCCACTGTAGCACCCCGCCCGTCACGGTCAGTCCCCCCTCCTCTCGGCGGCCACCAGGCCATTTTTCGGTCCGAATTGTAACAAAATTGTTACACTCAGCGGCCGGGCCAGCGGATTGGCGCGGGTTCGAGCCTCGGCGGGCCGAAATTTTCTCTCCCAAAGGTGATTGATCTCCGCCCGCCGCCTGACACACTGCCGCTGTAATCCGAGGAGAGTGCGCATGACTTCTCAGGCAGGCAGGCAGGCTTTTTCTCCTAACGCTGGCGACAGCCGCCGTCGCGGCGCTGGCGGCAACTAGCCCTTCTTTCGCACAGGCGCCCGCGCAGATGGCTGGCCTCGCGGCCCTGGGCGCCAGCCCACAAGCCGGCTGGATGGCCTCGGGCCAAGCGACGGTTAGCAGCCACCGCGGCACCGAGGCCGGCGCCATAACCATCTCCGCCTGGGGCGCGAGCCACTGCCGCGTCACCCTCGACCTCTCCATCCCCGGCGAGCCGCGCCGCTACGAAGCCGTGCTCGATGGCGCCCGCGCCCGCGTCACCGGCCCGCAAGAGCTCACCCGGGCGCTGGCCGCTCCCGGCTGGCGCGAAGGCTGCGCCCTGCTGCCCCAGGGCCTGCTGCTCGCCGAGCTTGGCGCCGGCAAGGCCACGCTGGCGCAGGCGGCCGACGGCGCGCTCCTGCTTGACCGCGTCGCCGGCTCCCCAGGCGCGCCCACGCTCACGCTCAACTCTCAGGGGCTGCCCGCGTCCCTGAGCTGGCAGGACAACCGCGGCGCGAAGGTCACGCTGGCTTACGCTGACTACGCGGCGGCCAGTGGCGCGGCGTACCCCGCCACCATCACCGAAACGGTCGCCGGCGAGACCAGCCTCACTATCCACCTCACCAGCTTCGCCGCCCGCTCCGGCTTCGCCGAGTCAGATTTCGCGCTCCCATCGCTTTCACCGCCACGCCACGTGGCCGCGGGTAACGGGGGTGCGCAGTGAGCCGCCGCCATCTTCTCGCCCTCGCCATCGCGGCCCTGCTGTCGCTCCCCGCCCTCGCCCAAATCCAGCCTTCGCGCTGGGGCAGCATCAAGGGCATGACCTTCGGGGCAGTCAACCGCGCCACGCTCGACAACCACTTCGAGATCCCCATTTACACCCGGGCCACCGTCGGCAACGCCCAGCTCAATCTGCGCCTTACCTACGACAGCCAGTTCTGGACCGCGCCCTCGACCAGCGGCTACTGGGAACCCGCTGCCGGCTTCGGCTGGCGCCTGGTGAAGCCCTATGGCTCGCTAACCACCGACGAGAACGTCGAGTACCAGTACTGCGGATACTGGAACGACACCACCCAGCAATACGACCAGTGGTGGAATTTAGTCACCGACAGCTTCACCTTCACCGAACCCGACGGCACGGCCGTCTACACCGGCCTCCCGGTGAGCGAGTACCTGGAACTGGGTGGCGGCACGCGCCAGCGCGGCGACGAGTACGACTGCACGCCGGTGGACGGCGGTCCCACGATCAAAACCATCCCTGACGGCAAGGGCTACACCGTCGCGATCAACGGTGCCGGCGCGCCCGGCGCCACCGCTGCCGCCTACGATGCTGCCGGCGACGAGATAGACGGCGGCTTTACCGATCCCAACGGCAACAGCCTCACCGTCTCCACCGGGAGCGGCAACACCTACTACGGCGACCCGCTGGGCACCGCCGTCACCCAGAGCGGTACCGGCACCCCGTCGTCGCCCATCTATTACAAGTACACCGGCCCCAGCGGCGGCTCAACCCAGGTCGTGGAGCAATTCGAAAACGTCTCGGTCAGCCCCACTACCCTCGGCTGCGGCACCCACATCAACTGGAGCGGCACCGCCGTCGTGCCCAGCGAGATTGATCTGCCTGACAACCGCAAATACACCTTCGGCTACGATTCCAACGCCCGCCTGATCACCGTCACGCTCCCCACCGGCGCCACCATCCATTACGGCTACACCATAGACTGCAGCTCGGGCTCGACCGACACCGGCAACCAGCAGCTCACGCGCTGGGACAGCGTCAACGGCTCGAGCCACGGCTGGGTGTGGAACCGCACCCAGCAGGGCGGCGGCGCGGTGCAGACGGTGGAGACCGACCCCTATCTGAACGACACCGTCTTCAATTTCGCCGCGCCGCAGTGGCAAGGCGAGAGCGGCGCGCTCACCGAGGCCGACTTCTGGCAGGGAACACACGGCAGCGGCGCCGAGCTGCTCTCGGCAACCCTCACCAACACCATTACCAGCCAGTACGTAAGCCAGCAGGTGACCGTGGTCAAGCTGTTCGGCACGACACCGCTCTACCGCCAGGTGGTGGTCACCCCGAACGCTTTCGGTGTCATCACCCAGGAACAGGACTTCGACTGGGGCACGGTCACCCCCGGCGGGGGCATCCTGCGTCAGGTGACGACCACCTACAACACCGTCAACAACGTAATGCAGGTGCCGTCGGAGGTTACGATCAGCCCGTACACCGGCAGCGGCGGCCAAATCTCGGAAACCACCTACACCAACGACACCCGGGGCAACATCCTCACCGTCGAGCGCCACCTTACCACCTCCACCGGGTTGACCACGACCAACGCTTACAACAGCACTCTCCAGCACGGTACGCTGGCGAGCGTCACCTCCCCCAATGGGGGCGTCATCAGCTACACCTACAACGGCTGCTCCGGGATCTTCCCCACCCAGGTCCAGGTCGAAACGGTTGCCTCCACCTATCTGACAACGCACGGCACTTGGAACTGCACTGGAGGCGTACCCCTGACCGCGATCGACGTCAACGGCGGCGTTACCACCTACAGTTGCGCCACACCGCCAACACTTGGCAGCCCAGCTCGATCGAGGATCCAGGCAGCAACACCGCGACCATCACCTATCCCGGTTCGACCTCGCCTCAGGCCGCCGAGAGCGCCATGAACTTCAACGGCAGCACCTCAACCGTCGATGCCGTCACCTTCGTAGACAGCCTCGGCCGCGCCTGGCTGCAGCAAAAGCGCCAGGGCCAGAGTTCCACCAGCTTCGACACGGTCGAGACCAAATACGACTACATGGATCGGCCAATCACCGTCAGCGTCCCGTATGTCGGTACGTACGGTGCTGTGGGCGGCAGCACGCCGGTCACCACGACGACCTACGATGCCCTCTCGCGGGTGGCCTCGGTTACCGATGGCGGCGGCGGCCAGGTGCAGTACACTTACAACGGCAACGACGTGCTGCAGACGGTGAATGCGCCCGCGGGCGAGAACCCAAAGAAAAAGCAGTCGGAGTTCGACGGGCTGGGGCGACTGAGCTCGGTCTGCGAGGTGGTGACCAATACCGCGGCCGGCACGCCCACCCCCGGCAGCGGCGCCTGCTCCCAAACATATAGCCAGAACGGCTACTGGACCAAGTACACGCGCAACGCGCTGGGCCAAATAACCCAGGTGGTGCAGAACGCCCAGGGCTCGCCCACCGAGACCCGCAGTTTCGCCTTCGATTGGATAGGCAGAATGACGAGCGAATCCAACCCGGAAAACGGCACCACCAGCTACGTCTTCGACACCGACACCACCTGCGGAACCTCCCAGGGCGACATGGTGAAGCGCACCGACGCGGCCGGCAACGTCACCTGCTACGCCTACGACCTCGCGCACCGCGTCGTCGCCACCACCTATCCCAGCGGACCCAACGCCTCGAACACGCCCGAGAAGCATTTTGTCTTCGACACCGCCACCGTGGATGGCACCGCCATGAGCGATGCCCAGGGCCGCCTCGCCGAGGCCTTCACCGGTCCCTCGGGCGGCAAAATCACCGACCTCGGGTTTACCTACGACGCGCTGGGCAACACTGCCGGCACCTGGGAGTCCACGCCCAGTTCCGGCGGCTGGTACACCACCAGCGCCAGCTACTACGCCAACCGTGCCGTCAACACGCTCTCGGTCCCCGGCGCGCCGGTGATCACCTATGGCCTCGACGGCGAAGGCCGCACCACGAGCGTAGGCGCCGCCAGCGGCCAGAACCCGGTGACGGCCGCGAGCTATGGCGTCTTCGGCCTGACGGGGCTCACGCTCGGCTCGAGCGACACCGACGCCTACAACTACGACCCCAACACCGGCCGCATGGCCTGGTACAAGTTCACCGTGAACGGCCAAGTGGACCAGGGCACCTTCACCTGGAACGCGAACGGCACCCTGGCTGCGCTCGACATCGCCGACGCCATCTCTTCAACTACCGATACCCAGACCTGCACCTACGTCCACGACGACCTGGCGCGGCTGTGGTCGGTCAGCTGCCCCTCCCACTGGTCGCAGAGCTTCAGCCTCGACCCCTTCGGCAACTCGGCCAAGACGGCCACCACCGGTACCTCGTTCTCGGCCAGCTTCAACGTCAAGAATCAGATCACCGCGGTGGGCGGCTTCACCCCGAATTACGACAGCAACGGCAATCTCCTCGACGACCCTTCCACCGCCGTACGCAACGTCAACAGCTTCGACAGCGAGGGCCGGCCGGTGACCCTCGAGAGCGTCAGCGTGACCTACGATGCCCTCGACCGCGCCGTGCAGGCCGGAAGCCACGAGTTCGTCTACGGCCCCGGCGGCACGAAGCTGGCCATCATGAGCGGCGGCACGAACGTCAGCGCCTCGGTGCCGCTGCCCGGCGGCGGGGAGGCCGTATACTCCGCCTCCACTCTTCAGTTCTATCGCCACGCCGACAACCTCGGCAGCTCGCGCCTGGCCTCGACGCCCAGTCGCGCCCTCTTCTCCTCCACCGCCTACGCCCCCGAGGGCGAGCCTTACCAGGAGACCGGCACCCAGGACCGCAGCTTCACCGGCCAAAAACAGGACATCGCCACCGGCCAGTACGACTTCCTGCTGCGCGAGTACAGCCCCACCCAGGGCCGCTGGTGGGTCCCCGACCCGGCGGGCGTCTCCGCCGCCGACCCCAACAACCCGCAGAGCTGGAACCGCTACGCCTACGTCGGCGGTATGCCGCTGAGCGACACCGACCCAATCGGCCTGTTAGCCCACACCTGCGAAGCAACCGCCATAGTCGGCCAGGCGGCACCCGCGGGCGGTTGCGGAGACGACCCCGCCGGCGACATGTGCCACTGGAATTTCTTTTTCACCGGCTACTGCTTCCCCAGCAGCGGCCCGCTTGTGGTTCCTTCCGGCCCCCCTGACCCGGACCAAGGCGGCGGCGGGGGTGGTGGGGGTGGGGGACTGCCGCAATCTCCAACCACCAAGCCCCCCAGCGGCCCGGTATGCGTGAGCGCCGCAGCAATTGACGAGTACCTTAAGAACACCCCCCTGCACGATCAGGGAGCGAACTTCTACAAGTCCGGCCAGAACAACGGTGTAAATCCTGCACTTGCGGTCGCAATCGCGTACCGCGAGTCCTCTCTCGGCAGAGACGTCAACAATACTTTCGGCCTGCATAACGCCTGGGGCTGGGGGCACAGCGACGCCCTCCACGCCATATCAAGAGGCTGGGACACTTGGGCGCCAGGCATCGAAAAGGTCGATTGGCAGTTGGGCAAGAGCCCTCGCTACCTGGCTGGGGGCATGACCACCGTGGCCCAAATTTATGGCCTTTGGTGCGCGTCCGGCTGCGAGGGCGGTGTGGAGGCCATCGACTCGGTTTTGGCCCACTTCGGGGTCAGCCCGTCGTCGCTGCGCTTCAAGGCGTGCACGGAGGATGGCCAATGATCGCCCGTCTGACTGCTGCTCTTTCGCTTGCCGGCGCCCTCCTTGCCCTCGCACCAGCGACCGGCTGGACCCGTTTTTACAGCGCCAAATACCGGTTCTTCACCTTCTACCCCCCCGGCTGGCACATTCTAAGCGCTAGCGACTGGCCGAGGCTCGAGGTGATCAACTTCCCGACCTCCGAGGCCGGCCACGGAACGGTCCTTACAGAGGATGGCGCCGACATCATGGTCATTCCGCCCGCGGAGCCAGGCGGCAATATTGACGACCTCGTGGCCCAATCCATTAAATTTGTGCATGATCCGCCCTCCATCGACCAGACAATCCTCACCCGCACGACGGACCCCAACCACTGCCCCACGCTGCGCCAGGTCTCCTATTACGAAAACCTGGGGACCGAGCTTACGCCGGTCCTCGAGCAGGTGACCACTTATTACTGTGAGGTTCACAACCGCATTTTCAGAGTCACCTTGACCTATTATCGAGGCAACAAGGACACGGACATGCTCGAAGGACTGGCCCGCACCGTCGTCGACACCCTGCGAGTGTACAAATAAATGCAAGCGCATGACGCGCCGATTCACCGGGTGGCGCACCAGATCGCTGGCGGGGGACGACCGCGCGGGCCCGCGAGTTCGTAAACTGCCCCCCTCCATCCACTCACCCAACCCCGACATGCGCCTTCATAGACATCGCAGGGCGATGATTACGCAACCGAGATGTTAGACCTGGATCAGGCGCTCGTAGCGGACGACACTCAATTCCGCCCCTGGCGGGCCTCGGACAGCCGGCCTCGGCAACCCGATTGGGCGTGCAGAAGTCGACTCGTCAACCGGCGGTCAGATCTAAAGAGATCAGCCGGGGCCAACCGAAAACGGTGCGGTGGTATCCGGTTGGAAATTTGCGAATTGGTTTTTTCATTGTGGCTGGTCACGCTCGCAGGATCAAGAAGAGGACAATCGCGCTTGTGTGCCTCTTGTTGTTGGGGGCAACGTCCGTTTGGTTCGATGGACCAACGGCACCCTAATAGTGTCGGCGCAGCAGCCGGGAGGCAGCGGTTCAAGTGCGGTGGTGACAGGTTGGAAATGCCTGAATCCAATGGACTGCAAATGAGCGTCGCAACCGGCATTCATTCAGCCGCTATCGTCGAGGCGCATCGCCGGGTGCGAGCCCGCTGTGCGGGCATTGCAGGCCGAATCGTGCTCGTGGCAGCAGCAACCCTGTGCGCGCTGGCGCTGACAGCGGCTTGCCAACACCTCCGGCAGCAGGGGCGCGGTGATTCAGCCCGGGCGCCTGCTGCAAGCCTATTGCCTCCGTGCTTCGCCTACCTGCACGGCGGTGACCTTTGGTCTCAGTGCGGAGGACGGCCAACTAAAGTGACGCGAACAGAGCGGGTCTTCGAGTTCGCCATCGCGAGCGGCCACCTCGCGATTGAGGACGACAACCTGACCGCTCGCGTATACACCCTTCGGTCTGGGCGGCTCGTGCTGTCCCTGCCCCCGGCCCGAGGCGCTTACTGGCTCTGGGCATCCTGCGGTAGGCTATGGGCACAGGATAACGGCCGAGGATCCGCATTTATCCTGCCGCGCGCCGAGGTACAGCCCGTGGCATGCAAGCGCCCATCCGCGCCGGAAATGGCGATTCATGACTACCGTGTGAGCCCAAACGGGCTTTATCTCGCCACGCTTTCTGACACGCAAAATAGGCCGAATTTTTCGAGAATCTGCATAGAGAAAACCCCCGGAGCAACAGCCTGTACCGACATGCGCCAAGCGGACGACATTTCGGTCTCAAATGACGGGGCCGTTCTAATTGGCGCGGCCCTGGGCGAACGCTGCTACACAAACGGTGTCGGGGCGCAGGTTCCGTTCGCTGCGGGGCCGCCGCCGCCAGACTACAACGAATCCGTTCTCTGCACCGCGGTTTTCAGCTGGTCTCCAGCCGGTCAGCGAGAGCCCTTGGCAAAGTACTCCAGCCAGCCGCAGTGGCTATCGCCAGCCGAAGCCGCCGATCTCGCCCAGCTCGCGGCATCACCCGCCGCCGCCCACCTTCACTGAGCAAAGCGAACTCGACCCCGACGAGCCGCAGTCTAAAAACGACGAAGCGCCCTCAGCCAGGCACACTGACTTGGCCCTTAACAGGCTGCTGAAAATCGGCGCTGCGGAGCCCGCGAGCTCTTCTGAGTTGCGCCCGTGCGCGGATTTCCAGCAGGTTGCACGGCTTTGACATCAGGAAAAGCCTCACGCCCATTGACCTACGTATTGGCTTGCGACTTTTTGAGACCGCTTCTAAACTGGCGGTAATGTCGGGCCAAACTTTGGTCAGCGCCTATGTGCCGCTGCCCGGCGGCGCCGAAGCCGTCTACAACAGCTCCAAAATGAGCGGCCAAACCAAGCCGTACGGACGTAGGGTCGGGAAACTGGCCACAAACGCGTCCCTTACGATATCCACACTGCTCCTCGTGACGCTAACCGCAGCTTGCCAGAACAGTAAGCCCCAGCGGCGGAGCGCCGCGACCAAACCGGCAGCCGCGGCACAAGAGGAACCCTGCTTCGCCTACCTGCACGGCGGCGACCTGTGGCTCCAATGCGGCGGCATGTCAACTCAGGTAACGCACACCGGCCGGGTCCTGGAGTTCGCAGTTGCGGGCGCGTATCTCGCGATCGAGGACGATTTCACAGTAGCCCGCTTATATTCCCTCCCCTCTGGCCAGCGCGTTCGAACGCTTCCGGCTGCGCGGGGCGCGTACAGGCTTTGGGTGTCCTGCGGCAAGCTCTGGGCCCAGGATCGCGGCGGGGGAGCTGCCGTATCACTGCCCGCTGGACAACGCCCGTCGGCGGTTCCTTGCATGAATGCGATTCCACCGGACGCAAGGCTGTACGACTATGCGATCAGTCCCGAGGGGCGCTACGTCGCCTATAGCTACAGCACATACGAAATGGGCGATCATTGGATGCTCTGTCTCGCCCAGATTCATGGAGTTCCATCCTGTTTTAAAGCCTACGAGGGCGGCGGCGTGTCAGTCTCCGACTCCGGGATCATGCTGCTTGATGCCGCGACCCACGACGGCTGCCTGACAAACGGGGTGGGGGCAGTAATTCCCATGACGACGAAGCCGCCTCCCGGCTTCGAACAGGGCATTGCCTGCTCTGCGATCTTTATGTGGTCACCGGCTGGCGGACGCCAAGGCCCCCTGGTGGAGTATTCCACCCAGCCGCAGTGGCTCGCGCCGGCGGAGGCGGCCGCACTGCGCACGCTCGCGGCCTCGCCAGCTGCCCGCCTGGTGCGTTGAACCTTGATTGGCGCGGGACCCCGAGTGGCTTCGCACTCGACCCGCTTGACGCTCGACCGGGCTGGGGACCCCTTGAGCCCCGGCCCGGTCGGGTCCGCGCCTCGTTTTTTGCCGGGGGCGGGCCGCCACTGCGTGAATTTCGCAGCCTTCCGCGCCGACTTGCCCCAGGGTGCCAACGGCGCGGCCCCCGCGTGAGGACAGGGCGAACCGCGAGCCTTACCCCAGCAGGCGCTGGAACTCATCGATCCAGAGGGGGCTACCACGGTGTGACCTGATGGCATGGACCCGGCCCGATGGCGGTGCTGTTAAGGTCGAGCGGGTTACCTGCCCCCCCCCCT
>DATBPS010000070.1:0-21984 GCA_036561225.1 Terriglobales bacterium
GGGCGCTGGCAGCCACCGCCGCCGCGCTGGCACTCACCGGCTGGATGGCGAGCGCCGCTCCCGGCGTGCCGGGCGAGTTGATCGCCTACGGGCGCCGCGTCGCCACCAACTTCGGCCAGTCACAGATTCTTTACACCGGCGAGGGCCGCAACGCTTCCATAGCCATCTCGCAGTGGAACGACGGCGCCATCCAGTTCCACGTCAGCGGCAAGGTCGAGGCCTCAACCGAACCCTTCGACATGCGCCTGCAGCGCATGCTGGGACACCTGCCCGCTCTGCTGCATCCCGGTCTTAAGTCGGTGCTGATTGTCGGCTTCGGCGCCGGGGTGACGGCGGGCACGTTTGTCACCTACCCCTCGGTGCAGCACATCACCATCTGCGAAATGGAGCCGCTGATTCCGCCCACCTCCACCCGCTACTTCTCGCAGCAGAACTACGACGTCATCCACAACCCGCGCACCCGCATTGTCTACGACGACGCGCGGCACTTCGTGCTCACCACCCCGCAACACTTCGACCTCATCACCTCCGACCCCATTCACCCCTGGGTCAAGGGCAGCGCCACGCTCTACTCGAAGGAATATTTTCAAATGGTGCGTGACCACCTCAACCCTGGCGGGCTGGTGACGCAATGGGTGCCGCTGTACGAGAGCAGCCCGGCGGTGGTGAAGAGTGAGATCGCCACCTTCTTCAGCGTCTTCCCCAACGGGTCCATATGGGCCAATGACATCAACGGCGGCGGCTACGATCTGGTGTTGCTGGGCAGTAAAGACCCGCTCCGCATCAACCTGGACGCGGTGCAGCAACGGCTCGACTCGCCGGAGTTCGCCGCCGCGGCCGGTTCCCTGCGGCAAGTGGGTTTTGGTTCCGCGCTGGCGCTGTTCGACACCTACGCCGGCCAGCAACAGGATCTCGCCCCCTGGCTGCAGGGAGCAGCCATCAACCGCGACGGCGACCTGCGCCTGCAGTACCTCGCCGGACTGGCTCTCAACCTGAGCGACGAGAACCTGATCTACGGCCAGATGGAACGCTACCGCCGTTTCCCCGGCAATCTGTTCTCGGGCTCGCCCGCGCTCATGCAACAGCTCCAGTCCAGCTGGGGCCTGCCTTAAGGTTAGGCAGCCTTTTTCTTGATCGGACTTTGCAGCCGGTCGGCCTGGTCCTTTAGCTTGCCCATCACCTTTTTGGCCTTGCCCTTGGCCTGGCGAGCTGCGCCCTTGGCCTGGGTCTCCTTGTCGTCACTCCACTCACCGGTCTGACGTTCGATGCGCCCCTGCACATCGTCCAGTTCGCCTTCGACCTCGTCTTTTTTCCCGCGTGGCATGTGGCACCTCCTGCAAGAATGAATTGGATGCCTCGCCGCGCCAAACCGCTGGCCACCCGCGAACGGCTGCTGGTGGTCTGGGCGCTGGCCTGGATCGCCGGGTTTGTGGATGGCGCCGGGTATCTGGCGCTGGTGGGGGTGTACACCTCGCACATGACCGGCAACACGGCCGCTCTGGGCCGCTTTCTTTCGCTCAAGGACTGGCGCCAGGTCGCCGCCCATGGCTGGCCGCTGGTGGCCTTCTTTGTGGGCCTGATGGGCGGCGCAACCCTGATGGAGGTCGGCCGCCGCGGCCGTCACCAATCGCGGCTGTCGCTGGTGCTGGGGGTGGAGATTGTGCTGCTGGCCGTCTTGGCGGTGCTCGACCCGCGTGGCAGCTCGGCCACTCTGGGGTGGTTATGGTTGCCGGCGGCGGCGATGGGTATGCAGACGGTGACCATCACCAGGATCGGCGATCAGAGGGTGTACTCCACCTACATGACCGGCAGCCTGTCGAAGTTTGCCGAAGCTTTGGCCGGCTATGGTTTCTGGCTCAGCGACCGCATCCGCAGCGGACGCCCCGGGTGGCCGGGGGAAGCCGTGCGCCATCGTTTGCTGGGCCATGCCGCGGTGACCGGTGGGTTGTGGCTGTTGTTCCTGGTCGGCGGCTTCAGCGGCGCGCTTTCCCAGATGACGTGGGGCTTGCGCGCGCTAGGGTGGCCAGTGCTGGGTTTGGCCCTGATCTTCGGCCTTGACCGCCTGCGCCCCATCTCCCCCGTGCACGAGGGTGAAAAGCTGGGCTTCGAGGGCTAGCTGATCCTGAGCGCCTCGGACGGCTGTACGCTCGCCGCTCGCCGCGCCGGTATATAAGAGGCCAGCAGACAGGCGGCCAGCAACACCACCGCGCCCACCGCCAGCGTCACCGGGTCAGCCGGTTGCACCTGATACAACTGGCTGGCGATCAACCTCCCCAGCAGCACCGCCAGCACCAGCCCCAGGGCTGCGCCCGCCCCCGCCAGCGCCATCCCCCGCCCCAGCACCAGGCTGAGGACGGAACCGCGCGAAGCGCCCAGCGCCACCCGCACGCCGATCTCGCGGGTGCGGGCGGCCACCAGATAGGCCATCACGCCGTATATACCGGCGATGGCCAGCAGCAGCGCCAACCCGGCAAAGCCGGTCATCAGCCACTTCTGAAATGCCTGTCCGGCGACGGAGGCATCCGCCAACTGGTCCATGCTGCGCACGTCGTACAACGGCAGGTTGGCATCCAGCCCCGAGACGGCATTGCGCATGGCTTCGGCTATTGCCGCCGGCGGCAAGGACGAACGCACCGCCAGGTGGAAGGCATTGTCGAGGCCGCTCATGGGGAAGTAGGCCTGGGGAAAGGGCGCTTCGCCCAATTCGTTCACCGCCACATTGTCCACCACGCCCTTGATGGTCAACCACGGTCCGTCGCCGCCGCGGCGGAAGCGCTGGCCGATGGGGTCTTTGCCGGGATAGAAGTGATCCACCATGGCGCGGTTGACAATCACTGGCAGCGTCTGGCTGTTGAGCGCCTGCATGTCCATGTGCTCGGCGGCGTAGGCGGTGTAGAGACGGTTCCAGGCGTTCAGATCGGCGCTGGTGTAGTCGGCCCCGTGGACAAAGGGAATTTGGAAAGTCTTGAAGTAGCCCTCGCTGACTTCGTTCCATTCCACCAGGGCCTGCTCCACCGTGGTTTGGCCCGCTAGAGTTATGTAGCCATTGCTCTGGCCTTCGAGCGGCAAGGCGCCGGTCAGGCTCACCTGGGTGGCGCCCGGGATGGCCCGCAGGCGGTCCAATAGATTGCGTTCGAACTGCTGAACCTGGGGCGCTTTATAGCCTGCTTCCGGCAGGTTCACAGCCGCCGTCAGCACCCCCTCGGGCTGGATGCCGATGTTGCTGGAGCGCAGCCGCGAAAAGCTCTGGATGAACAACCCGGCCCCGACCAGCAGCAACAACGAAAGCGCCACTTCGGCGACGATCAGGCTGTCGCTCAGCCAGCGCTTGCGGTGGCCGCCCGCCAGCGCGCCCGCGCCGCTGAGCTGGTCATTGATGCGGGGGCGCGACAACTGCCACGCCGGGGCCAGGCCAAACAGAATGCCGGCCGCCACCGCCAGTCCGGCGGTGAACGCCAGCACCGTCGCATCTACATGGATGGGGTTGAACTGCGGCAAGGTAAACGCCTTCAGACCCAGCACCGCACGCACCCCCAACTCCGCCAACACCGCCCCGCCCGCCGCTCCCGCCAGCGCCAACAGCACCGACTCGGTGAGCAGTTGTCGCAGGATGCGGCCGCGGCTCGCGCCCAGCGCCAGCCGGATCGAGATCTCCTTTTGCCGTCCCAGCGCCCGCGCCAGCAGCATGTTGGCCAGATTGGCGCAGGCAATCAGCAGCACCAGCCCCACCACCCACAGCAGGGTGAGCAGCGAAGCCCGTTGCGAAGCACCCACCAGACGATCGCGCAGCGGGAAGATGCGCGCCCCGGTGTCGGTGTTGGAAGCCGGGTACTGCTTTTCCAGCCGGGCGGCGATGGCCGCTATTTCGCTCTGCCCCTGGGTCACGGTCACCCCCGCTTTCAGCCGCCCAATGGCCATAAACGAGTGGTTGCCGCGCTGGCCCAGGCCACTGGCATTCATGGCCAACGGCACCCACAGCTGCACGCTGGGATCGAGATTGAAACTGGCGGGCGCAACCCCCACCACCGTGTAGGCGGCGCCATCCAGGGTAATCGAACGACCCACCGCCGCGGTTTCCCCGCCGAAGCGTGATTTCCACGCGCTGTAGCTGAGCACCGCCTCCCGCGCTGGAGCCGCTTCGTCCGCCGCTGGCTGCAGCATGCGTCCCAGCGCCGGTTGTACTCCCAGCAGTTGGAAGTAGTTGCTCTCCGCCGGCTGCACGATCACCCGCGCCGGCTCGCCGCCGCCGGTCAGGTTCATGCTGCGGGCATAGTTGATCAGGGTCATGTCGGCGAACAGCCGGCTCTGCGTCTTCCAGTCAGGGAAATCGGGGCCGGAGAGCGGATAGTTGCCGGGGGCGCGCTCGGTTTCGTACATCCGGACCAGTTGGCTGGGGTTCCGGAACGGCAACGGTTCCAACAGGACGGCGTTGACCAGGCTAAAGATGGCGGTGTTGGCGCCGATCCCCAGGGCGAGAACCACGAGGGCCATGGCGGTGAAGCCGGGCGAGCGGCGCAGCATGCGCAGAGCGAAGCGAATGTCCTTCAGCACGGGCACAATCCTCCCTGAAAGCCTATACGCGGAAACCGCCCCGCCGACAGTTGGTTACCAGGATTTTATTGAGCTTCTTGTACGTGCAGGTCAAGCACCGGCCGCAGAGCCAGATAGCCGCCCACTGGCGAAAGCGCCCCGGTGACCAGCACCTGGGTGGGCTCTTTCGGGGCGGCGGGCGTGGCTTGCAAGGGGCCAAAACGCAAGGCCGCGATCTCGCGCAGCTCGTCGTACAGCGCCGTGTCTTCCTGTGCGGCGCCACAGCCCGCGCCCGGAATCCAGGCATCGAGCGTCAGGCTGGCGTTCACCAGCGATCCCAGATGCAGCCGTACCTGCGTCCCGTCCTGCGAGATATCCAGCAGCCGCGCTTGCACCTTGTAAATAGCCGGCGCCGTGGCTGCGGACAGCTTCTGCAACTCCTCAATGGTCACCAGCTTGCCGGTGTGCGAGGCCGCCAGAGCTCCGCCCGCCATCGCCGGCAAGGGTGTGCCACACGGGTTGGCGGCGGTCTGATGCCCTGGCCACAGGTCGCCCACCAAGTGGTTCCACGCGGGGCGGTGCATAAAGAAAAACCATGCCCACACCCCGGCTAGAATGACCAGGACCAGCAGCCACCAGCGGCCTCCGCGGCCGGGCCTGGACTTGCGCGCCGGAGTCTTGCGGACTGCAGTCACTCGGTTACTTGCCGGCCTTGCGGGCGCGCTTGGCCTCGACCCGTTTGCCCACCATGCGCAGGAAATCAGCGATGGTCAGGCAGGCTTCCCAGTCGGCTTCGTTAAAGGGAGCCACGTTGTGGGTGATTTCGGCCTGCATCAGCAGCTCGGCAATATCAATTTCGTCCAGCTTGAGGTCGTCACGGAAGTTGGCGTTGAGGGTCAGCTCGGCTTCCTCAATCGCCATCTCCTCCGCCACCATATGCAGCATTTTGGCCTCGAACTCCTGCTGCTGCTTGGTCTTCTTGTCTACCGGAGCGGGCTTGGGTGGGGGCGCGGGGGCCGCTTTCCCGGCCTTGGCCGGAGGCGTGGCCTTGGCGGGCGGCAGCGGCTTGGCCGCCTTGCCGCCGCCGTTCTTGGCAGGCGCGGTCGCTTTGCCGTTACCGTTCTTTCCGGCTTTGGGCTTCGGTGCGGCGGCTAACTTGGCCGTTTTCACCGGCTTGGCGGACCGCTGGGCTTTCGGGGACGACGGCTTGGCCATAAACACTTATGATAGCTGATTCTGTCCTCCCTGCCCCCTTTACACTCTCTATATGGCCCCACCCAGCCTCTATGACTTCTTCGGCCGGGGCGGGCTGCTGCAAAAGGCCCATCCCGCCTATGAACACCGGCCCGGCCAGTTGGAGATGGCCAAGGCGGTCGCCGAAGTGCTGGCCGAGCGCCGCCATCTGCTGGTCGAGGCCGGAACCGGAACCGGCAAGACGCTGGCCTACCTGCTGCCGGTGCTGCAGAGCGGCCGGAGGGTGCTGCTCTCCACCGGCACCCGCAACCTCCAGGAACAGTTGATCAACAAGGACGTCCCCCTGCTGGCCGCCTCTCTCGGCCGGAACCTCAACATCATCAGCATGAAAGGGCGGCAGAACTACGCCTGCAAGCAGAAGATCCGCGAGCTGGAGTCGCAGCCGGTCCTGCTCGAGCTGGACGGCCTGGAGCAGTATCAGAAGATCCGCGCATGGGCGGCGCAAACGGAGATCGGCGATCAGGCCGAACTCGACTTCCTGCCGGAGAACGCCCCGCTCTGGCATCGCCTCAACGCCCGCCGTGAGACCTGTACGGGCAGCAAGTGCCCGCTGTTTGAGGAGTGCTTCGTCACCCGCCTGCACCAGCGCGCGGCGGAAGCCGAGCTGGTGGTGGTCAACCACGCGCTGTTCTTCGCCGACCTGGTGCTCAAGCGCCAGGAACTGCCCGGCGTACTGCCGCCCTATGAAGCCGTCGTCTTCGATGAGGCGCACGAGCTGGAAGGCGCGGCGGCCCAGTACTTCGGCGTCAGCGTCAGCAGCCATCAGATCGAAGACTGGGCCCGCGACGCCCGCCATCGTCTGCAGCTCTTGCCCGGCCCGCAAACCGAAATGATCGAGCGCACGGAGCGGCTGCGCATGGCCGCGCAGAAGCTGTTTTTGAAACTGGCCCGTGGCGACGGCCGCGCCCCGCTCACCGACCGCGAACAGTTCCTGATGGATGAATCCGACTCCTATGACGGCTTCATGCTGGCCGCCGGGCATATCCAGTCCGGGCTGGAAGCGCTCCACGAAAAGCCGGAGGAGATCCATACGCTCATGCGCCGCCTGGAAGAGATGCGGCGCGCGCTGGCCTTCATTCTCGAGTCGGACGAAGACGGCGTGGTCTACTGGGTGGAGCGCCGCGGCCGTGGCGTGTACGCCTCGGCATCACCGATCGACGTTGCGCCGCGCATCCGCGAGCTGCTGTTCGAATCCACCGACTCGGTGATCCTCACCTCGGCCACCCTCACCGTCGAGGGCCGGTTCGACTACGTGCGCGAGCGTCTCGGCCTCGATCATGCCCGCGAACTGACGGTCGCCTCGCCCTTCCAGTACCAGCGCCAGGCCCTGCTCTACATCCCCGGGCATCTGCCCGAGCCCAACTCCCCCGACTTCACCGCCGCCGCCACGGAAGAGATTGCCCGCCTGCTCGCCGCCTCGCGCGGCCGCGCCTTTCTGCTGTGCACCAGCTATCGCCAGATGCAGGCCTTCAGTCAGGCGCTCGACGGCCGCACCCCCTTCCCCCTGCTCACCCAGGGCGAGGCTCCGCGTCACGCTCTGCTGGAGAAGTTTCGCGCCACCCCGGGCGCGGTGCTGATCGCCACCAGCAGCTACTGGCAGGGCGTGGACGTGCAGGGCGAGCAGTTGAGCCTGGTGATCGTCGATCGCCTCCCCTTCGCCGCCCCCAATGACCCGGTGGTGGCCGCCCGTATAGACGCGCTCAAACGCGAGGGCCGCAACGCCTTCGCCGAGTTCCAGATCCCCGAAGCCGTGCTGTCCCTCAAGCAGGGCTTCGGCCGCCTCATCCGCTCCACCCACGACCGCGGCGTGCTGGCGCTGCTCGACCCTCGCATCCGCACCAAGTCCTACGGCGCCCAATTCCTGCGCAGCCTGCCGGAGTTCGCCCGCGCCGAAAACCTGAGCGAAGTAGAAAGCTTTTTCGCGACCGCGGCAGCCAGCACGGCGGGCTAATGACTAGTGCTGCGCTTGCGCATGTCCCAGTAGTGATGAAGGTTCCATTTCGGTCATCCTTTCGACCCGGAACGTCGGTTGCTGCCGGGTTTGCCGCTCTGTCTGCGCCCTCCCCGACCGCCACGTCAGCCCCTCCACAAACTGACACGTCACCGTTATACTTTTAAAGGTATAATATGGAATCCTCATCTCCCGCCGCCCGCATCCAAGCAGGATGGTGGCGCAGCTTTGAGGTGGCCGAGCCGCGTGAGGACGGGCAGTTCTACCGGCCTGCTTCGGTTGCGCTCGTCGCTGCAGGTGCTAGCGCAACAGCAGCCTTGAAAGTGATGCGGCGATTGGAGACGTTTGGATGGCCAAGAGCAAAGCAGGAGTTTAAGTGTGGCGGACAAAAACGAGTAGTTGCTACGTGCCACGCTGGGGTCTGGCTGTTGAAGTGCAAACCGAGCTGCTGGAGGCTTTATTTCTATGTTGACCAGGCGCAATCGCAATTCGTCTATCTCCACGCAAAGTGCAAGAAAAAGGACAAAGAAGACCCACGGGACGCAAGCACCGCAGCGGCTCGGCTCGAAGGAATTTTCTCCGGCCGTAGTCGAATCGCGGAACTCCCCCTCCCCACTCCTTGAGCTTTATCGGTCTCCAGAGTTTCAGTTGAAGTGGGATAACCAGGTTGCCTACCACGTCTCCGACAATCTATTGCACCTGCGGCTGTTCCGTGGAATGTCACAGTCCGAGGTTGCAGAGGTCGCACGGACCAGCCAGTCAGCGATCGCGCGGGTCGAGAGTGGTGAGGCGAATGTCACGCTTGGCACCCTGGAGCGGCTTGTAGAAGCCCTGCGTGGTCGATTCATTGTGTCCATTGAGCCGGCAGAGCACCCTTGCCCCAGACTGCCCGCGTGGTGGAAGCAACCGTGGTCATTTACGAGTTCCTCGAATCTTCAATTTGTGGGATATGCCGTAAGCAAGGACGATCAGGGCGACCTGATTGTCGCCGGATGGGACAGCGCGTCCGCACGCCTGCCTTTGGCGGAGGCCCAAGCTCCAAGTCTTGAGCTTGGCCAAGGGATGGGGATGGCTTAGCGCCATGGCTAAGAGTTCCCCGTCAAAGCGTGCGAGTCAGCCGCATTCCGCCAAGAGCGCAGCGGAGACTGCGCCGCGATTCTCTTTCGACCATTTCTGTCTTCTGAACCTACAGTTCCACGATCTCTCAGATGGCGGCAGTATACAGGTTGATGCTGGTTCTCCCCCTGGTTCTGACCAGGCGGGGATTGAATTGCGCATGGGCATCGATGAGCACGCAAAGCGGTCGGAACTGCGAATGACGCTCTCTCTCCTGCCGCCGCCGGGGCACCTTCCTTACCGAGTTAGTGTTGAGGTTTTGGGTAGATTTTCCACGCCCGACGGAACGGTAGATCAACTACGGCAGTTCACCCAGGAAAATGCTCCGGTAATCCTATTCCCATTTGTGAGAGCGGTTGTTTACAATGCAACGGCCGAGGCATGTCGAGGGCCGCTCCGAATGAACCCCATGGACCTACGCGGGTTGATCAAGCCCGGAGGCTGGTCAGATCAACCCCGGCCGGAGCAGTCATCCGCGCGCCCCACTACTAGCTCCGCAGCACGCTCACCGGACTGACGCGGGTGGCGCGCCGGGCGGGCAGGGCGCAGGCCAGGGCGGCGACGATGAGCAGCAGCACACTGACGCCGGCGATGACCAACGGGTCGGCGGGCTGGACGCCGAAGAGCAGGCTGGTCAGCAACTTGCCCGCGGCCAGCGAGGCGCCCACCCCGGCCAGCAGGCCCGCCAGCACCGGGGTCAATCCCTGACGCAGCACCATGCCGATCAGGCTCGAGGCCCGCGCCCCGAGCGTGATGCGGATGCCGATCTCCGCCGCGCGGCGCTGCACCGCATAAGCCAGAATGCCGTAAATCCCCAGCGCCGCCAGCAGCAGCGCGCACACCGCAAAGCCCAGCACCAGCCATAGTTGGAAACGGCGTGCGGCGGTGGAAGCGGCGACCACGGCGTCCATGGATTCCACCTGCGGGATGGCCACCGCCGGCTGCACCCTCCACAAGGTCTGGCGCACGGTGGCCGCCGCGGGCGCACTGGTCGAGCCGCGCACAACGAACTCCACCGGAGTGTCTCCGTTCAACGTGTAAGGCTGGTACACGGTGAACTCCGGCGCCAGGCTGAGGTCGCGCGAGCGGATATCCCCCACCACGCCGATCACGGTGTCCTGCGGATTGCCGTTGTCGTTCCAGCCGAATTGTTGCCCCAGCGGATCGCGGCCGGGCCAGAGTTGGCTGGCCATGCGGGCGCTGATGATCGCCGGCGTCAGGCCCCGCCGTTCGCCGGCGGCCGCCAGATCGGCATCGGTAAACACCCGTCCACGCAGGAGCGGAATGCCCATGGCCGCAAAATACCCGGCACTGGCGCTGCGACGTTGCGCCAGGGGGCGCTCCGACATGGGGCGGGTATCGTGGGGCATGGCCAGCACGCTGGTGTCGCCCGAGGCCTGCAGCGGCAGCCGGCTCACCAGTCCCACGCTCCGCACCCCGGGCAGCGCCGCCAGTTTCTCCAACGCCGCGGTGTAAAAACGGTTGCGCTGCGTGCGCGATCCCGCCGCCCACTCCGCCTGGGCGGTCTGCACATGGCCGGGGTCGAAGCCGGTGGGAACGTTACTCAGATGCCAATAACTCGAGGCCAGCAGTCCGGCGACGATCAACAGCAGCGCCGCCAGCGCCGATTGCGCGGCGATCAGCCAGGAGCGCGCCCGCAGCCGCTCGCGGCCCTCGCTCAACCCCCGTCCCCCCGCCCTCAACGCCGTCTGCGGATCGGTGCGCGCCGCCCGCCAAGCCGCCCCCAGACTGAAGAGCGCCCCGCTGCCCGCCGCCAGCATCAACGCAAAGAGCACCACCTCGGGATGAAGGCCCACTTCGGCCAGCCGCGGCAGCGCCGCCGGCGCCAGCCTCACTACGCCGCGCACCGCCCACCAGGCCAGCATCAGCCCCATCGCCCCGCCCCCGAGCGCCAGCATCACGCCCTCGCCCATGGCTTCGCGCAGCAGCCGCGACCGGCGAATCCCCAGCGCCAGGCGGATGGCCAGTTCGTGACTGCGGGCCTGCATGCGCACCAGCATCAGGTTGGCCAGGTTCAGACACACGATCAACAGAATGGCGCCCACCGCCGCCAGCAACAACCACAAACCAAACGCGCTGGCGCCCACGATCTGGTCGCGTAGCGGCGTGACGACAATATTGACTCTCTGAATCGGCGCCTTGCCCGCGGTCAGCATCACCGCCGTGATGCCCTGCAGTTCCGCCCCCGCCTGCGTCAGGGTCGCTCCCGGCCGCAGGCGCGCAAACACCCCGTAGTTCCACGAACCCATTTCCGGATGCACGAGGTCTAGCCCGATGGGCCGCAGCATCTGCACGGGGCCGCTGGCGTTGCCGGCGACCATCGGTCCGAACTCCTCGCCTTGCGGGAAGCGGAAATCGGCGGGCAGCACGCCGATCACTTCATTGGGCCGGCCATTGAGATCCAGCGTGTGTCCCAGTACGCCGGGATCGCCATGGAACCGGGAGCGCCAGAAACCGTCGGTGAGGATGACGACGTGATTTTTCTGTGGCTGGTCTTCAGCGGCGGTGAAGTCACGCCCCAGTCGCGGCGCGACCTGCAGGACATGCAGCATGGATGCCGAGACCGAATCCACGACCACCTGCTGTGGCTGCCCCGCGCCGGTGAGGTCAAACGTGTCCGGTTCCACCAGCGCCAGACTCTCCAGGGTTTGCGAGCGCTCGCGCCAGGCCGCAAAGGAGGCGGCGTTGACCGGAATCACCGGATACTGCTGGGCGAACTCGAGAATGGACTCGTGGATGGAGATGAGTTGCGATGGGTGGGGATAGTTCAGTGGGCGCAGCAGAACGGAATCGGTGAGCGTGAACACGGCGGTGCACGCCCCCAGTCCCATCGCCAGGGTGGCGATGGCGATGAGCGCAAAGCCGCGGTCGCGACGCAGCGCCGAAACTAGGCTCATGACCGCAGTACGCTCACCGGGCTCACCCGCGTGGCCCGGCGCGCGGGAATGGCGCAGGCCACGGCCGCGACCGCCAGCAACACCAGGCTGATGGCGGCGATCACCAGCGGGTTGCCGGCGTGGATGCCGAACAACAGGCTGGCCATCACCTTGCCCAGCGCCAACGCCGCCGCCAGCCCGGCCAGCAGGCCGGCAAACACCGGCATCAGTCCCTGGCGCATCACCATGGCCACCAGGTCGCCGGTGCTCGCGCCCATGGTCATGCGGATGCCGATCTCACCGGTGCGCCGCTCGATGGAGTAGGCGATCACGCCGTAAATGCCCAGCGCCGCCAGAAACAAGGCGCAGAAAGCGAACACCACCACCAGCGAGAGTTGGAAGCGCCGCCCGGCCACCGACGCCGATACCACATCGCCCATCGTCTGGATGCGCGGAATCGCCGCCGCCGGCTGCACGCTCCACACCGCGCTGCGTACCCGGGGCGCAAGCGCCGTCAGCGGGACCGTGGTGCGCATCGCCACCGCAATGCCGCCCGGCACGTTGTAGGTGTAGGGCAGATAGATGGCCAACCCCGGCGTCTTCTCCAGCCCCTGCGCCCGCACGTCGGCCACCACCCCCACCACGGTGAACAACTGCTTCTCCGGCTCGCTCTGGCCAAATTGCTTGCCCAGCGCGTCCTGCCCGGGCCACTGTTGCGCCGCGGTGTAGGCCGAAACCAGCGCGGCAATCGGCGGCGCGGCGCCCGTCTTGGGCGCGGGAACGCCCGCCGCCTCCACCTCGGCCTCCGTAAACGTCCGGCCCTCGATCAGCGGGATACCCATCGCCTGAAAATATCCCGGGCTGACCGCGCTGTAGGCGGCCAGCGGACGGTCCACCAGCCGGCGGGAGTCGCCCGGGCGCGAAAGCAGATCGGTGTCATTGACGCCCTGCGTGGGAATGGTGTCAATCAACCCCACCGCACTCACGCCCGGCAGCCCGCCCAGCTTGTCCAGGGTGTTCTTGAAAAACTGCACTCGCTGGTTGTGGCTGCCCTCCCACTCCACTTCAGCCGTGACTACGTCATGGGGCTGAAAACCGGTGTTCACATCGAGCAGGTTCCAGTAACTGGCCGTCAACAATCCCGCCACCACCAGCACCAGCGCCGCCAGCGCCGTCTGCGCCCCCACCAGCCAGGCCCGCGCTCTCAGCCGCTGCCCGCTGTCGCTGGCGCTGCGCCCACCCGAGCGCAGAGCCGATTGCGGATCAGCCCCCGCCGAGCGCAGCGCCGGCCACAGGCTGAACAGCACCCCGCAGATCAGCGCCACCCCCACCGCAAATGCCAGCACCACCGGGTTCAACCCGACTTCGTTCAGACGCGGAATGCCGGATGGCGCCGCCGCCACCAGCCAGCGCAGCGCCGCCTGCGCGCCCAGCACCCCCAGCACCCCGCCGCAGACGGACAATAGGAGTCCCTCGGCCACCGTCTCCCGGATCAGCCGTGAGCGGCTGGCCCCCAGCGCCAACCGAATCGCCAGCTCATGCCCACGTCCGTGCACCCGCACCAGCAGCAGGTTCGCCAGGTTCAGGCAGACGATCAGCAGTATTGCCCCCACCGCCGCCAGCAGCATCCACAACCCCAGCCCGTGGTCACCCACGATCAGGTCGCGCAGCGGCGTCACCACGGCGTTGACGGTGATGCCGGCCGGCGCATGCCGTGCGGCCATCATGTTGGCGGTGATGACGTCCAGCTCGGCGCGCAACTGGGTGGCAGTAACCCCCGGCTTGAGCCGGGCGAAAGAGAGATAGTTAAAGTTCCCCACCACCTGAGCGGTGGCAAAATCCACTCCCGCCGGCCGAAAAATCTGCATCGGCCCGCCATTCAGCCCGCTGTCGAAGAATGATCCCAACTCCTCCCCGTGCGGGAACGGAAATTCGGGCGGCATGACTCCCACAACCTGGCAGGCGGTACCGTCGAGGTCAATGGTGCGGCCCAGGATGCCCGCATCGGCGTGAAACTGGGAGCGCCAATAGGCATCCGACAGGATGACGACGTGGTTCTGGTTGTGCAGGTCCTCACTGGCCAGAAAGTTACGTCCCAGCCGGGGCGACACGCCCAGCACCTTGAACATGCCCGCGGATATCGTCGCGCCGTTGACCTGCTGCGGTTCGCCATTGCCGGTCATCACCCAGTTGCTGGGTTGCATGATGGCAATCCCCGACAACAACTTGGATTGCTGCTCCCAGGCGTGAAACGACGAAGCGTTAACCGGGAAAAACGGGTACTTGCCCACGAACTGGGGAATAGATTCGTCGAGCGAAACCAGCTGCTCCGGCTGGGGATAGGCAAGCGGGCGCAACAGCACCCCGTCCACCAGCGAAAAAATGGCCGTGTTGGCCCCAATCCCCACCGCCAGGGTCAATATGGCCACCAGAGCGAACCCCTTCTGATGGACCAACCGCCGAAACGCCAGCCGAAAATCCCGCATGAGCCATCTTACGCACCAGCCGGGAATTCGGTTCATTGCTTGGCGCTGGAGGCATGTATTGGCACGGGGGCACTTATAGGCGCGGGCCCCCGGCGGGCCCCGCCCGACATCTCGCTTTCCCTGCACCGCCAGACGCGGGGCCGCGCCGGCGGCCACCAGCGGGTCAATGTGGCACAGCACCGCCGGCACGTAAAATACGCGCGATATCGTCGCGCCCCTGCTCAAGGGCAATCTCCAGCGCGCTGTGGCCCAATCCATCCCTCAAGTTTGGGTTCGCCCCCACCGCCAGAAGTGCCGCGACGTTGCAAGCCGAGCCGTGAACCGCGAGGGTAAGGGGGAGCATCTTTTGCCCTCTACCAAACCATATGGTCACCACCTGATTGGGGTCTGCACCCAGCTCCCGCAGGATCTGAATCACGCCAGTCATGTTTCGAACGGAGCTGGACGCCAACAACAAAAGCCGGTTCAGAGTCACCTCCCCCAGGGAGGCGTTCATGGTCGCCGTGCTCAGCGCCTCTGTATCCTGGCGGGCAACCGCCCCTTCCGGCGTTCCAGGTCCAGCCATCCGGGGATAGAACGCAGCTAGCGGGTCGTTGTAGGGGCCGTCGAGGCTCCGCATCCAAGAATCGGCATCAATTTCTTCGTCGGCAGTGAACTTGGCTTCTTCTCTCTCGTTTGTGGGAGAGCGCATTTCAGCGGTGTCAAATGCGGCTGGAAAATTGTGCGCCAGGCCAAGCGCCCGTGTCCGCAGCGCTGCTGCAAGCGGCGTGGACTCAATGCTGCTCAGGCGGCGACGATCGGTAATTTGGGACGAAGGGCCGTCGTAATCCGAAAAATAGATTACGTGAAGAATTCTTAACCCGAGCGGTTTGGGGAAAAGAGAGTCAGCCCCGATCACGAAGTGCGCACGGGCGATCCCCTCCGCACGCATGGCGGGAACGAACGTTGCGCCGGCACCTTCGACTGGCGGCTGACGCAGGTACTCGCTGCAGCTTGGTATTTTATCCAGAACAGACCGAATTTCGCCCAGTGTTGCTGGTCGGGCAGCGAGGGCATCGCCGAGCTGCGGAGCCTGGGCAGCGAGGCCCGACGGGCTCAGAGCGCCCAGTAACATCCCGTAGAGCATTCCCGCACAGGAGAGCCAATGCTTTGCAGCGCCGCAGGCGGGCAAACGGCCTGGCGGACGTCCATCCGTGCGAAATTGCGCATCCATCGCCGTCATCGTCCGGAAGGGCCTTGATCACATAATGGACCTGCGCCCCTGCTGCGCGGCGGCGGCGCCCGTTGCAAGCGCAACCACCAACGCCGACACTGCCAGCTTCATCACTTGCCCCCGTCGGGCCTCGCCATCCATTGATCGTAGAGCCGCTTGTGCTTGCTGGGCGGCATCAACAGGCCGTCAATGTAGACCGACTGAATCTGCGTTCGCGGGTCCAGCGGATCGCCGCTGGTGACCATCAGATTCGCGCGCTTGCCCACCGCCAGCGTTCCCACCTGGCTGTCCACACCCAGGATCTTCGCCGGCGAGATGGTAACCGCCTCGAGCGCGGCCGCCGGCGCCAGGCCGTAGGCTTCGGCCAGGGCGGCGTTGTAGGGAAGGTTGCGGCTGTCGGCCGCCGACCCGGTCACGATGGCAAAGGGGATGCCCGCCCGGGCCAGCGCGGCCGGGGTGGTGTAGATGGCGTCGTAGGGGTCGTTCTCGCTCGACGGCATGCTGGTCAGCGGCCCATACAGCACCGCGCAACCGGCGGCCTTGATTTCGGGAATCACCTGCCAGGCATCGAGCGCGCCGGCAAGGATGAACTTCAGGTGCTGCTCCTGCCCGAACTTGATGGCGGCGCGGATGTCGGGGGCGCTGCTGACCGAAAAAATCACCGGTGCGGCCCCGGTTGCATAAGGCGCCATGGCCGCCATGGCCGGCTGCGGAAACTGCGTCTTGCCGGCGATGGGCGCGTAGCGCCGCGCGGCCGCGAAGTAGTCGGCCAACTGCTGCAACTGCTGCGCGGTGGAACCACCCGCGGCCGCGCCACCCCGGCCCCCGCGGCCGCCGCGCGACGACGGAAAGTTGATCCACAGGGCGGCTTTCCGCTCCAGATTCATCTCGTCGTTTGTATACAGGCCCAGATCCACCAGCGAAGCCTGGGCGGAGATGCGTCCCCCGCGCATGGCTACCAGCACCGTGGTCACGCCGTTTGCCCGCACCGTGCCCAGGATGTCGCTGGTCGGGTTGACCGACTTGCCGCTCACCAACTGGGGGTTGAAATCACCCAGCTCGTTGACATCCATGGTGCCGGGAGCGTGGCCGCTCACCTCGGCGATGCCCACCGTGGTGTCGGCATCGAGCATGCCGGGATAAACGGCCAGGCCCTTGCCGCGTATGATCTCCGCGCCCTTGGGGACTTCGACGTGCGTTCCCAGTGCGGTAATTTTGCCGTGGGCAAACACGATCGTGCCTTGCGCGATGACCGGCGCGCCCACCGGCACGATGCGGGCATCCACGATGGCCACCGCGCGCGGCTGCGGCGCTTGCGCCACCAGCGCCGCGGCGCCGGCCGCGAGGATCCATAAAAGGCGTGACTTCATTGCCCACCTCCGTCGTCCGCCAGCCCCAGGCTGAGCGGTGGCTTGAACAACCGTTCGTACATCGCCACCGGCTTGCGGTTGGCCAGGTCCTGGGCGCGGTCGAAGAACACCCGGCCGTCAATGATGGTCTTCTCCACCAGCGCGCTGGGACCGAAGGGATCGCCGTTGAAGATGGCCAAATCGGCGTCCTTCCCAACGTCAATCGAACCCACGGTTTTATCAATGCCCAGCATCCACGCCGGGTTGAGGGTGATGGTTTGCAGCGCCTGCTCTTCGGTCACATCGCCGTAGTGAATGACCTTGGCGGCGTCCTGGTAGAGGCGGCGGGCGCGCTCGTCGGAGTCGGAGTTGATCGCCGCCCGCACCCCCTTGTGCTCCAGCAGCGCGGCGTTGTAGGCGATGCCGTCCACCGCTTCCATCTTGTAGCTCCAGTCGTCGGCAAAGGTCGAGCAGCCGATGTTGTGGGCCTTGATCTCGTTGACAATTTTATAAGCCTCGAGACAATGCTCCAGCGTGGCGATATGGAAATGAAATTCGTCGCTGATGTCAATCAGCCCCTGCATCTCCGCCGATACGTAGGAGTGGGAGTGCACCAGCACCTTGCCCTCCAGAATGCCGACGATGGGTTCCAGATTGAGGTTGGTGCGCGGCGGATAGACAGTTTCCCCTCGAGCCACGGCGGCATGATAGTCATCCCAGCGCCGCCGGTACTCCTGGGCGGCGATGAAGGTGGTGCGGATGGCGTCGTTTACCCCCTGCCGTGTCGCCGGATAGCGGCCATGCGGGTTGGCGGTCTGTTTGGGGTTCTCGCCCAGGGCGAACTTGATCCCCTGCGGGGCATTGGGGTACAGCATCTCGTCCACCGGCAGGCCCCACTTTAAGCGCACCACCGCATCCTCGCCGCCGATCTCGTTGGCCGAACCGTGGAAGATATGGATGATCGTCACCCCGCCCGCCAGTTGGCGATAGATGTTGATGTCGTGCGGGTTGATGACATCCTTGATGCGCGCCATGGCGCTCACCGAGGGCGCGCCCTCATTCACGCCGCCGTCCACGGCAGTGTGGGAGTGCTCGTCAATGATGCCGGGAATGACGAACTTGCCGGTGCCGTCTATCACCGGCGTCCCCGCCGGCGCGGTCAGCTTCGGGCCGATGGCGGTGATCTTGCCGGCGCGCACCAGAATCGAGGTGTTCTCCAGCCGGCCATGGGAGGCGGTCAGCACGGTGGCGTTGGAGATCAGCATGTCCCCGGGCGCGGCCAGTCCGGCCGCCTGCTGCGGTGTGGGATAAGCCTGTGCCGCCAGCGGCAGCGCCGCCAGGGTGAGAAGGGCTGCGTAGCGGAAGCAGCGGTTCATTGGGTTCCTCCCGCGGCGCGATCGCCGCCGCGTGCGGGCCGTTCGGCGGGATGCACCGGCAGCAGCCGGCCATCGGCCACAATCCATTGGTTGCTGCTGTCGCCGGTCAAAGGATCGCCGCTGGCCACCACCAGATTGGCGATCTTGCCGGCCTCAATCGAGCCCAACTGATTCCCTGCACCGACGATCTGCGCCGGCCACAGGGTCAGTGCCTTCCAGGCGTCGGCCTCGCTCAGCCCGCGCCGCATCGCCGCCTTGACCTGTTCGACCACCTGCTGGCGCGCGGTCATGCCGTAGGTGGCGAAACCAAAGGTGACGCCGGCTTTGGCCAGGGCGGCCGGCACGGCCTCTGCCGCTTGGCGTTGCCGGGCCTGTTCTTCCGGACTGGCGCCTCCGCGGCCGAAGCCGCCGCCCGCCGCCGCCGCCGGGGCAAACGAGAGCGACACCAGGACGGCCGCGTGGGCCGCCTGCAACTGCGGAATGGCCTTGTCGGCCTCGGTGGCGCCGATGATGGTGGGTGTGGTCAGGTGGAATTCGTCGGCCAGCTTCAAGGCCCGCAGGATCGCATCCCAATCACTGGCGACGAAGTATGCCGCCTGCTGATGCTCGAGCAGCGGGATGAGGGCGCTGGTTTTGGGATCATAGTGGGGCGGCGGCAGTCCCTTTTCCCCGGCCTTCTGATAAATGCCGATCTCGGTTTGCAGGCGCTGGGCGTCGAGCAGCGTCTGGCGATACACCGCCACCGCCCCCATCACCGACGCGGGATAGCCATCGCCGCCGCCGCCGGCCGGCCGCAACTCGATCACCTGTCCCGCCCGCGGCTGAATCAGCATGGCCGGGGCATCCGGACCGACCAGATTGACCAAAGCGGCTTCGCCCTTGAAGATGCCGTCGGCCGGGGCCACCAGCGAGGCCAGTACGCCGCTGTCGCGCACCGCATGCAGCGTGGCCGGGGGATCGAGCAGTTCCGCCGTGCGGCGGTCGGATTCGACTCCCTCGGGCTGGGGATCAAGATACCGCCGCGGATCATTGACCGGGATGCCGTCCAGGGTGGCGGCAATCTCGCGCGCCTGCGCCGCCGCGACCTCGGCGCCATCCGGCCGCGCGCCGCGCCCGGCTGCGCGCTCCTCCGGCAGCCCGTATTGGCTGAAGCCATCCACGAAGCCGGGGTAGACGGTCAAGCCGGTGGCGTCGAGCACCTCGGCATCGGCGGGAATCGCCGCGTCCGCGCCCACGGCGGTGATCACGCCGTTGCACATCACCACGCTGGCGCCGGTGAGCCTCGATCCCGACACCGTGATGACGGTGGCGTTCTTGATGGCGTAGGAGTTGTGCGGGCACTGCGCCGCAGCCGTCGCGCAGGCGGCGGCAAGCAGGAGTGCGGAGGCAATTTTCATGGCGTCTCCTAGTGGCAGCGCTCGCCCGGTTGGGGCTGGCCGCCGGGTTTCCAGGCGGGCACAAAGCTGGAGTTCAACAGATCACGCACCGGCTGGATCATGGAGGTGATGGATTCGGTCATCAGGCCGAAGTCGAGATGCGAGTAATCGTCGTCGGCGCGGTGGTACATGGGCTGCAGGCCGAAGCTGGACACCGTCTGCGCCACCACCCCCGCCTCCGCCAATTGAATATTGTCGGAGCGGCAGAAGAAGTGCTGCTCGGGATACGGATCCGCCACCAGCTTCGCCCCCTGTTCCGCCATGTGCGGCCCCAGGTTGCTGCGCTCCCATCCGGTCAGCCACAGGGTGTGGGGCGGCGACTTGGGATCGGGCCAGCCAATCATTTCGAACTCCAGGTTGGCGAACATGTCGCTCAGCGGCACCGGCGGGTGCTCGGTAAAGTAACGGGCTCCGAATCCCCCGTCCTCTTCGCTGCCAAAGAAGGCGAAGTACACGGTGCGCTTGGGGCGCGGCCCCAGCGCCAGCATGCGGGCCATCTCCAGCACCGCCGTGCAGCCGCTGGCGTCATCGTCGGCGCCGTTGAAGATCACATCGCCGTTGTAGGGACGGTTGGGGTTGATGCCGAGATGATCGAGATGCGCGGTCAGCACCAGCACCTTGGCGCTGGCATCGGTGCCCTTCAGCACTCCCACCACGCTGGCCGTGGTGCCCAGCTTGGGCGAGGGCTTCGGCGCCCCCGCCGGCGGCGGAGGGGGAGGCGCCGGGGGCGTGGCGCCGGGCCGCGGGGCGCGCCGGGGCCGCTCCGGCGCCGGTGCGATCTCGATGTACCCACCGCCCTCGGCCGCCGGTTCAATCCCGTAGCCGTGCAGCTCGCTGGCAATGTAGGTGGCGGCCAGCAGTTCGTCGCGCGTGCCGCTGCCCCGCCCTTGCAGAGCATCGCTGGAAAGGAACTGCTCGTGGGCTTCGATGCAGGCGCGGCAGGCGGCGTTGGGGTTGGTGGCCGGCGCCTGCGCGCCGGCCGCCACGGAGATCATCCAGGCGGCGGCGACAGTGGCAGCAGTCTTGGTGAGGTTCATCGCGTCGGGTTCTTCACCGCCGGCGCGGCGGAGGCGTCGGCAAATTTGGGGGCCGAGACGTAGCCGGTCACCGTGTTCTTGTCCATCTGGTAGACCACCAGCTCGTTGAGCGCCCGTTTGCTGCCCACCAGAAACTGCACCGGCTCGTTCAGGTTCTTGTCTTTCTTCTCAATGCGCGCGTCGTCGGCGTAGACATCCAGGGTGTAGCGGGCGTGCTTGGTATCCACATTCTTCAGCTTGAGGGAGATGGCGCCCACCCGGGTCGGCTGCTTGTCGTGCTTGTTGAGGGTGAACTCGAAGTAGGCGCGCGCGCCCTGGCGCTTGAGCGCGTCCAGTTCGTCGCGCGTGGTGGCGATCAGCCCGCTCTGCACCCCCAGGTCGCCGATGGTGCGCTTCAGGTTCGCCTGCGTGGCCTCGAGGTCGGCCTTGGTTTTGGCGATGTCAGTGGTGTTGGTCTCGACGTTGCCTTTGACCCCGGTCAGGGCGCCGTTGATGGCCCCCAGCTTGCTGCCGGTGTCCTGCTGCACGGCGCTGATCTGCTGCGCCGTCTGCTGCTGCTGCTGGGCGAGGGTGGCCGCCTGGCGCTGGGTGGAGGCCAACTGCTGCTGCGCCTGGCTGACGTTCTGCCGGGTTTCATTGGCCACCGATGCCAGCCGCTCCAGCTCGGAGCTGGAGATGTGCAGTTTCTGCTGCAGGCCGCTCAGCTCATCCGACTGCTTCTGCGTCTGCGCATTCAGGCCGGCAATCTGCTGCGTGAGCGCCTGGTTCTGCTGCCGCACCCAGAAGAACCCTGCGACGGCGATGGCCACCAGGGCCACCGCCAGCCAGATTACCGCGGTACGGCTTGCCGATGTGGGATCGTGGACGGGCGGCGGAGAAGTGTCCTCTTCAAACATGGGTTCAGAATAGCTGAAATTACTCCCCGCCGCGCCGCCCGCGCCCGCCCGCCGGCGCCGCCGGCTTGCTGCCGGCGTCCAGGTTCTTGTAGTTCATGGCGGCATTCAGCACCAGTGCGAACTCGCCCGAAGTTTCGTTGCGCCAGAAGGGATTGGCCGCGAACAGCAGAATGTGTCCCTCGCCGTGCTGGGCGTCCACTACGACCGGCTGTCCGGCGATGGCGCGCCCGCCGGTGAGCAGGCCGCTCAGCAGCAGGTCCTCGGCCTTGGGCACAAAACGCACGATGATGCGCGGCGGCGGCCCCGCCTGCGCTCCTCCGCGGCCCCGGCCGCTGTTCGGGAAGTCCTTTTCCGACTTGCCGCCCAGCGACTCCTTCAGCAGTTCCTCATCCGACTTGCGCGTCTGCATCACGTCGGGGATGGTCAGGCTGCCGATGCCGCTG
>DATBPS010000071.1:0-8722 GCA_036561225.1 Terriglobales bacterium
GATGAGGCCATCGCAAAGGGCGAAGCCGGCACCCAGAATCCACCCCAGCATGGCCTGCGGTCCGCCCATGGCGGCCAGGATCAGCGGCAGGGTAATGAAGGGCCCCACCCCGATCATGTCGATCATGTTGATGGCGACCGCACCACGCAGCCCCAGCCCGCGCACCAGTTGCGCCCGTCCCCCCGCCGCGGGTTTGGCCTCCGCCGCCATGACTTCGCACGATGGTAGCAGGGGCGCGGGTGGAGTGGGGCCCTCAACCCGCCCGTCGCTCGACCAGGCTGGGAAGGCCTTGAGGCCCAGCCCGGTCGGGTCCGCGCCTCGTGGCCCGCGCGTTTTCCACCGGACGTATCCTGACATCATGCGCACCACGCTGACCCTTGACCGGGACATTTACGAAGCCGCCATGCACCTGGCCAAAGCCTCCGGGCGCAGCCTGGGCGCTGTGGTCTCGGAGATGGCTCGCCGGGGGATTCAGCGGCAAAGCTCCGTGCCGTCGCGGGCGCGGAGTTCACGCTTCCCGGTGGTCGACGTGCCGCCCGACGCCCCCGTCATTCCCGCCAGCCGTGTTGACCGGTATCTGGATGAAGAGGGCTAGATCTGAATCAGCGGTCAACGGGCTCATCGCGCCGGGGCATCGTCTCGAAAGCCTGGGGGAGGCGGGGGTGGCCGAAGTGCTGGGGTTTTGATCGGGGTGGCACGCTGTTATGCTCACGACATGCGTGCATATGTAATTGGTCTGTGTCTGGCGGCGGCGGCGGCGGCGGCCCAAAGCCCGGCGGTGAATGCCACGGCGATGCGCTGGCGGCTGGTGGGGCCGATGCGCTCGGGGCGGATTTCGGCGGTGGCCGGCGTGCCCAGCGATCCTTCGACCTATTACATCGGCAACCCTGAGGGCGGAGTCTTCAAGACCAACAGCGGGGGCACGGTGTGGACGCCCATTTTTGATGAGCAGCCGGTCAGCTCCATCGGAGCGATTGCGGTGGCGCCGTCGAATCCCAAAATTGTTTACGTGGGCACAGGCGATGTGGTGAACGTCGGCGGGGCGGTGAACCAGGGCGACGGGATGTACAGATCGAGCGACGCCGGGCGCAGCTGGCGGCATATCGGGCTGGGCGACAGCCGGCACATCGGCAACATCGTTGTTGACCCGCACGACCCGAACGTGGTCGTGGTGGCGGCGCTGGGGCATACCTACGCCGCCAACCCGATGCGCGGCATCTATCGCTCGACCGACGGCGGCGCGACCTGGAAGCAGGTGCTGCACACGACCGATACCGCCGGGGCGATTGATCTGGTGGCCAACGGCACCCGCGCCCGCGAATTGTGGGCGGCCTTCGAGCCCCATGCGCCGGGGGCGCCGGAGAGTGACGCGGCGATCTTCCGCTCCGGCGACGAGGGGATGACCTGGCAACCGGTCTCCGGCGGCGGGCTGCCACCGCTTCGCGGCCGCATCGGCCTGGCGGCCGCCGGCGCACGCGTGTTTGCCATTACCCCCGATGGCCTGTACCGCAGCGACGACTCGGGCCACAGCTGGTCACGCTCAACCACCGACGCCCGCATTAAGGGCAGCGGCTACTTCAGCAAGGTCTACATGGCGCCAGGCGCGCCCGACACGGTGTATGTGTTGCAGACCTCGATGTACCGCTCCACCGACGGCGGCGCGACGTTCGCCGCCTACAAGGGCGCGCCGGGCGGTGACGACTACCACGAGCTGTGGATCGACCCGACCAACAACCAGCGCATGATCCTGGGCGTGGATCAGGGCGTGACCATCTCGCTCAACGGCGGCCGGCAGTGGAACCTGGACTGGTACCGCCTGCCCAACGGCCAGTTCTACCACATCACCGTGGACCATCGCTTCCCCTTCTGGGTCTACGGCACGCAGCAGGATTCCGGATCGGCGGCGGTGCGCAGCCAGGGCGACTTCGGCCAGATCACCTTTATGGATTGGCGGCCTTCGGTGGGGGCCTACGAGTTCGGCTACATCCATCCCGACTGGAGCGATCCCAACTTCGTCTTCGCCACCGGCGGCGGCACGGCGCTCAACCGCTACAACTGGAGCACACGCCAGATCTATGACATTTCGCCTCCGGCCGAGCTGGCGGGCATGCGGCTGCGCTACAGCGGCAGCCCCGAGGCGCAGTCGCCGCGCGATTCAAAACGTTTCTTCCTCGGCGCCCAGGCGGTGTTGGAGACCGACGACCGCGGCGTGAGTTGGAAGGCCATCAGCCCCGATCTCACCGGCGGCGGGCGGGCGGCGATCTCGGCGCTCGACGCCTCGCCGGCCGGCAGTCTATGGGCGGGGACTTCTGACGGTCGAGTGCAATTCTCCCCCGACGGCGGCGGAACCTGGCAGCCGACGGCGCCGGTAGGCCTGCCCCTCGACACGGCAATTGAGTCCATCGCCGGCTCTCCGCTGGACGCGCGCACCGCCTACGTCACCGCCGAGCGGCATACGCGCGGCGACTTCGCCCCCTACGTATTCCGCACCACCGATGGCGGCGCGCACTGGACGAGGATTGTCGCCGGCATCCCGAGCGACGATTTGGTGCGCGTGGTGCGGGCCGACACCGAAATGCGCGGCTTGCTGTACGCGGGCACCGAACGCGGCGTGTACGTGTCCGGCGATGACGGGGCAAGGTGGAACACGCTGCAACGCAACCTGCCGCAGGTCTCAGTGCGCGACTTGCAGGTCTACGAGAACGACCTGATCGCGGGCACCTACGGCCGCGGCATCTGGATTCTCGATGACCTGAACCCGCTGCGGCAGCCGCCGCCGGATCGGGCACCGACGCTGTTCCCCATCGCTCCCGCGGTGCGGGTGCAGCCCAATGTCAACTACGACACGCCCTTTCCGCCGGAGATGGCGACGGGCACGAACCCGCCCGCCGGCGCGATTCTCGACTACTATCTCCCCGGGCCGGGCGTGCAACCGCCCACCATCACCATCTTCGACGCCGCCGGCCGCAAGGTGCGTACGCTGACCAGCACGCCGCCACCGCCCGCGCCCGCCCCCCAGCTCGATATTCCCAACTACTGGCTGGCGCCGCCGCTGGTGCTTTCCAGCGCTCCGGGCCTCCACCGCATCGCCTGGGATCTGCGCTACGACTTTCCGCCGGCCTTCCGCCACGAGTACAACATCGCCGCCATCGTTCACGCCACGCCCGCCGATCCGCGCGGACCCTTTGTCACGCCGGGCGAGTACCGGGTGGTGCTGGAGGTCAACGGCCGCCGTTACGCACAGAAGCTGCAGGTGACCATGGACCCGCGCGTCGACACCTCCACGGCCGGCTTGCAGCAGCAACTGGATCTGGCTCTGGCGATCGCCGCCGACATGCGGTCCACCTACGCCGCGGCCACGCCCGCCGCCGAGCGGCTGAACGCGCGCCTGGGCAGCCTGCTGACGCTGATCGAACTCTCCGACGACGCACCGACGGCCACCATGCAGGAGCGTTACCGGCAATTGCACGCCGAGGCGACGACGGGTGGCAGCCGCAGATGACTAGCCAAACATAAGCACCGTCCGGTCTATCTATTCCCCGCAAAGCAGTGTAGGATGCCCCTTTTAGGCTGCAAATCCAACCGCTTACGAGGAGAGAGTACATGTCCCATTGGAATCAAAAGTATCTGCTGGTGCCGGCGCTGGCGCTGGGCCTGCTGGTGGCGCTACCCGCCCAGGGCCGGCGCGGTCAGCAGGAGCCCACTGGTCCGGTCGGCGACTTCTTCCGCTTTAACCCGCAGGACAAGGGCATGGGGGCCGAGATCCAGACCGGTCCGCCGGTCGAGACCCATCACCAGATGACGCTCAACGGCAAGACGCTGAGCTATACGGCGCGGGTGGGCATGATGCCGATCAAGAACGCCACCACGGGCGTGGTCGAAGGCTACATGGCCTACACCTACTACAGCCTCGACGGGGAGCCGAACAAGACGGCGCGGCCGATCACCTATCTGTTCAACGGCGGTCCGGGTTCGGGCACCATCTGGCTGCACATGGGCGCCTGGGGACCGCGCAAGATCGCGCTCGACCCCAGCGGGCTGGCCAAGCCTCCCTATGCGGTTGAGGACAACCCCAACACGCTGCTCGATCAGAGCGACCTGTGCTTCATTGACGCCATGGGCACCGGCTGGAGCCGGCCGACGAAGCCGGAGTACGGGCCGGATTTCTGGGGCGTAGACAACGACATCGCCGCCTTCGGTGAGTTCGTGCGCAGCTTCACCAACCAATACGATCTGTGGGGCGCGCCGCGCTTCCTGGCGGGCGAGAGCTATGGCACGACGCGCGCGGCGGGACTGTCGGGGTATCTGACCGATCACAACATGCCGGTGGCGGGGGTGTTCCTGCTCTCCACCATCATTGATTCGAATGCCAGCGCCGGGCCGCTGCGCTACATCAACAGTCTGCCCACGCAGGCGATGACGGCGTGGTATCACCACAAGGTGTCGCCCGATCTGCAGAAGCTGAGCGCCGACCAGATGTCGAAGGCCGCCATCCAGTTCGCCAGCCATGAGTACCAGCAGGCGCTCTACGACGGCGCCAACATGTCGAAGGAGCAGCGCGCCAAGGCGCTCGAGGATCTGCACAACTTCATCGGCCTGCCGGTGACCTTCCTCGATCAGCACGATCTGCGCGTCAACCTGGGCGAGTTCTCGACCGAACTGATGCGCGGCGATCAGTTGATGACCGGCCGTCTGGACAGCCGCTTCACCGACTTCCTGCCGGATGCCTCGGCCACCTCGACTCCGTTCGACGCCAGCGACGCCAACATCGAGAACTCGTTCCTCACCGCCTACGAGAACTACATGCGGCACGAGTTGAACTACAAGAACGACAGCATCTACTACGTGCTGGGCGGCGGCATCGGGCGCTGGTCGGGCCAGTACAACACCGTGCTCAACCTGCAGGACGCGCTCGACCGCAACCCGCGCATGAAGCTGATGGTGGCCATGGGCTACTACGACTTCGCCACCGTCTATGGCGCGGTGGAGTGGACCATTTCCCACATGAAGGTGTCGCCCGAGGTGCGGGCGGGGATCATGACCGGCCATTACGAGAGCGGCCACATGGTTTACATTGACACCAAAGCCAGCACCAAAATGCGGGCCGACATGCGCCATTTCTACGACGTGGCGATGGACAGCTACACCAACCCCAAGTAGCGCCGGGGATTTTCTCTTTGCCTTGGGGGCCGGCGCAAGCCGGCCCCTCTTTTTTTGGGGCCCCAGCGCGAGGGGTAGTATCCTAGCTACATCATGAAGATGGGCTTGCAGCAGGCGAATCAGAATTTCTCGCTCCTGGTGCGCGCCGTGCGGGCCGGGCAAACCGTGGTGCTGACGGACCGCGGCAAACCGCTGGCCGTGGTCGAGCCCGTTTCCCGCAAGCCATCGGCGGTGCGGGACGAGGTCGAAGCGGCACTGGATCGGCTGGAAGCCCGCGGGCTGCTGGCGCAACGGGGTTCGGGGCGCCTTACCCTGCAAGCGGGCTGGAAGCCGATCCGGCTGCGCGGCCGCACCACGACCGAGGCCATCCAGGAGGAACGCGACGAGCGCTGAACCCACGGCGCGGGCTTATTGGGACACCAGCGCCCTGGCCAAGAGCTATGTGCGCGAGGCGGGCTCGGTGGAGGTGCGCGCCGAACTGCGCCGGCGCGCCGTGATCTCGTCCTCTATCCTGCCGCTGGAACTCAAGAGCATGTTGTGGCGGCGCCTGGATCAGGGTGAGGTCTCCGCCCGCGAGTACGGACAGGCACAGGCGGCATTAAGTGTGGACCGGCAAGACTGGCTGCTCCTGGATGTCGGCCCTGATTTGCTGAGGCGGGCGGAGGAGATGGCCGAACGGCTGCATGTACGCTCACTGGACGCCATTCACCTGGCCAGTGCCGTGCTGCTGGCGGCGGACTGGCCGGATCGCCTGCCCTTTCTGACCGCCGACCTGCGACAGGCACGGGCAGCGGAAGCTGTCGGACTGGCGGTGCTGCGGTTTGGCTAAGGACCTGACCGTGCCGTCGGCGCCGGTGCGGGCCACGGGCGCCCGACTGCCCCGCCACCTGCGGTGGCTGGGTCAATATCTGCGCTCCGAGCGGCTGTACTTCATTCTGGCCATCGCCATCGGCATCTTCGCCGGCCTGGCGGTGGTGGCCTTCCGCTTCGCCATTGACGTGGTGGATGCACGCGTGCTGGGCGCGGCGGCGGGGCGGCCGTGGTGGCGCACGCTGGCGGCGCCGGCGGGGGTGGGGCTGATCCTCGCCGCGCTGGTGGTGCGCTTCTTCCCCGGGGCGCGGGGCAGCGGCGTCAACCAGACCAAGGCGGCGCTGTATATCTACGACGGCTATATCTCCTTCCGCACCGTGGTGGGGAAGTTCATCACCGCGGCGCTGGCGGTGGGCAGCGGCCAGTCGCTGGGGCCCGAGGATCCCTCGCTGCAGGTGGGCGCCGGCCTGGCGTCGCTGCTGGGAAGGCGGCTCAAGCTCTCGCGCTCGCGGCAGCGGCTGCTGGCGCCGCTGGGCGCGGCCGCCGGGCTGGCGGCGGCGTTCAATGCGCCAATCGCGGCGGTGCTGTTCGTCATCGAGGAAGTGATCGGGCGCTGGAGTTCGGGCGTCATCGGCGCCGTGGTGCTGGCGGCGGTGTCGAGCACGGTGGTGGCGCGGGCGTTTTTCGGCGATCATCCGCTTTTTCAAGCGCCGCCGTTCGAGCTGCGCCATGTCTCCGAACTGGCGGCCTACGCCGTGCTGGGGGTGATCGGCGGCTTCGCCTCGCTGCTGTTCGTCAAGCTGGTGGCCTGGCTGCGGCCGCGGCTGCGGGCGCTGCCCGGCGCCACCCAGTACTTCCAGCCGGCGGTGGCGGGGCTGTTGATCGGGGTGGTCGGCATCTGGTATCCGCAGGTGATGGGCGCCGGCTATGGCGCCATCAACCAGGCCATGGGCGGAGCTTACCTGTGGCCGACGCTGGCGCTGCTGTCGCTGCTGAAGATTGTGGCGACCGCGGCTTCCTTCACCAGCGGCGCTCCGGGCGGCATGTTCGCCCCCACGCTGTTCATCGGCGCCATGATGGGCGGGGCGGTGGGCGGGGTCGAGCACCTGCTGCTGCCCACGCTTACCGCTCCGGTCGGCGTCTACGCGCTGGTGGGCATGGGCACCGCTTTCGCCGGCATTCTGCGCGCTCCCATGACCTCGGTGTTCATGGTGGTCGAGGTCTCGGGCAGCTACGATATCGTGCTGCCGCTATTGATCTCCAACGCCATCGCCTACTTCATCTCCCACCGCTGGCAGCCGGTGCCCATCTTTGATCTGCTCACCCAGCAGGACGGCATCACTCTGCCGTCGATGGAAGAGCGGCGCGAGGAAGAAGTGCTGCACGTCGAGGACGCCATGCGTCCACCGCACGGCACCGGCGGGCGTCCGGTACCGCCGGTGGTAGACGCCGATCGGCCGGTGCGCGAGGCCTGGATGAAAGCCCAAACCGCGTCCCGTCATTTTGTGCTGGTGGATGGCGGCCGCGGCCGCTGGTACGGGGTCACGCTCGACCTGCTGGCCCCGATGGTGGTGCGCGCCGAGGAGGAGCGCCCGCTGACTGAGGTCCTGCGGCCGGAGTGGCGCATTCCGGTGCTCTATCCCGACCAGCCGCTGGAGACCTTCCTGCGCGAGGCCGGGGATGAGCCGCTGCTGCCGGTCGTCCACCGCGCCAATGGACTGCTGCTGGGCGTGTTGACCCTGACCGATGCCCTGGCCGCCTACCACCGCGGGACTCCGGCGTGAAGAGCCGCGCCCTCATCGTCGCCCCGCTGGTGGTCGCCGCCATTCTCGTCGCCGAGGTGATCCCGACGCTGCGTCACGGCACCCTGGGCCCGGCTCACGTCGCCGCCCTCATGGTCGCCGGCGTGTGCATCGGCGTCGCCTACGCCGCCTTCAAAGCCGGACGGGGTTAGAGGTGGACCCGCCGAGCGCGCCTCGGCACTAAACCTGCTCAGTCTGGCGAGCCAGAACTATGACTTCGGCCAGCAGGGGACGCCCGACCTGACCATCGCGGTATCGCTGCAGAGTGTGGGGAGCCTGACCCACGAAGGGTTGGGGACGATGACGGAGGTGTGGGCCGGCGGCCGCCGTACCTGGTGGGCCGATTTCACCAACCAGACCAGCGGCATCGCCTATCCTCTGCGCACGAACCCGGTGCCGATGCGGGTGGCGCAGGCGCGCAGCGCGCTCTTCTGGCCGTTGTCGCCCATGCCCACCTGGCAGGAAATACGGGCCGCCGATGCCACCCTCGACGGCGTTCTGCGTGCTGGTCAACCGCGCCGCCACCACGCCGACCGGCACGGGACGCGACTGGCGCGAGGCCGAGTACTGCATCAACGCCAACCGCCAGTTGCTGCTGGCTTCTCCCGCGCCCGGATACTTCTTCCAATACAACTACACCCAGCCGCTGGTCTACGCCGGCCACGTGCTGCCTTCCTCCATCCGCATGGTAGAAGGGCAGCAGACAGTGATGAACATTCAGTTGGCGCGCCTGGGGCCGCCCACTGGCGGCGACCTCGACGCGCTACGGCGTTCCCCACCCCATCCGGGAATTCTGTCGACCTTCAATACCGGCCGCTACGCCAACCTTCATGGGCAGCCGGAGAGCCAGGCCTGTGTGGTGACCTTCACCACCGGAGTCGGGGGCGAGGTGCTGGAGAGTGAGGCTATCCCCAACGGCTTTCCGGCGCTGGAACAGCAAGCCCTGGCGG
>DATBPS010000072.1:0-7799 GCA_036561225.1 Terriglobales bacterium
GGTTACGCCCGTGCCCGCGCCCACGGCCTGCGCACCACCATCCATGCCGGTGAGACCTGCGGCCCGGCGTCCATCTGGGACGCACTCACCCACCTGCAGCCCGACCGCATCGGCCACGGCATCCACGCCCTGGAAGACCCCCGGCTGATGGACGAACTGGCCCGCCGCCAGATCGCGCTCGACCTGTGCCCCACCTCCAACTTCAAAACCGGCGCCTGGAAAACCGAATCCCCCCACCCCATCCGCGCCTTCTACGACCGTGGCCTCCGCCTCTCCGTCTCCACCGACGACCCCGGCATCTTCGCCTGCACCCTGCTCGGCGAATACGAATGGCTCGCCACCCACGCCGCCTTCTCGCCCGCCGAGCTGCACCGCCTCGCAGCGGCCTCCTTCACGTGTGGGTTCCTCGACCGCGCTCCGCTCTCACCACCGTCTTAGCGCGCGCTGCGGTCAGGAAGAGAAAGTTCGGCACCCGCCCGTCCTCGGCTCGATAAAACCCGCGGTCATCAAACTTGTACTGCTCGTAGCCGAGCTGGCGCAACAAGGGGTACAGCCCGGGGCGATGGCATACATCCTCGATCATCAGCACCGGTTCCCATCGCCGGATGGTCGCCAACCCGCCTTGGATGACCTGCAGCTCGCGCCCCTGCACGTCAATCTTGATGAACACCGGGTCCAGGCCCTCGTCGTCCAAGCGCGCCGTCGCGCAGGTTGTCTCTCGCAGGCGTAGCCTGTGCGGCCGATAGCGATACAGGGTGTCCGGCCCGAGCCAGGTGGCGGCGCACTGGCGATCAAAGGAAGCCAGGCCGTCATAAATGAACCCGTTGTAAATGGGGGTGTACAGCGTGGCGCGCTCCGCCGTGTCCCCCAGTCCGTAACCATGCAGGGTGACCGCGGCGTGGCGCTGATATCTTCGGCGCAGTAGCGACGCCAGCCGTGGGTCGGGCTCAAACGAATGAATGCGCGCCTGCGGCTGCCATCGCTGGATCGCCGCGATGCTCTGCCCCTGGTTGGCTCCCACGTCAACATAGCAGCCGGGCAGTGAGTGGGGAACGAAGCGCAATGCCGCCAGTTCAGCATCTCCAGACCTGACCCATGGGCCGCGGATGAGGTTCCTCACCGCATCCCGGGCCCCTTTGAGGAACGGCACCTCACTCTGGATGGTTCGCAGCAGCTTGCGCATGCCAAGGTAGGATGCCCCGGCTCCCAATGAGGGGTCGCATAAGGGTCGCAGGGGAGCGAGAAAAGCCGGCATGCGCCAACTCCCCGCAATGGCGCTACCATCAACTTCAGAAGGAGCGCTCCGCGATGCTGTGGCCGCTGGTGCTGTACTTCGTGCTGGTCATGCTGCTGATGGTGGGGCTGCTCGGTCTCTCCTACCTGCTGGGGGGACGGCACCGCCAGCCGGCGACGGCGGCGCCCTATGAAGGCGGGATCGAGGGTCAGGGAGGCGCGCAGGTACGGCTTTCGGCCCGCTTCTACCTGGTGGCGATGTTTTTCGTTCTCTTCGACCTGGAGTCGGTGTTCATCTTTTCGTGGGCGGTGGTGGTGCGCCGTGCCGGATGGTTTGGATACGCGGAGATAGCCACCTTCATTGGCGTGCTGCTGTTGACACTTTGGTACTTGGCCCGCGTCGGCGCCCTGGACTGGGGCGAAATGACCCCGCGCGCGCGGAGACACTGACGAGCAACTCCCACCCATGAGCAATTACTGGATTACGCGGCCGGGGGAGGAGAGCGCCACACGGCCGTTGGAGCTGCTGCCCGGTGAAGCCGAAGAGCAGGTGCGGCGGTCGGTGGTGTTGACCTCGCTGGAGAGGCTGCTGGCCTGGGGGCGGAAGAACTCCATCTGGCCGTTCAACTTCGGTCTCTCCTGCTGCTTTGTCGAGATGGCGACAGCGATCACCAGCAAGTATGATCTGGCGCGGTTTGGCGCCGAGGTCATCCGGGGCACGCCGCGCGAGGCCGACCTGATGGTGATTGCGGGCACGGTGTTCATCAAGATGGCGCCGGTCATTCAGCGCCTGTACGAGCAGATGATGGAGCCGCGGTGGGTGATCTCGATGGGATCGTGCGCAAACTCGGGCGGCATGTACGACATTTACAGCGTGGTGCAGGGGGTGGACAAGTTTTTGCCGGTGGATGTGTACGTGCCGGGATGCCCGCCGCGGCCGGATGCGTTGCTGGAAGGCATTCTGCTGCTGCGCGACGCGGTGGGAAGCGAACGTCGGCCGCTGAGCTGGGTGGTGGGCGAGCAGCGGACCATGCGGCCCCCTATGCCGGTGCAACGGCTGCTCAAACACGACGCGCGCATGGCCGCGACCACGCTCAAGAGCCCGGATGAAATCTGATTCGCCCCAAACCGTGCCCCTCGCCGATGCGCTGCCCGTGGGGGGCGGCTGGCGGCAGCCGGCCGGAGCGGCGGCGGCGATCGCGCCCCCGGAGGATCTGGCCGGCCTGCCGGTGATGAGCTGGGAGGCGACGCGCGACGGCGTTCCCACCGCCTGGATTGCACGCGAGCGGCTGCTCGAGACGCTGGGGTGGTTGAAGCACTCCGCCGCACCGCGCTATGAAACGCTGTACGACCTGACGGCGGTGGACGAACGGGCGCGGCGGCGCGAGCCACCGGATATCCCTGCGCCCCCGCGAGCGGCGTTTACCGGGGTGTATCACCTGCTGTCGTATGGCCGCAATGAATACCTGCGGGTGAAGGTGCCGTTGGCGGAGGAGGACCTGCATCTGCCCTCGCTCACGCCGCTGTGGCCCGCCGCCAACTGGTACGAGTGCGAGGCGTGGGATATGTTCGGCATCCGCTTTGACGGACACCCGCAACTGCGGCGGCTGCTGATGCCGCCCACCTGGCGCGGCCATCCACTGCGCAAGGAGCATCCGGCGCGGGCCACGGAGATGGGACCCTTCCGCTTGTGGGAGGAGAAGGTCCAGTTGGAGCAGGACGCCTTGCAGTTTCGTCCCGAAGATTGGGGGATGAAGCGGGAATCGGAGGACACCGACTTCCTGTTTCTGAACATTGGCCCGCAGCATCCGGGCACGCACGGGGTGTTGCGGCTGGCCCTGCAACTGGACGGGGAAACCATCGTGGACGTGGTTCCCGACATTGGCTACCACCACCGCGGCGCGGAGAAGATGGGCGAGCGGCAGAACTGGCACACCTATATCCCCTACACCGATCGGGTGGATTACCTGGGCGGGGTGACCAACAATCTCGCCTATCTGGCGGCGGTGGAAAAGTTGGCCGGAATTGAAGTGCCCCCGCGGGCGGTGGTCATCCGCGTGATGCTGTGCGAGCTCTTCCGCATCATCAGCCACCTGGTGTGGTACGGGACGTTTTCCCAGGACCTGGGCCAGCTCTCGCCGGTGTTTTTTACCTTCAACGACCGCGAACGCGCCTTCGGGCTGATTGAGGCCATCTGCGGCGCGCGCATGCATCCCAACTGGTTTCGCATCGGCGGCGTCGCCCAGGACCTGCCTCAGGGGTGGGAGCCGATGATGCGCGAGTTTCTCGATTACATGCCGCCGCGGCTGCGCGAGTACGACCACGAGGTGATGGGCAACCGCATCTTCAAGGACCGCACCATCGGCGTGGGCCACATGAGCGCCGCCGATGCCATCGAATGGGGCATCACCGGCCCCAACCTGCGCGCCTGCGGGGTGGAGTGGGACGTGCGCCGGAAGCAGCCCTATGGGGGCTATGAGCAGTTCGAGTTCGATATCCCGACCTCCCAGCGCGGCGACTGCTATGGCCGGGCCGAGGTGCGGGTGGAGGAGATGCGCCAAAGCCTGCGCATCATCGAACAATGCCTGAAGGTCATGCCCGGGGGCGATTACAAGTCGCGCGATCCACGGGCCATCCCTCCGCTCAAGGAGCACGGGCCGGCGGGTGAGGGCACAGGCGGCACCATGCAGGACATTGAGACCCTCATTCATCATTTCGTGGGGGTCACCTGGGGACCGGTGATGCCGTATGGCGAGGCGCTGGGCGTCACCGAGGGCACCAAGGGCAACTATGGCTATTACCTGGTGAGCGACGGCGGCACCAACAGCTACCGCACCCGCATCCGCACGCCGTCGTTTGTCAACATGCAGACGCTGCCGCAGTTGTGCCGCGGGGGCATGATCCCCGACCTGCTGGCGGTGCTGGGAGCGATGGATTTCGTGCTGGCGGACATTGACCGATGAGCCCACTCGATCCATACCGGAAGGCCGACCGGCGGGGTACAGGGGGCGCGCGCCGATGCTGAGCGAGGCCGAGCGGAAGGAGATCGAAGCGGAAGCGGCCCACTACCCGTATAAGCGGGCGGTGGCGATTGACGCGTTGAAGATCGTGCAGGAACACCGCGGCCACGTCTCGGATGAAGCCATGGACGACGTCGCCGGCTACCTCGGCGTCTCGCGCGCGGAACTGGAGGGGGTGTGCACCTTCTACAACCTGCTGCTGCGCAAGCCGGTCGGGCGGCACGTCATCTGGCTGTGTGATGGGGTGAGCTGCTGGCTTACCGGCTTCGGCCGTCTCCGCCGCCAGTTGGAGAAGGTTCTGGACGTCAAGGTGGGCGAGACCACCGCCGACGGGCGCTTCACGCTGCTGCCCATCGTCTGCCTGGGGGCGTGCGATCACGCCCCGGTGCTGATGGTGGACCAGGACCTGCACCGCGATCTCGATCCCGACCGCAATCCCGGGGGAGTGGCGAACGTGCTGGAGAAATATGACTGAGCTGACCCAGCCGCTGACCTGGAACCTGCCTTCCGACGGCGCGGGCCTCGACCTCGCCGCCTATCGGCACGACGGGGGCTATCAGGGTCTGGCGGCGGCGCAAAAGCTCGAGCCGGCGGCCATCACCGCGGTGGTGAAGAAGGCCAACCTGCGCGGCCGCGGCGGCGCCGGCTTTCCCACCGGCGTGAAATGGAGCGTGTTGCCGCTGGGGCCCGACGCTCCGCGGCCGAAGTACATCGCCGTCAACGCCGACGAGATGGAGCCGGGCACCTTCAAGGACCGCCTGCTGATGGAGCAGAACCCCCATCTGCTGCTGGAGGGGATCGCCATCGCGGCGCGCGCGGTGGAGGCCGAACACGCCTACATTTTCCTGCGCGGCGAATACACCGGCGCCGCACGCGCGCTGCGCCAGGCCATCGCCGCGGCCGATGACGCCGGTGTTTATCCCGGGCTGAGCGTCAAGCTGCACACCAGCGCCGGGCGCTACATGTGCGGGGAAGAGACGGGCATGCTCAACGCGCTCGAGGGCAAGCGCGCCAACCCCCGCACCAAGCCGCCCTATCCCGGCAGCAGCGGGCTGTGGGGCAAGCCGACGGTGGTCAACAACGTCGAGACGCTGTGCAATGTTCCCGCCATCCTGCGCCACGGCGCGGAGTGGTACCAACAGTTGAGCCGCACCGCCGACGGCGGCACCAAACTCTATGGGGTCAGCGGCCGGGTGCAGCGGCCCGGCCTGTGGGAATTGCCCATGGGCACGACGGTGGGCGAGATCCTGGAACACGCCGGGGGCATGCAGGCGGGACTGCAGCTCAAGGGCATACTTCCCGGGGGCGCCTCCACGCCCTTCCTCACCCCCGCCCACCTGGATGTGGCCATGGATTTCACCGCCCCGCCCAAGGTGGGCAGCCGCATGGGCACGGGCACCATGATCATCCTCGACGACCACGCCTGCCCGGTGGGCATGATCGCCAACCTCATCCATTTCTTCGCGCGCGAGAGTTGCGGCTGGTGCACCCCTTGCTGGAGCGGGCTGGGGTGGGCGGATAAGCTGCTGCAGGCGATGGAGAGCGGCGGTGGACAAGCGGGCGACATCGAAAAGCTGCTGCATCTGGCGGGGTTCTGGGGGCCGGGGATGACGTTTTGCGCGCTGGCGCCGGGGGCGGCCGATCCGCTGCGCACCGCGATTGAGTATTTCCGCAGCGACTTCGAGGAGCACATCCGCGCCGGCCGCTGTCCGTACGAGGGGTGGGATGCCTGAGATCTTCATTGACGGGCGCCCGTACACGGTTGCCGGAGGGCAGTCGGTGCTGCAGGCATGTCTGTCGCTCGGCTTCGACCTGCCCTACTTCTGCTGGCACCCGGCGATGGGATCGGTCGGCGCCTGCCGGCAGTGCGCGGTGAAACATCTGAAGGACGAACACGACCCCCACGGCCGCATGGTGATGTCCTGCATGACGCCGGTGAGCGAGGGAGCGCGCTTCTCGATCGCCCACCCCGAGGCGGTGGCCTTCCGCGCCGCGGTGATCGAAGGGATGATGCTGCACCATCCCCATGACTGCCCGGTGTGCGACGAGGGCGGCCATTGCCAACTGCAGGACATGACGGTGATGACCGGGCACAACTACCGGCGCTACCGCTTCAACAAACGCACCTTCCGCAACCAGTACCTGGGGCCGCTGCTGCACCACGAGATGAACCGCTGCATCCAGTGCTATCGCTGTGTGCGGTTCTACCGCGAGTACGCCGGCGGCAGCGACCTCGAGGCGCAGGGGATCAGCGACCGGGTCTTTTTCGGCCGGCAGAGCGACGGGGTGCTGGAGAACGAATTTGCCGGCAACCTGGCGGAGGTGTGCCCCACCGGCGTGTTCACCGACGCCACCTTCAAGCGTCATTACACGCGCAAATGGGACGTGCGCTGGGCGCCGTCGCTGTGCGTGCACTGCGGCCTGGGGTGCAACACCTCGCCGGGCGAGCGCTACAACCAGGTGCGCGTGGTGGTGAACCGCTACCACGGGGCGATCAACGGTTACTTCTTATGCGACCGCGGCCGCTACGCCTACGAGTACCTCGACTCGCCGCGGCGGGTGCGCACCGCGCAGGTGCGCGGCACGCCGGTCGCGCCGGAGACGGCGCTGGCGCATTTGCGCGCCCTGCTGGCCGCCGCCCAGGCCGATCCTCCCGGGCGCATGATCGGCATCGGTTCGCCGCGGGCCTCGCTCGAGTCCAACTTCGTGCTGCGGCAACTGGTGGGCGCGGAACGCTTCTACGCCGGGGTGCATGATCTCGAACTGCGGCTGGTGAAGCGCATGATCGGGCTGCAGCAATCCTGCGCGGCCGCCATCCCCAGCCTGCACGACATCGAGCAGTGCGACGCGGCGCTGGTGCTGGGCGAAGACATAACGCAATCGGCGGCGCGCATGGCGCTGAGCCTGCGCCAGGGGATGCGGCAGCAGCCGCTGCGCGACATCTGCGATCCGCTGCAGATCCCGCATTGGCTGGACCACGCCGCCCGCGAGGCCATCCAGGAGGCGCACGGGCCGCTGTTCGTGCTCGCCCCCGCCGCCACCCGGCTCGACGACATCGCCACCGCCCGCCATCGCGCCGCCCCGGACGATCTCGCCCGCCTCGGCTTCGCCGTCGCCCGGGCGATCGCCGGCGACTCCCCACAAGCCACCGAGTGGACCCAAGCCGCCCAGCCGATCGCCGCCGCGCTGCTCGCGGCGCAGCGGCCGCTGGTCATCTCCGGCCCCGGGTGCGGGAGCGCGGCGGTGATCGAGGCCGCCGCGGCGGTGGCCGCCGCCCTGGCCGCCCGCGGCAAGACGGCGGCACTGAGCTTCGTCATGCCGGAGGCCAACACGCTGGGGCTGGCGCTGCTCGGTCCGCGGCCGTTGAGCGATGGCCTCGATCAGGCGCGCTTCGACGGGGTGGACACCGCCATCGTGCTCGAAACCGACCTCGAACACCGCGCCCCGGCGGCCGAGGTCGAAGCCTTCCTGGGTCATTTCTCGGCCGCCAACCGGCACCTGATCGTGCTCGATCAATTGCGCCATCCGGCCGCCGACGCCGCCGAG
>DATBPS010000073.1:0-17536 GCA_036561225.1 Terriglobales bacterium
GCCACGCCGCCTTCCTTGTCCTGCATCACGTCGTAGAGCGTGCCGTGGCCGTCGGCCACGCCCTCCTCCGGCGTGCCCCCCAGGTCAATGGTGCCCACCAGGTCGCCCGTCTTGGCGTCAATCACGGTGGCGTTGTGCGTCGGGTGGCTGAAGATATAGACCCGGTCGTTGTAGGTGTCACAGAGAATCCCGTCCGCCCGCGCCTCGCCCACGTCAATCTTCTTCATCACCTTGTCGGTGCGGGTGTCGAACATCGTGACCTGCGGATGGCTGCTGGCGAATCCATGCCCCGTCGCCGGGCACACCGCCACTCCCTGGCCGCCGGTGTCGGGAATGTCACCCAGCGGCGCCAGCGTGTCCAGATTGAAGATGGTAATGCGGCTGCTCGCCGGGTCGGCCGCCGAGGTCGCCCCGCGGGGGATGTAGAGCCGCCGCCCCGCCGGGTCGGCGTAAATGTAATCCCATCCGCCCTCGCCGCCCACCTGGGCCGTCTTCAACACCTTATAAGGATGCGCCGGCGCTTGTGCCGCCAGCATGCCCATACCCACAGCCATCACGACGAGACACGAACGAATCATTGCTTTCCCCTCCGCCGCCCAGTATACGCGCTTGACGGCGCCATGACTCCCTCATCATCCGGCAGCCCCCGGGCTGCGCCTGGCGGCAGGGCCCGAGTTGCCCCGGCAACATGGGGCAAGATCGCAGGGCCAGAACCGCGAAATTCGGAACGGCGGTTCCCTCAGCGCGGGGTCCGCGCCTGTCAATGCCGCAGCACGCGGGGGTCGCGCCGTTTGCACTGTGGGCAAAGTCGGCGCGAAAAGGCCGCGAAACTCGGAACGGGCAAAGGCCGCACTGCGGCCTTTGCGCCCCCGGCGAGCCCACGCAGACAAAAGAGGCGCGGCCCCAGCCGGCCGGGGCTCTCGGGGGTCCCCGGCCGGCGGAGCGTAAGCAGGTCGCTCGGCCTAGCCGAGCGGGGTCCCGCGCCCGTCAATGGACGCGTTAGGGGGTGGTGAACTTGAACAGCCCGTAGCCGCTCACGTTGTACCCCGGCAGCGGGCGCCCGCGCTGCTCAGGGCGCCTCCGAGCTATTGACGGGCGCGGGACCCCGCTCGGCTACGCCGAGCGACCCGCTTACGCTCAGCCGGCCGGGGACCCCCGAGAGCCCCGGCCGGCTGGGGCCGCGCCACTGTTGTCTGCGATGGAGCGGGGCGGGGCGATAAGCGGCGCGGCACTTCGTTCTCGCCGTCTCCGGCTCGGTCACGTACGTCCGTGTACGCTCCCTCGCCGTTTCCGGCTGCGGCCTCGCGCCGCTTGCTTCTCGCCCCTTCCCCAAAGTCGCTACCCGGCAGGGGCGCGCCGTTCTGAATTTCGCACGCCTGGCCCTGCGATCTTGCCCCATGTTGCCGGGGCAACTCGGGCCCTGCCGCCACACGCTGTATACTATCCGCTCTATGGCCTACGTGATTGCCGAGCCGTGCATTGGGACCAAGGACGCCGCCTGTGTGGACGCCTGCCCGGTGGACTGCATACACCCCAAAAAAGATGAGAACGAGCACGCCGAGGCGGTGCAACTGTTCATTGACCCGGTGGAGTGTATTGATTGCGGCGCCTGCGTGCCGGTGTGTCCGGTGACGGCCATCTTCGCTCTCGACGACCTTCCGGAGCAGTGGAAGGATTACGCCACGAAGAACGCTGCCTACTTCGGCCGCTAAGCCGAAACTAACTGCCGAGCGCGGGCGAGTACCGCATCCATCATGGCCGGTGTCAGGCGACCGGTGAAGGTGTTCTGCTGGCTGGGATGGTAGCAGGCCAGCAGATGGAGCCCTTTCCATTCGTAGGCGGCGCCGTGGGCGAAGGGATAGGCGGCCAGACGCAGACCGAGCGAGCGCAGCAATTGATTGTGTCCCAGCCCTCCCAGGGTGAGCACCACCCGCAGGCGCGGCAGCAGACGGAGTTCATCCTCAAGCCAGGGGAGGCAGTTGGCAAATTCGCGCGGGGTGGGTTTGTTGGCGGGGGGAGCGCAACGCACCGAAGCTCCCAGCCAGGCATCGTGGAGTGTCAGGCCGTCGTCGCGATGGCGGCTGGCGGCCTGATTGGCGAAGCCGGCGCGGTGCAGGGCGGCAAAGAGGAAGTCTCCGCTGCGGTCGCCGGTGAACATGCGTCCGGTACGCAGCGCGCCGTGGGCGGCGGGCGCCAAGCCGACCAGCAAGAGGCGGGCGTGAGGATCACCAAAGCCGGGCACCGGGCGTCCCCAGTAGGTCTCGGCGGCAAAAGCCTTGCGACGGGTCTGGCACACCTCGCGGGCATAGGTGCGCAGACGCGGGCAGAGTTCGCAGGCGACGATACCGGCCTGGAGGGCGTCGAGGGTGGGCGGGCGACCGGTCATTGACCGAGCAGGAAGCGCGCCAGAGTTTCGGCCTTGGCGGCCAGGGTCTGGGCGCGCATGGCGTCGCCTTCCTGCAGCGCCTGCTCGGCCTGGCGGACATATTCGCCCGCCTGGGCGCGGGTGGCGGCGGCACCGCCGGAAAGGCGGCGGTCGGCCAGAACGGCCAGATCCTTGCGGGCGCGCTGCAGGATGGCCAGGGCCTGATTGCGAATACCGGCCTGCTGCTGCGGGGTGAACGCGGGCGTGAGCGGCGGCGGCGGGGCGGTGCCGGTGACCGGCGGCGCTTCGGCTGCCACCTCGGGCAGGCGGCGCGGCGCCGGCCGCGGCGGAGGGCCGATTGCCATGACGAAGGTAAAGTCGGGGGGTGTGCCGTCCACCGCGTAACTGGTGGGCGGCGGCATGGGCGCGGGCGGCGGCGCGGGGAACAGGATGGGCGGCTCAAACACCAGAATGGGCGGCAGAGGTGGGGCGCGATGGAAGACCCCGCACCCGGTGGTCGCCAGACCCAACAATAGTGCCAGCGACGCCGCGGTTTTAGTCGGCACGGGCCACCTCGCCTTTGCGCAGAGGGAAACGCAGCAGGAAAGAGGCGCCACCGCCGGGCGGGCTGGGTTCCAACTCGATCGAACCGTGGTGCAACTGCATGATGCGCGCCGCCAGCGCCAGCCCAATGCCGGTGCCTTCCTCGCGGGTGGTGAAGTAGAGATCAAAAATCTTGTCCCGATGTTCGGGAGCGATGCCCGGACCCTGGTCGCGAACCCGAATCAGTCCGTGCAGGTCCTGCTCGAGGACCTCCACCAGCAGTTGGCCGCCGGCGCGATCCTCCATCGCCTGCAACCCATTATTGACCAGGTTCAACAGCGCCTGCTCGATCAGATCGCGGTCCAGCCAGACGTGGGGGCCGGGATCGGAAGCTGCCAGCCGCAGGCTCATGCCTTTGGACTCAGCGCCGGCGCGCACCAGTTCCACCACGCCCCGCGCTACCTCGCTCAGGTCGGCGGCGCCGAGCTGCAACTCCACCGGGCGGCTGAAGTCGAGGAAGGTGCGCACCACCCTGTCCAGGCGCTCGATCTCGCGGCCGATCACCTGGATGTGCGGACCCAGCGCGCCCGGCTGACCGCCGGCCTTCTCGCGCAGCAGGTCCAGATGAATGGACATGGCGTTGAGCGGGTTTTTGACCTCGTGGGCCACACCACGCGTCAGCCGCCCCACCGCCGACAAGCGGCGCGCGACCTCCAACTCGCCCTCCAGCCGGTTGAGCGGCTCAGCATCGCGCACCATGAGCAGCGCTCCGGCCTGACCGCCGCGGTCGGGGACCATGTCCAGGCGAACCAATAGCGGGCGTCCGCCGGGATGGCGCTCCAACTCGCGCACCGCCAGGGGCTGCTTCTGGCGCACCGCCTGACGTACCGCCCGATCCAGGCTGGAGCTGCCGGGGAAAATATCCTCCACCGGCTTGCCGGCACACGCGTCGGAAGCGAGACCCAGGAGCCGCGGCAAAGCCGCGCTGGCCATCACGCACTGGCCCTGAGCGTCGAACAGCAACAGGCCTTGCTCCAGTCCGCCCAGCACCTGACTGACGTTTTCCTGCAGGGTGGTGTAGATCTGGCGGGTGTCTTCGATCTCTCGCCCCAGGCGCTGGATTTTGGTGCGCACCCGTCCGAACTCGTCGCCGGGTTCGCTGCCGCCGCCGCCGGCGGTCAGGGCATCCAACTGGGCGCTGATGGCGGCCAGGGGCGCCAGGGCCAGATCGGCCAGACTCCAGGCCAAACCGGTGGCCAGCAGCACAATCAGCGCGCCGTAGAACAGGAGGGTGCGCATGCGCCCCAGCAACGCCTGGCGCAGCAGGACTGTATCCACCCCGACGGTGATGGTAGCCAGCGGCTGCCCGCCCACCTGGGTGCCGAAGCCGACGGCATAGATCGTCTCGGGACCGAACACGGCCCGCACCTGGCTCCAGAGGCCGGCGTTCATGACCTCACTCATGGGCAGGCGGCGGGGCAGGGCGGCGCCTTCCAGCAGCGGGTTGGAGTCCATGACCACGGTGCCGTCGGGCGCCACCAGAGCCACGTCGCGAATTTCGCTGTTGTAGCCGATGGCCGAGCTGAACAGATTGCGCATGGCCGGGCTCTGCTTTAGACCGCCGACGAACTCGCGCACGATGGCGGCGGCAGCGGGCGTGTTCAGGCCGCTGAGATTGGCCTGCGCCAACTCCTGGTTCATCTGGTTGTAGATTTCGCGGGAGAGGAAGTCGGCGTGGTTGTAGACTTCGGTCAACTGCTGGCGCAGCCCGCCGGCGAGAAAGATCAGATTGACCGCCAGCACCACCAGGAGCACCAGAGCCGCGATGCTGAGCGTGAGCTTGGTTTTGAGTTGCATCAATTAATCGCGGGCGCCCGGCTTCGCCGCCCACTCTCGTAGGCCGCCAGTGACGCTGCGCCGGGGCCCCTACGCCCCGGCTCCGCGGGGCGCGCGGGGTGGGGCGGGGCTTCCTTCTATATTAATCGCGGGCGCCCGGCTTCGCCGCCCGCTCTCGTAGGCCTCCAGTGACGCTGCGCCGGGGGCCCTGCGCCCCGGCTGCGCATTTCCAGAGGAGGAGGCGGAGCCTCGCGGTGGGGGATGAAGGGTTTGCTAGCCGGCGAGGCCCTTGGCGGTGTATTCCTTGAGCTTGTTTTGCAGGGTCTTGAGGCTGATGCCGAGGCGCTCGGCGGTGCGGGTTTTGTTGTTGCGCTCGCGGGCCAGCGTCTTGAGAATGAGAAGGCGCTCGCCTTCGTCTACGGTGGCGCCCAGGGGGACGGGTACGATGTCGTCGCCGTTGGGGGAGGGGGCGGCGGACGGCGCGGTGCCAAAATCCTCGGCCAGGTGCTGCGGCTCCAGACGCGGGCCCATGGCCAGAATGACCGCCCGTTCCAGCGTGTTGCGCAGCTCGCGCACGTTGCCCGGCCAGGAATATGCGGCAAACTGGCGCAGTACCTCGGGAGCGATCTCCACCACGGCGCGTCCATGACGCTGGTTCAACTGCCGCAACAGCGCCGCGGCAAGCGCCGGCATGTCTTCCTTGTGATCGCGCAGCGGCGGCAAATGCAGGTGGAAAACGTTGAGGCGGTAGTACAGGTCCCCGCGCAACTGCCCCGCCTCGACCGCCTCCGCCGGCGGGCGATTGGTGGCCGCCAGCACGCGCACATTGACCGCGATCTCCTGCTTGCTCCCCAAGCGGCGCAGACGGCGATCCTCAAGCACGCGCAGCAGTTTGGCCTGGGTGGCCAGCGGCATCTCGCCGATCTCGTCCAGCAAGAGCGTGCCCCCCTCGGCCAGCTCGAAGCATCCGGCACGGCGCTCCAGAGCGCCGGTGAAGGCACCCTTCTCGTGACCGAAGATCTCACTCTCCATCAGGCTTTCGGGTATCGCCGAGCAGTTGATCGCCAAAAATGTGCGGTCGCGGCGCGGGCTTTGGGCGTGGATCAGCCGCGCCACCACTTCCTTGCCGGTGCCGCTTTCGCCGGTGATCAGCACGCTGGCGGTGGTGGGAGCCACCTGCTGCACCAGGGTGCGCACCTGCTGCGCCATCGCCGATGTGCCGACAAAACCAGGCACCTCCACGTCCGGCTCGGCCTCCTCCGCCCCGGTGCGCAACAGGTCGGCCAGCCGCGGCTTCAGTTCCTCGCCGCGTATGGGCTTCTCAATGTAGTCGCTGGCACGGAGCCGCAGGCACTCAATGACCGCTTCCTTCGATCCCTGACCGGTCAGCACCAGCACCGGCAAACCGCCGTAACGCTGGCGAATGCGTTCCAGCAACTGCAGGCCGTCCATGCGCGGCATGCGGATGTCGGTCAGTACGGCTCGCGGCAGGCTGCGGTTGAGATACTCAAGCGCTTCCACCCCGTCGGCGGCGGTATCCACCGCGTAGCCCCAAGCATGTAGCAGCTCGGCCAGCCCATGGCGCTCGTTGGGTTCATCGTCCACTACTAGAATCGGGCCGTGTTTCACTTCCTCCACTTTAACAGTCTGAGCACGCCATGGGCCGAAGCCGGCCTCCGGCCTGCCTTCAGGTGTAAGCGGTTTGTTGGGCCGTTTGGCCAGCTGCTTGCACTCACCAAGGCGGGGTCAAGCGGTATCAATACAGTGACCCTCAAAAGGCGAGGTTTTTACGCGGGAGTGGTAAAAAATTCCACAAAGCGCTATGATGGAAACACAGCAAAAAGCCTACCTTGGAGCACACAACCAGCTGTCCATTGAGAGAAACGGGTGCAACCCCACGGAGGTGGGGGCTGTTCCCACCCCCAAAGTGGAAGCCGTGGTGGCCGTGGTCCGAGCAGTGGCAGGCAATTAGAGGTCGAGGTGAAGGAGGAATGATGAAGCAGGAGCAGATGTGGATGCCGGTACGCCGTGCGTCCTTTCTGGTGGTAATGGCGGCCGTTGTTCTGTGCGGCACGCTGATGGCAGAAGGTCCTGGTGATGGCCCGTCGGCCAACCCCGCCGCGGCGGTCAGCCTGGGACAGCCGGGATTTTCACTGCCCAACCCGTTTAACCTGTTCCACCGTTTCCAGTCGGCGGACAGCAGCAGCAGCGACTTCCGCGCGAGCAACCTGCAGGGTTCGCTGCTGGGTACGCCGGGATTGTGGAACACCCAATTCGCCGAGACGCTGGGTCGCGGTCAGGTGAGCAGCGGCGCTTATGCGCAACGCTACTCGCGTTCGCCCGGCGGCATGGTATTCACCGACGTCAATACCGGCTGGACGGTGGGCTTGACCAACTGGCTGGAAGTCAGTTTCGCCACCACTCCCTATCGCCGGCTGCGGGTGAACAACATCAACGAACTGAGCTTCCCGGCCAATGGCAGCCTCACTGCCTTCGATCCGGCGGCGCCGTTCGCGCGCAACACGCTGCTGCATGGGGCAGCCACCTGGAGCTTGGGGGCGACCATCGGCCTGTTGTCGCAGGCACGGGGCGACAAGTTCGGCCTGGCGCTGCAGTTCATGGAGAACGTTCCGTATCACATGAACTTCACCCAGGGAGCGCTGGTCCACGGGGTCACCACCACCGAGCCCAGCTTCCAGACCAATGTGCTGGCTGACAAATGGCTGGGCAATGCCGGCGAGTTGGTGTTCAACGTCGGGTACCAGCACAACGGCACGGTGAACACGAGCGGGGTGTACCTGCCGCTGAAGGATCAATTCAATTACGGCTTCGGCGAGATCTTCCCGCTGTACAGCCGCCTGCAGGGGATTATCGAGTTGAACGGCAATGTGCCGTTTGGCGCCGGCGCCAGCGAGACGACATTTCTCGGCGAGCCGCGGCCGCTGGATCTGACCGGTGGTATCCGCGTCAACCCGCTGAGCTGGATGGGCGTCAACGCCGGTTATCGTTACGCCGCCAACTCGCCCAACACCAACGCCAGTGGCTGGGTGTTCGGCCTGAGCTTCGGCCCGCCGCCGGCGGTCAAAGCGCCGCCGCCGCCGCCGCCGGCTCCGAGCCTGGCCTGCCAGGTGAGCCAGAGCCCGGTGCAGCCGGGAGCCAGCGTCGAGATCACCTCCTCGGTGACCCCGGCCGGACTTCCCTATACCTACAACTGGTCCACCACGGGCGGCAAGCTGACGCAATCGGGCGCATCCGCCACGCTGGATACCACGGGCATGGCGCCGGGCATGTACACAGTCACCGGCCATGTGGACAACGGCAAGGGCGGAGCGGCCGATTGCTCGGCCAATGTCGAAGTGCGGGAGCCGGTGAAGAACCCGCCGACCGCCAGTTGCTCGGTTTCTCCGGACTCGGTGCTGCCGGGCGCGGCGCTGACCTTCAGTGGCCAGGCGCAGAGCCCCGACCAACGTCCGCTGACCTACGCCTGGACGATCGAGCCGTCGAGCGCCGGGCATCTGGACACCACCACGCAGCCCACGGTTCACCTGGACACCACCGGCGGCACGCCGGGGAATGTGACCGGGCGGCTGACGGTGACCGATGATCGCGGCCTGTCGGCGAGCTGCTCGTCCAACGCCACCATCCAGACCCCGCCGCCGCCGCCGCAAGCGGCGTTGGCCACCACGCTGCAGTTCAAGCCCAACAGCTCGCGGGTTGATAACGCCGCCAAGGCGGCGCTCGACGACGTGGCGCTGCGGCTGCAGCAGGATGCCTCGGCCAAGGCGGTCATCGTCGGCTACGCCACCTCAACCGAAGTGGCGCGACGCAAGGCGCTGTCGCCGGCGGCCACGGTCAAGCTGGCCGAGGAGCGCGCCGTACACGCCATGAATTACCTGGTGAAGGAGAAGGGCATCGCCGCCGACCGCATTGAAGTGCGGCACGGTGACGGTCCGCAGAAGGCGGAGGTATGGGTGGTGCCGCAGGGCGCCAGCTACACCGGCGCCGGTGAGACCTTCGACGCCTCGGTGATCAAGCACTAATCATGACCGGCGGCGGGCTGAAAGGCTCGCCGCCGGTTATCATCAGAGATGATGCTACGTTTTCCGGCCGTCGCGCTGCTGGCTCTTTTGGGCGGCAGCGCGGCGGCCGTTCCTATTCCGCCGCTAACGCCCCCCGGGGGTACGGTGCGGGCCCTGGCCGCCGACCCGGCACACCCCGGCACAGTACTTTTGGGCACCGCTACCGCCTCGCTCTTCCGTTCCACCGACGCGGGAGCTGATTGGCAGTTCTGGGGCCGCATTGGCGACCACGATGATTGGGTGGTGGCCAGTCTGGTGCCGGAAGCGGGCGCCGGCGGACACTGGTTCGCGGCGCTGTGGAGCTGGTCGCAGCCCGACGGCGGGGTCTACGCCTCGAGCGATGACGGCCGCACGTGGCAGCCGCTGTGGCAGGGGCACGCGGTGCGGGCGCTGGCGGAAGCGCCGTCTGATGCCCGCATCCTGGTGGCGGCCACGCTCGATGGCGTATTCCGGTCGAGTGACAGCGGCCGCAGTTGGGCGCGCATCTCTCCCGCCCAGGACCGGGAACTGCGCAACGTCGAGTCGGTGGCGATTGACCCGAAGAACCCGGAAGAGATCTACGTCGGCACCTGGCACCTGCCGTGGAAGACGGTCAACGGCGGCCACGACTGGTGGCAGATGCGTCAGGGAGTGATTGACGACTCGGATGTTTTTTCCATCACGGTGGATCAGCAGAACCCGGCGACGCTGTACCTGAGCGCTTGTTCGGGGATTTATCGCAGCGACGACCGCGGCAATCTGTTCCGCAAGATTCAGGGCATTCCCTATACGGCGCGCCGTACTCCGGCGCTGGTGCAGGATCCCGAGCATCCCGATACGGTGTATGCCGGCACCACGCAGGGGTTGTGGGTGAGCCGCGATCAGGGCGCCAACTGGCAGCGCACCACCTCGCCCCAGTTGCGCATCCAGGCGGTGGCGGTGCTGCCCCATGCGCTGCTGTTGGGCACCGATTTCGCCGGCGTGTTTGTGAGCCACGATGATGGGGTCACGTTTGCATCGTCCAACCAGGGCTTCTCGAGCCGGCAGGTGGCGGCGGTGGCGGCGGGTCCGGAGGGGGAATACCTGTCGGTAACCGGAGACTTGAACTGGGGCGGTATCTTTCTCCATCACGGCGGGAGTTGGCAACAGTTGCCGGCGCTGCCGCAGGATGCCGAAGCCAACGGCCTGTACTGGTCAGCGGCGGGACTGGTGGCCTCGACGCCGGTGGGCGTCTATGTGCTGCCTCCCGCGCCCGCTCCGCAACGTTGGCGCGCGCCGCCGCAGCCGCCGCAGGGGCCGATCTACAGTTTGACCGGGCGGGGCGGGGACGAACTATGGGCCGCCGGACAGCAGGGGCTTTTCCATTCGCAGGACGGCGGCCGGCATTGGGCGCCGCTGCGGGCCGCGCCCGCCCCGCTGTACCGCGTCTACGCCGCCACGGCCGGGGACGGTGGGGAGTGGTTGTTCATTGCCGGCGATGGCTATCTGCTGCGCAGTCACGACGGCGGAAAGATTTTCCTGCCCGGGCGGTTGTCGCTGGACGGGGCGGTACGCGGCCGCATTCGCCAGATCGTGCTGGCGACCACCGATCAGGGGGCGTTGCTGCTGGCCGCCACCACGGCCGGGCTCTACCAGTCGCATGATTGGGGCGCGCACTGGGAGCTTTCCGGCCACGGACTGCCGGCGCTCGATGTGCGCGCCGTGCATGCCCAGCAGGACGGGCTGTATGCCCTGGCGGCGCGGGTGGGCGCGGTCTATCGCTCGACCGATGGCGGGCAGCACTGGAGCCAGGTGGAGTGGCCGCCGGCAGCGGAAGCGACGGTGCGTTCGGCGCCGGGGTGGCGGGCCGCGTGGCCGGTGGCGGGGGCTGCGGCAGCATCCGCGGCAAGACATTGACTGGCGCGGGGCCCCGCTCGGCTACGCCGAGCGACCCGCTTACGCTCAGTCGGCCGGGGACCCGCGAGAGCCCCGGCCGACCCGCGTTCTGCGGGCCGGGGAATCGTCCCAAATAGGCACGCGGCGTTCCCAAATGGGACGCGGAGGGCTGGCGGAGGCGCGAGCGGAGGGCGGAGAAGACGGAGCCAAGTCGCACTCACCTCGGTACTTAGCCGCACTTTGGGGGCGTCGGGAGAACGTGGCATGGTAAGTGCAACTACCTCACTGCTGAGGTACTGCGGATATGTCACTGGTTCCTTATGTTTTGATCGCCGACTCGCAGGAGCCGGTGCGTGAGATCTGTATCAGCCTGGCGGCGTCGCTGGGATACCGGGTAGCGGGCGCGGCCAGCGGGGAAGAGGTGTTGCGCCTGCTGGGCGAGGAAGCGCCCGACGTGCTGGTGGCCGACGTGCGGCTGCCCGACCTGGACGGGGTGGAGTTGCTGCAGCGGGTCAAGCAGATGTGGCCGCAGGTGGCGGTGCTGCTGATGACCGCCTACGGCAACGTGGGCACGGCAGTGGAGGCGATGAAGCTGGGCGCCAGCGACTATCTGGCCAAGCCATTCGAGGTGGAGGAGCTGCGTCTGCTGCTGCAGAACAGCGTGCGCCAGGTGCTGGTGCATCGGGAAGCGCGTGGACAGCGGCTGGCGGCGCGCGGGCCCTACGCGGCGGGCAACCTGATCGGCGCCTCAGTGGAGATGCAGCGGGTGTTCCGGCTGATCGGCAAGGTGGCGCAGAGCCGCTACTCGGTGCTGATCCTGGGGGAGAGCGGCACGGGCAAGGAGGTGGTGGCGCGGGCGCTGCATTATACCGGCGCGGAGCGGGACCGGCCCTTTCTGCCGGTGGACTGCGGCGCGTTGGTGCCCGCGCTGGTGGAGAGCGAGTTGTTCGGCCATGTGCGCGGCGCCTTCACCGGCGCCAGCCAGAACCACCAGGGACTGCTGGAGGTGGCCTCGGGGGGCACGGTATTTCTGGATGAGATCGGGGAGTTGCCGCTGGACGTGCAGGTCAAGCTGCTGCGCGCCCTGCAGGAGAGGGAGATCCGGCCGGTGGGAGGCACGCGGCGCATCAAGACTGACGTGCGCATCGTGGCGGCCACCAACCGCGACCTGCAGGCGGCGGTGGCCAACGGCAGTTTTCGCAAGGACCTGTTCTTCCGCCTGAACGTGGTGAGCATCAAGCTGCCGCCGCTGCGCGAGCGCAGCCTCGACATTCCCATCCTGGTGGAGCATTTTCTGGAGCGGGCCACGCCGCCCGGGGCGCTGCCGCGGCGCTTCAGCGAGGCGGCGATGGAGCGTATGCTCGGCTACGACTGGCCGGGCAATGTGCGCGAGCTGGAGAACTGCATCGAGCGCACCCTGGCGCTGGCGGGCGGGGCGCGACTGGAGGTGGAGGATCTGCCCAGCCCGCTGCAGCAGGCGCGGCCGCCGCGCTTTGCCCCCGGGATGGCGGGGCCGGTGCGGCCGCTGGCGGAGCTGGAGCGGGAGGCCATCTTCGAGGCGCTGGCCCAGGTCAAAGGGGACAAGATTCTGGCCGCCCGCCTGCTGGGGATCGGCAAGACCACCCTCTACCGCAAATTGAAGGAGTACAGCGGCGGCGCGGTGGTGGCCCGGGCGGCCTCCGGATCCGCCTCGGTGGCGGCGGGCGGAGGTGTGCAGTGAAGCAGCGCATTCTGCTGATTAGCACCGATGGCGATCTGGCCGCACGCGTGGCCCGCGCGCTGCCGGCGGCGGCGGCGGTGGAACTGGTCACCGCCGCCGCACTGCCCGCGGCGGCGCGGAGTGAGGAGGATTGTCTGCTGGCCCTGTTCGATGTACGCGCCGCCGGGGCCGTGGAAGCAACCCCCGCGGCGCTGCAGGTGGTGGCGGTGCCGGTCCCCACGCTCTGGCTGGGAGAGCCGCCGCGGCTGGCGGCGGGCGTTCCGGCGCGTGAGATGCTGCCCGGCCCCATTGTGGATTATCTCGATCGCGGCCTGCCGGTCTCCAAGCTGGCCTTCATTCTCGATCAGCATCTGACCGCCGAGCGGCTGCGGCGGCGGCGTCTGCCCGGCCGCGCCGTGACCCCACCGGCCTCGAGCGGCGAGCTGCGGGCGCAGATCAACAACGATCTGACCGCCATACTCGGCAATGCGGAGTTGGCGTCCACCTGGCTGCGCAGCGGCGCGCGGCGCATGCCGCCGCCGGTGTCGCTGCGCCTGGAGCGGATTCTCGAAGTCGCTGTCCACCTGCGGCAGTTGATCGCCGCCTCGCCCTGGGGACCCGAATCCGGCCCGCAGGCGCAGCGCCCGGTGGTGGTCCCCGACTCCGGCGTACAGGCGGCATAATGGAGGCGTGACCCCCGAGCCCGTTCCCGCCCCTCCCGACGACGCTTCCCACTGGAAAGCAGCGCTGCTCACCGTGCGTACCCAGATCGCCGACTATGAGCGGGAAGGCACCTCCACCCCGGGAAAGCTCAAGCGCGCCGCGCGGCTGCGCACCGCGCGTCTGGCGCTGCGCGACTTTGCCGCGAGCCACGCCCAGCCGGTGACAGAATTCAAGCAGCTGGTGAACGACATCGAAACCGCGGAGAAGGACGACAACTGGCGGCGCATTTCCGAACTGGTGCGCCAGCTTCTGGCCCGCGTGGATGGCTGGGTCGGACACAAGGATTAACGGGCGCCGGGCCCGGCGCGGCTTTGCCGCCGTCCTGGGTGCGCTCGATCCGCGCCGGTTGATGCGTGAGCGCGCCCACGAGGGACCGCAACCGGCGGGCGGGCGCACGGCGGTGCTGGCCGTGGGGAAGGCGGCGGCGGGCATGCTGGCGGGCTGGCTGGAGGCGGTCGCACCGGCGCCCGGGCCGGAGGTGGAGATCGTTCTGGTCACTCCGCAGGGCGCACCCGAGTTGCCGCCGGAACTGAGAGCCCGCTACCGCGAGCGGCTGAGCATTATTACCGCCGGGCATCCGCAGCCCGACGCCCGCAGCCTGGAGGCAGGCGAGGCGCTGCTGGCGGCGGCCGATCGCCTGCGCCGCCCGGACGACCTGCTGGTGGCGCTTGTGTCCGGCGGCGGTTCGGCGCTGGCGGAAGCGCCCGACAGCGGCGGCGTGGCCGGGATGCAGCGGCGTAACCAGGCGCTGATCGCCGCGGGAGCGCCCATCGGCGACATCAACCTCATTCGTCGTTACCACTCACGCCTCAAGGGCGGGCGTCTGGCCGCGGCTGCCGCCGGGGCGCGACAATCGAGTTGGATTCTCTCCGACATGCCGACGGGCGAGTGGCAGCAGGTCGCCTCCGGTCCCACCACCCGCGATACCGCGACGCCTGCCGACTATGCCACCGCGCTGCGGCGCTGGCTCCCCGGCGAGCGGCCGGCCGCGGCCGCGGCGGCTCCCTGGCCGGACGATTCTTGCTTTGACGGCGCCGAATGGCGACTGCTGGCCGACAACCATGCCGCCTGCGCCGCTCTGGCGGAGAGCCTGCGGGCCGCCGGTTACGGCCCGGTCGAGATTGATCACGGCGGCGACGAGATGGAGTGGCCCGCCGCCGTGTTGTATCTGGCCAGCCGATGGCGGAAACTGTGCGCGGCGTCGCCGCGCGCCGCGCTGGTCGCGGGGGGCGAGGTGCGGGTGCGCCTGCCGCGAGGGGCGGGGACGGGCGGCCGCAACCAGCAACTGGCGCTGGCGGTGGCGTTGGCGCTGGAAGGCGAGCCGTTTACCTTCTTCTCCGCCGGCACCGACGGGGTGGACGGCAACAGCACCGCCGCCGGCGCCTGCGTCAGCGGCGCCACCGCGGCACGCATCCGCGCGGCTGGACTGGACCCGGCAGAGCATCTGCGCCGCTGCGACGCCACCCCGGCCCTGGCCGCCGCCGGCGCCCTGGTGGAGACCGGTCCCACCGGGAATAATCTCCGCGACCTGCGTCTATTTCTTCCGGGTGCGTAGTTTCTGCCGGCCCACTGTCGCTGACTCCAAAGGAGTTACCAAAGGACTTCGACTGGCTCACCGATTGCACACACGGGGGCAGGAGGGAACCATGCGCGCTTTAGCCGTAGTGGTAGTCATGGCGATGGGTGCCGGACTGGCGGCCCAGACGCCGGCCGCACTCTCGGCCGGCACCAAAGTAGAGGCCCAACTGCAATCGCAGCTGGATGCCCGGCGGGCTCATGTCGGCGACCGGGTCACCGCGGTCACCACCGCCGCGGTCAAGGATCACGGCAAGCTGGTTTTACCCAAAGGGAGCCGGCTTAGCGGTCATGTCACTTCGGTGGTTGCCGCCGACAGCCCACAGGCGTCCTCTGAAGTCGGAATTCTGTTCGACCAGGCGACGGCGGCTGACGGCAAGGCCATGCCCGTGCACCTGGACGTCGCCAGTGTGACCCAAGCCGCGGCCGAGGCCGATGCGATGCCCGCGATGCCCATGTCGCCGGCGGAGATGTCGCCCCCGATGCCGGCGGCGGGAGCGGCCGCTGGGGGCGGCCTGGGGCTGGGCGGTACGGTGCTGGCGCCGGTCGGCGGAGCTGCCGCCGGCCTGGGCAGCGCGGCAGCCGTGGCCGCACCTATGACTCCGCGGGCCATTCCCCAGCCGGTGGTCATCGGCGCCGATGGCGCGGTGGGCGCGGGCAGCGTCCTGAGCGTGCCCCACGGCAACCTGATGCTGGCCTCCGGCACGCGCCTGCGGCTGGTGGCTGGCGGGGGCGGCCGCTAAGCTACGGTGCGGCGCTTCGTTCTGCCGCGCGTCCCGCTAATGCTCGTTTGGGCTTGGGGCGGCCTTGATTCCAGGGGCCCCAAGCCCGAATTGCGCCTCGCCGGGGGCGCGCCGTTCCGAATCTCGCACGCCTGGCCCCGGCCGGCCACAATGCTATACTGGCCACGGTCGCATTCGCGACCGCTCCCCGAGGTGGTGAGTGTAGCTCAGCTTGGTAGAGCGCTGGATTGTGGCTCCAGTGGTCGAGGGTTCGAATCCCTCCACTCACCCCAACTCCCGACTTTGATTGGCGCGGGGCCCCGAGTGGCTCCGCCACTCGACCCGCTTGACGCTCGACCGGGCTGGGGGCCCCTTGAGCCCCAGTCCGGTCGAGCGTATCGCATTGGCCCCGCAGCGGCGGACGCTATGCCGCTCCCGGTCCAGCAGGCCCCGGCGTGCATTTAGGGCATGGCTGCGCCCAAGCGGGCGCGGGCTTGTTGGGCCTCGGGCGGAGGCAGATGCAGCGCCAAGGCCTGGCGCAGCTCGCTGGCGCCGGCGGGTTTCTGGCCGGCGGCGAGTTGGGTCATGCCGAGATGAAAATGGTACATCGCCGTCTGCGGGGATGCCTGCACGCACTGCTGCAGTACCGGTAGCGCCGCGCGGTAACTGCCGAGCTTGTAGTACACCCAACCCAACGTGTCCTCGATGGACATCTCATGCGGGTCTGCCTGAGCGGCGCGCTGCGCCCAAGCCAGGGCGTCGGTAAGGTTCTGATTTTGTTCCTGCTCCACCCAGGCCAGATTGGCGGCGGCGAGCGGAAAATTGGGCTGGGCGTCGAGCGCGCGCCGGTAGTACTGTTCCGCCTGGCCCCACTGCCGTTGTTCGAGGTACATATTGCCCACGGCGGTGAGCAACGGCACAAACTTCGGCTGCTGACGCAAAGCCTGCTGGTACCAGTAGACGGCCTGATCCCAATTCTTTTCCTGCTGCTGGATCCGCCCCAGATCCAGCTCCGCCTGCAGATATCCGGGCTGCATCTTGAGAGCCTGGCGCAGTTGCCCGATGGCCGCGTCGTCCTGATGGCGGGCCATGGCGAGCGTGGCCCGCAGCCACGGCCCGCCGGCGTCGCGGGGATGCGCGGCCGAAAAATCCGCGATTTCCTTTTGCGCGGCCGCCCAATTCTGTTGCTGCACGTCGAGATGGACGAGGTCGCCGGCGATGGCGATGGAGTCGGGTTGCATCTGCATCGCGGTGCGATATTGCTGCAGGGCCAGCGGATAGTTTTGGGCGGCTTCGGCAGCCTGTCCCAGCAGCAGGTGGTCGGCGGTCTGGGTGGACTGGCTGAACCCGGCCGCGGTGAAGTCGCGCAGTGCCTGGGCGGCATCGCCGCCCTGCAGCTCGACCTCTCCCTGCAAACGGTGGGCGGCGGCCGGGTTGCGGCTTGCCTGCCCGTACAGTTGGGCGTAGTGCTTTGCCGCCGCGATTTGACCTCCCTGGAGCGACATGCGGCACAGGAGCTCGAGGCAGGCGGGGTCGTTGGGGTCCAGCTTGTCGGCCAGCTCCGCGTCGTGGGTGCCGATGTCCAGGTGCCCGGCTTGCCACTCGGCGAGCGCCAGCGTATAGAGGACGGCCGGCGAGTGGGCATTTTGCCGGGCAAGGGATTGCAATCCGGTCAGCGCGTCCGCAGCCTGTCCCTGGGCGATCTGGGCCCGCGCCCGCGCCAGCAGCGCGGTTTGATCGTCGGGATGGCTCTTCAGCACGGATTGGCTGAGCGCCTGCGCTGGCTGCCATTGCGCGCTGTGCACGTAGCCATCGAGCAGCGCGTCCTGAAGCTGAGCGTTGTCCGGGGCGGCGGCGAGCGCCGCTTGTTCGACCGTGATGGCGGCCGGCCATTCTCCACGCTGTGCGTCAAAGCGGGCCACGGCGAGTGCGGCTGGAGCCGAATGGGGGGCGCGGTGCAGCAGGGTGGCGACATCCTGCTGCGCCGCCCCGGGGTGATCGGGGACATAGTCCATGGCGGCTTTGGCCATCCATATGGTGATGGAGTCGGGGATGACGGCCAGGCCCCGTTGCAGCGTGGCTTGCGCCAGCTTTCCCTGTCCTTGCGCCTGCTGCAGGCTGGCGAGGTCGGCGTAGGCGA
>DATBPS010000074.1:0-1922 GCA_036561225.1 Terriglobales bacterium
AGGGCAGACTGTCGCAGCAACCCGGGAGACACGTCCGTGGATCCCGATAATCGTTCCCGTAGGAGAAGAGCACGTGGCTCAGGGCACCGTGAAGTGGTTCAACGCTGACAAGGGCTATGGTTTCATCGCCCCTGATGACGGCACCGCCGACGTCTTCGTACACCACACCGCCATCCAGACTGACGGTTTCCGCAGCCTGCAGGAGAACCAGCGAGTCGAGTTCACCGCAGGCCAGGGCCCGAAGGGTCCGCAGGCTGAGCAGGTCCGCCCGGTCTGACCGGACCCGGTTGCTCGGGCGGCTAGACCGCCGAGGGCCGGCAAACTGCAGGTGCGCGGGCAGTCCCGAAAGGGGCTGCCCGCGCACTTTTGCTTTTCTTTACTCTAACGAAGGGTGCGGGTGACCCTGCCCCGGGGAAAGGGACCGACCGGAAAGGAGAAAATCTGCGGCCAAACCACGTGCTAGCTGGATAAAGGTTGACAAAAACCTCAGCGAAGCAATAAGACGTCTGCAGAGCCCGTGAGATGAGCTCTGGGCGGTTGCGCGGGAGCCATCACCGGGGCTCCTCGCGTGGGCGCTCGCATGTCGGTTGTGTGTTCTGGCGAACCTCCCGGAAGGACCACGATGGGCAAGCGGTGGGCGCGACTGTGCGCGCTGGCAGGATCATTAATTGTCATTATCGGAACAGTGGCAGCGAGCGGGCTAAGCGCCAGCGCGGCTTCCACCAAGGCAGCGGCGAGCGCCAGCACCGGCATCGCCCCCAAATCGACCAGCATGATGGACTGCAACGGGCACAGCCCCAAGTACCACGAGGTCCGGCAGGACATGGTGGGCGGTTGCACCGACCCGCGCGGGACCTGGAACGGCCGTTTCGAGGACAACGGCACGTATGTCGGGCACGACGAGCCGTCGATCAAGTTCATCTCCAGCGCCGCCGGCTCCGGCAACAATATGACCTACGTGAACCGGCTCGGGGTGGACCCCAAGGGCAAGCCGACCGTTTCGCCTAACGCGAAGAGGACGGTCAGCGACTACGCGGAGCTGAGCCCCGCGCCCTGGTTCGGCCTGCCGATCTGTGACCCCGGGTCTTATCCGCAGAACCCCTGCAAGCCGGACAGCGACTCCAACAGCGGGGCCATCAGTAACCCCAACGCCGCGGGGTCGGCCTTCCTGGAGCTTCAGTTCTACCCGCCGGGCTACCAGCCGTTCGTGGACGCGCCAAGCTGCGATGCCAGGCACTGGTGCGCCGCGCTGACCATCGACAGCCTCGAGTCGGAGTTCAACTTCGCGAACCTCAACACGGCCTGTGAAGAGCCGGTGAACTTCGCCTTCCTGCAGCGCAACGGCGTGCCAGCCGGGCCGCCCAGCCCGCAGCTGGCCGACGTGAGCACGTTCACGCCGAACCACGAGACGCTCATGATGAACCAGGGCGACACGGTGGCCACCACCATCCGGGACACGCCCCAGGGCCTGCTGGCCAGCGTCACTGACTTCACGACGCACCAGACCGGGTACATCGTGGCCAGCGGCAAGAACGGGTTCATGAACACCAATTACAAGACCTGTGCTGGCACGGCGTTCAACTTCCACCCGGAGTACAACACCGCCAAGCAGCAGAACCAGGTGCCCTGGGCGGCGCTGGAGGGCGGGGTGCTGATGCAGCAGGAGATCGGGCACTTCGAGACCTGCTCCTCGGTCACCAACAGCTACCCGTACACGGCCAGTTACTCCGACGGCCAGACGTTCAGCGACCCGAACACCGCGCAGACCTGTGTTGGCGGTTCCGAAGGGAAGGGGAAGGTCGGTGAGGGGCCGTGCAACGCCAGCACGGGGGTCTGCCAGAACGCGACCACCGAGGGTGGCGCGGCCTGCCCCAGTGACAACTTCACCTCTGGCAACTTGTGCGAGTACTCCGACATGACGT
>DATBPS010000075.1:0-1776 GCA_036561225.1 Terriglobales bacterium
GTTAATTCGTCGGGGGTGGCTGGCTGATCCAGGCGGTCGGGTCGTTGAGGTAGAGGCCGCAGGCGCAGTCGAGGGCTTCTTGAGGGGTGCCGGCCGGGTAGCCGGCAGGCAGGATGCTGTCTTCGTAGTCGTCGTGGCTGGCCCGGTAGATGGCGAAGCCCCAGGTGTGCGCGGACCCGCCGTAGCGCAGCCGGCAGAGGGGCAGCGTGGTGCCGTCGGCGAGGTGACCGTCGACGTAGGCGAAAGCGCCGTGGTAGCGCACTGTCAGGTCGGTGAGCTGGGGCCAGCGCTGGCGCGCGTGGGCGGTCAGGCGCTGGCGAAGTGAGGTTTTGGTGGACTCCGGTGGCTTGACCATGTCAGCCATGGTGCCCGATCGGCATGCCTGCACCGCTCATGATCATGCATCTGGGATCCTGCCGCAAACACCGGTGATCTTGGTGAGGAGGCCGCCTTGCCGTCCAGCCCTCATGTTGTGATGCCCGGCGCTGCGGACCGCGCGGTGCTGGAGTCAGCAGCGCGCCGCAGCTCTGCGCCGCATCGCCTGGTCATGCGGGCGCGGATCGTGCTGCTGGCCGCAGACGGCTTACCTAACTGCGTGATCGCCGCCCGGCTGGGCGTCTGCGACGACACCGTCCGCAAATGGCGGAGGCGGTACTGCCAGCAGGGCCTGGATGGCATGGCCGATGCGCCGCGGCCGGGCCGGCCGCGGAAATTCGCCGCCCATGTCGCCGTCGAGGTCAAGGCGCTGGCCTGCGAGCTGCCCATCACTACCGGGACACCGCTGGCCAGGTGGAGCTGTCCCGAGCTGGCCCGCGAGGCAGCCGCCTGTGGTATCACCCCTGCCATCTCGGCGTCCACGATCCGCCGATGGCTGGCCGAAGATGCGCTCAAGCCCTGGCAGCACCGGTCATGGATCTTCCCCCGCGACCCGTACTTCGCCCTCAAGGCCGCCCGCGTGCTGGACCTGTACCAGCGGACCTGGGACGGACAGCCGCTGGCCGATGACGAGTATGTGATCAGCGCCGATGAGAAACCCGGCGTCCAGGCCCGCCAGCGGATCCACCCAGCCCTGCCCCCGGCACCGGGCCGCGCGATGCGGGCAGAAAGCGAGTACGCCCGCGGCGGCACCCTGGCCTATCTCGCCGCCTACGACGTCCACCACGCCCGCGTGACCGGCCGGTGCGAGCCCACCACCGGCATCAAGCCATTCACCGCCCTGGTGAACCAGGTCATGGCCACCGAGCCATACACATCCGCCCGGCGGGTGTTCTGGGTGGTCGACAACGGCGCCTCCCACCGCAACTGGGCGGCCGCTGCCCGGCTCAATGACGCCTGGCCCAACGCCCAGATGGTGCACCTGCCCGTCCATGCATCCTGGCTCAACCAGATAGAGATCTACTTCTCCGTCATCCAGCGCAAGCTGCTCGTCCCCGACGACTTCGCCGACCTCGGCATCCTCGCCCGCCAGATACTCGCCTTCGAAGACCGCTACAACGCGGCCGCCACACCATTCGACTGGAAATTCACCCGCACCGACCTCAACCAGCTGCTGAACCGCCTCGCCCGGCACGATCCAGCTGCACCCCCGCCCCTGGCCGCATGACCACCCCCGACGAATTAACGGGCGCGACCACTAGTCTGTTACTACCCCGGTGATGGCCCGGTGGTGCTGCGCGCGCAGGCAGTGATCGTGACCGGCCACGGCCAGTCGTGGCGCTCGTCTCCGCATCAAAACCGGCATAATGCTTGACATGCGATTGTCTGCCCGCGCCGATT
>DATBPS010000076.1:0-3100 GCA_036561225.1 Terriglobales bacterium
CCCGGCCCGGCCGTCAGCCGCACCGCGGTGCCGCCGTTGCGCCCCACCGTCCACAGGCTGCCCCCGAAGGCAAAGGCAATCTGCGCGCGGCTCAGCGAAGGATCGCGCAGCAGCAGCGGCGTCCCCGCCGCCGGCGCCTGCGCCAGGGCCATGGTGGCCGCCGCCGTGAGAGTCAGTAACAGACCGCGTAGCTTCATTGCATCCCCCGCGTGACTGGATTTCCGTTCACCGTAGCACAGACGGACAGGGATGGAACGCGCCCTTCCGGATAATTTCCCGATGTTGCCGCCGGGCGCGGGCGGCGCGCCTTCGGCACGGTGGGCAGAGTCGGCAAGTTAGGCCGCGGCGCAGGTCGCGGCGCGGCTGCGCGCACCCGCGTCGGTCATGATGCCCGCGTGGCCCTCCAGCATCGTCGGCTTACCCGCGCGGGGGTCCCCCCCGGCGAGCCCGGGCAAGGAAAGAAGCGTGGCACCGCGCCCACTTTTTGCCGCTATGTGCACCAGTTTCGGGGATCGTTCGGGCCAACCGCGGTCAATCGCCGTCGTTTTCAACGCGCGGCCGGCAACGCGGAAAAAGGCAGCCGCACGAAGCAGTCACCTGTTATCTCTGGTCGCTGACATTCGGCGCGCCAAGGCATCCACTGTTTGCCGCGAAACCCAGACCGGACTCCGTCCCCACGGGACCACAACCTTTGCTGGCATATCTTGGCTCACCATATAAATGCCGTAACATGCATCTTCGGTGCTCTTGGGCCCGGTTGTGGCTGCGTGTTGGCCCCCGAACCCCGAATAGAAGCACCCCCCTCCGGTGGGAGCAGAAAAAAGGACGGCCCCTTCGTCGTCCACGCTGAGGGTGCCGGCCAGCGGAAATTCATCGCGGTAGCAAATGGAGCGAGCACCCATCGTTTTGCTTATGCATAGCACCCCATCGCGGCTGCTGAAGGCTGAAAACCTGCCGGATGGGCTCAGCCCATAGGCGGGGTCTCCTACCGCATCGCGGGCGAGCAGCAGCTCGCCCCTCCCTGACGACAGTGATTCGGTCTTGTCGAGGCCAATGACCTCTTCCCCGTTTGCGCTGCAGACCGGGCGCTGGAGACCCTTTAATCGCAGCGGCGTACCTCCGAGAACATCCCAGGACTCCACACTCTGGTCATCCGGCTCCGCCGCCGAAATGATACGCCCGCAGCTTGCGTAGAGGACAGTGCCGTGAATGGGGATCTGGCTCTGCCCTTTCGGGCCATAGACCGTAACTGTCTCGGGACTTCGCCCCTCGGCAATTGCGATGGCCAAGCGGTCACCCAGGATCGCGTACCAGTAGAGACCCCGCTCCCGCGCAATCCTTATGTCCTCGGACCCGCATCTCGCAAGCAGATCATCATTGTGGCGATAGGCAATGCACGCCCCGGCCTGCCCGAAGCACGGGAACGCGGCGCCAGCCAACAAAAGGAAAGCTATCAGGCTGGTGCCAGCCCCGCCGGCCATCGCCCGCCAGCAAGCTCTCAAGTATTGCCTCCAACCTGCATAACCTCGCCCGGTGGCTGGACCGCTGGCGTCCACCATGCATTGATATACTCCATCAGCCAAAACCAGCTCTTGCCAAGCGGGTCGGCAAATGCCTCACCTCCACCGCCAAGGGCAGAAGCAGGGGCGGGCACGTGCGGATTGGCAATGCATGGGCGGCGGAATACCGGTTCGCCGCTAGGATCGCGAGCGCTTGGGTTGCCCCAATAGCGCGCCTCTGGGCCAAATGGCACGGTAGCCACGCCGGTTGAGCTCTGACTCCCGATAAAACTGCTTGGGCCTTCAACAAGGCCCACGTGGCCGGGTTTCTTGAAGTAGATCACGTCGCCGTAGGCTCCAGTGCCCGGCACGGTCCAGTCATCGATGTCCTTTGTCCGCAAGTCCATCCCGATGTACCGCTGGACCTGGCGGATCGGGTTGGAATAGCTGGTCCCCGAAAAGGCGCACATCAGGAGCCCGGAGCAGTCGATCTGCGTTGGGCCCGTACCATAGTGGCCGGTGCCTTTCGGCGGATGTGAGACCTGATGGTTCAGATAGCTTTCGGCGACTTTCATGTACGCCTTGGCATCGGTCGGTGTCGCCCTATGTGAGCCGTCGGGGCACTTCAGGCCCGCGCAGCCATCCGGATCGGTCTCCCCAAGCGGCTGGCCGGTCACATATGAGTACCTGTTCCACGTCGCCGGATCCTCCGGGTCCACGGCGTCGAGCCCCGCCGGATCGGGCGTCCACCAACGGCTTTGCGCGGCGCTGTACTCACGCATCAGGAAGTCGTACTGGCCGCCGCTCGTGGTCGAGTCTATGTCCTGATGCTGGCCGGTAAACACCTTGTTGACGCTGCCCGTGGCGGCGTAGTTCTCTCCGAAGGGCGCGTAGGCGCTTGACGAGTACAGCGTGCGGCCGGGCGTCGAGGCCAGCCGGGCGCTGCCCAGCAGGTCGGAGTGCTGGTAGTAGACAAGCCCCGAAGCGTTGAACACCGCCCCCGCGCCGCCGGGCAGCGGGATGTCGGCCCGCACCAGCGTTTGTCCGCTCATCACCGCCAGCTTACCACCGCCAGGACCGTAGACGAACTCCTGGCCGCCTGACTCCACCACGCGGCCCAGCGCGTCGCTCACGATGCCCGCATGGCCCTCGATCATCGTCGGCTTGCCCTCGAGATCGAAGGCATTGGCGTTGCGCGTGCCCGCCACCGGATCGTCCACCAGGCCGCCGTTCGGGTCGTAGTTGGGCACGAAGCTGCCGCCAACGCCGGCGATCTGGTTCTTGCGGTTGTAGGTGGCGTTGAAGGGCGTGCTTCCCGCCGAGGCGCCCTTGTTCATGTTGCCGAAGGGATCGAACGCGTACGTCTGCCCCCACAGCCCGCCGCAACTGGAGCTCGCCAGCCGGCCCATGTCGTCGTGTGGATAGGTGCAGGTCTGGGTGTCGGCGGTGCCGGTGATGGTATCGGTGATGGCCAGCGACGCCTGGCTGCCGTTGGCGTTCCAGGTGTAAACGCCCTTGTCGGTCTGCCCGCCGACGGTGAGCTGGTACTGCATCATGCGCCCGGTAGTGGCGTCATAGGCAAAGCTGTCGCTGTCGAGGTT
>DATBPS010000077.1:0-13426 GCA_036561225.1 Terriglobales bacterium
GGCCGCTGGTCAACTCCTGCTTCACGCTGGCGCTGGTGGTGGGCCTTTCGGTTAACGACATTTCGCGCAACGCGGTCAACCTCGGCTGGGATGAGGTGCGCATGCCCGCGCCGGTGTTTGAGGGTGACACCATCTACGCCCAGACCGAGATCCTCGCCAAGCGCGAATCGAAGTCCCGTCCTCATCAGGGACTGGTGGAAGTACGTACCACCGGATTTAAGCAGGACGGCACCATCGTGCTTACCTACCGGCGTTCCATCCTGGTCTACAAGCGCGGGTTTGCGCCGCGCATTCCCACCCCTTCCCTTAAAGCCTGAAGCGGCAGCAGAACCGAACGACGACGGCGCTCATCTCTAGTGTGTATGGGCGAACGCCGATGGGAGGCGTCCGAATGGCTGGCCTTGGCAGTGCTGGCGGTGGGGGCACTGGTGTGGGTCGGCTACTTCACCCACAGTCCGTGGATGGAGCGCCTGCAGCCGGGCGACGCCAACGCCAATATGACCGCGGCCACGGCGGCCAGCCTGCTGCTCGCCGGTTGCAGCCTGCTGCTCGCGCCACGGCGCCGATGGGTGGTGCTGATACCGCTATTGGCGCTCAGTGCGGCCGGCCTGTGGGAGAACATCGCCAACGCGACGCTGCCGATTGATCTGGCCGCCTGGACGGCGTGGGGACAGGGCGACGCTCTCCATCCCGGCCGCATGTCGCCGCTGACCGCGGTGGGGATGTTGTTGTTCTCAGCGGCTTTGCTGCTGCTCCCCTCCACGCGTACCCGCCGAAAGGGGAATGTCCTCAGTTGCCTCACCTGGCTGGTCATTGTGGCGGGGCTGGGGGGCGTTCTGGGCTTTTTTATTCATTTGGAGTTGATCTTTGCCAACTACGAAGTGGCACGGATGGCCATGCTGAGCGGCCTATGCCTGCTGATCCTGGGCGTGGCATTGTGGCTGCAATGGAAGGACCGTCGCTGGAATCGCTCCATCGAGGGGCAGCATGGCCGCCGGATTATGCGCGCGGCGGCTCTCAGCATGATCGGCGTGGTGGTGGCGGCCGGCTTCGGCAGCTTGTGGTTGCTGCAGAGAATGGCTGCGCGCGACACCGCAACCGACTTGGCTTTACGGCGGGATGAACGTGTCAGCTACGTGCAGGTGTTGATTCGCGAGGCCCTGACTCGCGGGCAAATCCTCGCCGCGGACCCGGGAATTGTAGCCGTGGCACGCGGCCGGGCCCCAGCGGCGCAGCTGGACTTGCCACGCGGCTTCGCCTGGCTGGCCCTCTCCCATCCGGGAGCACCTGGGCTGCAACTCGGTCATCCGGTTCACCCTGAACAGCCTGCGGTGCGCCTCTCACCAAACGCAGACCTGCTTTGGGACGGGATTTTTTATCTGCGCCAGGACCTCCCCGTCCGGTACGAAGGCAAAGCCATTGGCGCACTGCGGATGGAGCAGCCGCTGCTATTGCTGGCCAGCATCGGCGTGGATACCGCCGACTTTGGAGAGACCGGCGAGATCGGGCTATGCGGCCGCAACCCTCAGGGCGACAAGACCGGCGTTTTGTGCTTTCCTCAACGTCTGCACCCCGGGTCCTTTATCATGCACGACGCGCCCGATGGCATCGAGCACCCGATGAATCAGGCGCTGGCCGGCCGGCACGGCGTCTCCAGCGGCATTGATTATCGCGGACAGAGCGTCCTGGCGGCCTATGCTCCGGTTCCGGGGTTGAACCTCGGCCTGGTGGTGAAGATGGATAACTCCGAGTTGTATGGACCCGTACGCCGCCAACTCGAGGTGATTGTGCCGCTGCTCGCCCTGCTGGTTATCGTCGGGCTGGAGTGGCTGCGCTGGCAGGTGCGCCCGCTGGTGGAGGAGTTGGAAAGCTCCCACAACGCCGCCCTGACCAGTGAAGCCCGGTTTCGTGCCGCGGCCGAAAGTGGCCTCGACCCGTTCTACATCCTGCAAAGCGTACGCAGCACCACCTCTGGCAACATTACCGGCTTTACGCTGATTTATGCCAATCGCCCCGGGCAAAAGTTGGCGGGACTGCAATGCGGAAGCGCCAAGAATCGCGGTCTGGAATCCATTCCGCAACTCGCGGGCGATGCCGACATGCTGGACAAATTGAGAACCGTCGTCGCCTCGCGTCGCAGCATAGCGGAGGAACTCCACGCGCCTTCGTCCCTTGTCGGTGGCACGGCGACCGGCGACTCGGTGTGGTTTAACCTGCAGGCGGTCCCGCTCAGCGACGGCGTGGCGGTCACGCTCCATGACATCAGCGAACGCAAATCGGAGCAGGAACACCTGCTGATCATGGCTCAGACCGACCCTCTGACCGGGTTGGCCAATCGTCGGGCTTTCTACAAGCGCTTGCTGCACGCCATGGATAGCAGCCGGCGTTTGCGCCATCAGCGCCTTCTGGCGGTGTTATACCTCGATATTGATCGTTTTAAGCAGATCAATGACTCCCTGGGACACACGGCGGGCGACAATATTCTGCAGGTCTTCGCCCAGCGCCTGCTGTCGTGTGTACGTTCGGCCGACACGGTGGCGCGTCCCGGAGGCGACGAATTCACCGTCCTGCTGGAAAACCTCGATGCGCGTAGCGATGCCGAGCGGGTCATCGCCGCTATCTTCGCCGCTCTCTATACGCCGATTGAATGCGAGGGCCATGTAGTGCCAACCTCCACCAGCATTGGCGTTGCCTATTTCGAAGGGGAGGAGATTGGCGCCGACGAGTTGCTCAGGCGGGCAGATGGTGCTCTTTATGCGGCCAAACGCGGAGGTCGCAATCAGTACCGTGTCTTTGAACCCGATCTTCGCGCCTCGCTGTGACAACCGCCGGATGAGGCTGCTATCCTGTATACAGTATGGGAGCCAATCAGCATACCATTTCGATCCACCACCGTCACGCCAATTGTGAGGGGGTGGTTGACACCATAGTTGACCAGGTTGATCCCTCTCAACTGGAGGCTGGTTTGAAGCGTGCCAACCAGTTGCTGGCTAACCATCAGTGCCGCAACTGGGGCTGCCGGATCGAGCTCGACGGGCAAGTGATTGTCTACACTTTGGTGCGGGACAAGAGCCCGCATCCCGGGCCGGTTCGCTTCTGCAAGCTGGACGCCGTGGAGCTGGCGCGTGAGCGGAACGCTTCGATGACGTTTGAGACGACCTGGCGCGTCAACCGTGACCTGCAACCCCAGGCCCGGGCGGTGGTGCGCACGCGCAGCGCGCAACGGTAACCGCCCTCCCCTCGAACCTCGCTCGACCGGGCTGGGGCTCAAGGGGCCCAGCCCGGTCGAGCGCCAAGCGGGTCGAGTGGCGAAGCCGCTCGGGGCCCCGCGCCAATCAACGCTTCGAGGGGAGGAGCAGTCCGCCGCCCGCCTACTGCTGCGGCCGGACAGGGACGATGAAGTTGCCACTGTTGCGGTGCACCATCAGCAGCACCGAACGGCCCGCCGGAGCGGCATCCAACTGCTGACGAAGGCCGTCCACCGTGGTCACCGGGTGTTGATTCACCTGTTCGATGATGTCGCCCCGGCCAAGGCCCGCCATCATGGCCGGACCACTGGGCGTAACCGAATCAATGATCACGCCGTTCACCCCATCGGGCACCTGCATCTGGCTGCGCAGGTCGGGGGTGAGGGGCGAAACCGTGATGCCCAGCTTGGGCGTGCCGTGGCTGTCGCCCGAGGCGGCAGCGACGGCGGTGCCGTTGCCGGGTGCATTGGCATAATTGCCCATGGTGACAGCCAGGGTCATCGGTTTGCCGTCGCGGAGGATCCCCACCTTGGCGATGGAATCGGGCGCTGCCGAGCCTGCCACCACCTGCAAGTCGCTGCCGTTCGCCACTTTTTCACCGTTGAAGCTGGTGATCACGTCGTAGGGCTTCAGACCCGCCGACTGTGCCGGACTGCCGTCGTTCACCTGGTTGACCAGAGCGCCTTTGGCGGCCGGCTCATTCAGGGTGGAGGCAACGTCGGGGGTCAGGTCGGTTACCTGAATACCGAGGTAGCCGCGGACCACCTTGCCGTTCTTGATCAAGGAGGCTGCCACCGATTTGACCAGGTTGCTGGGGATGGCGAACCCAATGCCGGCCGAAGCGCCCGAGTTGGACAGCATTTCGGTGTTGATGCCGATCACCTGCCCTTGGGAGTTAACCAGGGGGCCGCCAGAATTGCCATGGTTGATGGGAGCATCCGTCTGGATGAAGGATCCGCGGGCATCGGGCCCATCGGAACGGGAGCGGTTGCGATTGGTGGCGCTGACAATGCCGCGGGTTACGGAGAAATCCATGCCCAGCGGATCACCGATGGCGATGACGGTTTGGCCAGGGTGAAGCAGGCTGCTGTCGCCAAAGGCGGCACTCGACAGCCCGCTGGCGTCAATTTTGACCACCGCCAAATCAGTATCGGGATCGGTACCCACCACTTTGGCGGGGAAGGTGCGTTGGTCGTGGAGGGTGACCTGTAGCTTGTCGGCATCCTTGACCACGTGGTTGTTGGTCACGATGTAGCCGTCAGGGGAGACGATGACGCCGCTGCCCAAGGCGGCGAAGGTTTGCGGGTGGGGAGTGTTCTGAAAGGGTCCCTCGAAGAACTGGCGAAAGGGGGCAGGGATGCTATTGGGATCAAGATTTTGCATCTGCGCCTTCTGCTGGCCAATGACTTGGATGTTGACTACCGCCGGGGTGACACGTTCGGCCACCGCCTCCGTGGCACGATCCAGCGCCTCCAAGGGCGCGATGGTCTCGGCGGGAATGGGGGCGATATTGCTGACCAACGGGCTGGGATCGGCGCCCGGCAGCGGCAGGTGAATCAATCCGGAGGAGGCGGAGACGGTCACCGCCAGAGCGGCCACCACCGCGACCCCGAGCCACTTGTTTCGTTTTGAGATGTGGGCAAACACACTACGCACGTTCGAGTTCATAAGCACTCTCCTTTCGACAAATCAGAATTTCAGCGGAGCGACAGCCCGGGGGCTGCTACATGGAGGACATGACCCAGACCTCCATGGGCTGAATGACGGGCACGCACTGGGTTACCGTACGTACCTGCCAAACTTCCTGGCCGGACGGCAGAACGACACGCTGCATGGCCAGGGATGGGATACAGCGTTGTACTTGTTCCAGGGTGAAGCCGACAAACTGGGCTTGCGCCCGCGGCTGCACACGAGGCGCGTCCGCCGGCTCGGCCGAAGCCGTGGACGCAGGCCGCGGCGCAGCGACATAACGAGCCTGGGCCACAGGAGCCGGAGCTGCGGCTACAGGCGGCAAGGGTAAGCGAGCCGGTCCGGGGCGCGCGCCCAGATATAGGCCCGCGGAAGTCAGAAGCAGGAAAAAGGCGCCACTGGCCAGCATCAGCGAGCCGCCCCGCCGCCCGGCGGGATGGCCCAGGAGACGAGCCACACGCAGCCGCAGTCGCCCCCCGGTGGCCGCCATGGCGACTTGGGGGATGGAGGCAGGATTCCGGCTGCCGGCCAGATCCAACAGCGCCGCCGCGTAAGCGCCGCGGCTCCCACAGGTCGCGACCGCCACGTCATCACAGCACAGCTCGCGCTCTTCGCTCATGCGATGCGAGAGCCACCACACCGCGGGATGGTAGAAGAAGACCACCTCGACGGCACGCTGCACGAGGTTCACCAGATAATCGTGCCGTCGCACATGCGCCAGCTCATGGGCCAGTACCGCCTGACACTGATCGAGGCTCAGACCAGTGAGCAGGCCGACCGGCAACAGCACCACCGGACGCCACCAGCCGAGCACGCACGGCGCGTTGACTTCATTCGACAACCCCAGGCTGACTCGCGCCCGCACCGCCATGCGCCGGGACAGATCGGCCAGGCAAACTTGCCAGGCATCGGGCACCGCCCGATGCGCCCGCTGCCGCAACCGCAACGCCAGAATCCAACCCGCGCCGGCGTAGGTTCCCAGGCCGAACAGGCCCGCTATCCAGGCGACCGCTACATAGGGAGCCACCGCGGGCAGCCAGGCCGGGTTTACCGGCAGGGCAAGACCCAGGTCCGCGCCGCCGCTGACCAGCCGCGACAGCGTGGCGGCGAAAACCACCGGTAGGGCAAACAGCCCGGCGCCGGCGATCAGATAGCGAACCGCCGCGCTCTTCCGCTGCAGCCAGGGTTGGGCCACGGCCACCACCAGGGCGATAGTTCCACCCTGCCACAACAGGTGCAGAAGGGCGGCGCCCAGAGCGCCCCAGAATGCGGCATGAAGGTTCAGGATGGTCATTCTCCCTGCCTCCGTTGATATTCATCCAGCATCAGTCGAAGTTCGGCCAACTCGTCGGCGGAGGTATCGCCGCTGCGCAGCAACTGCATCATCATGCGCGTGGCGGAGCCGCCAAAGGCGCGCTGCAGTAAGTCCCCGACCAACTGGCGCTCGGTATGGTCGCGTTCCAGGCGCGGCTTGTAGACGTGCGCCCGCGCCTGCTCGTCGCGCTCCACCAGCCCCTTCTCCGCCATGATCTGCATCAGCTTCAGCACCGTGGTGTAGCCACTGCCACTGGCCAGTCCCGTCTGCACTTCTCTCACCGTGCTCGGTCCCCGGGACCACAGGACACGCAAGATGGCGAGCTCTGATTCCGTAGGACGTGGCAGCGTGGGGTTTGGCTTCGCGGTGCCCATATACTCATCATACGAATTCATTCGTAGTTGTCAACGAAAATGTTCGTAGTTATTTTTTGGCAGACTCGGACCGGCCAGGTCGTGTACTGTTTAGTGCGAGAAAGGACGGCTTCGGTCGCCATGGAACAAGGAACAGTTAAGTGGTTTAACGATGCTAAAGGCTTTGGCTTCATCACGCGCGAGGGTGGTGCGCCGGATGTTTTTGTACACTTCAGCGCCCTGCCCGAGGGTGGCTTTCGCACCTTGAAGGAAGGTCAGTCGGTGCAGTTTGATGTGGTGGACGGTCCCAAAGGACCGCAGGCCTCAAACGTTAAAGCGTTGTGAACCGCGCTCTCGTCGCGCTCACATGGATCACGGCGGGCTGGCTTGGGGTGGTCACGGCACAAGCACCCCAAGTCCGCCCGCGCGCCCGCGATATCGGTCTCAAGGTGGGCATTCTGCCCACCGGCCCCCTGGATGCCATTACGGACGTCGGTGGCGTCGAGGTGGGGCAAGTCACCCTGGACGACCATCGCGACGTCCACACCGGCGTCACCGCCATCCTGCCGCACGCCGGCAACATGTTTCAGAACAAGGTGGCGGGAGCGGTGTTTGTCGGCAATGCCTTTGGCAAGCTGATGGGTTCCACCCAGATTGAGGAGCTGGGGGAGATTGAAACGCCCATTCTGCTGACCTCAACCCTGAACGTGCCCCGGGTGGCGGACGCTCTGCTCAGCTACATGATGCAGTTGCCGGGCAACGAAAAGGTGCGCTCCATCAACCCCGTGGTGGGGGAGACCAACGACGGTACGTTGAACGACATCCGCGGCCGCCATGTAGGCGAGCGCGAGGTCTTTGAGGCGATCCGATCCGCGCGGGGCGGGCCGGTGGCCGAAGGGGCGGTGGGGGCGGGCGCAGGGACGATTGCCTTTGGCTTTAAGGGCGGCATAGGCACCGCCTCGCGACGGCTCCCCGCCAATCTGGGCGGATATACGGTCGGGGTGCTGGTGCAGACCAACTTCGGCGGCATCCTGACCATGGATGGGGCGCCGGTGGGCCGCGCGTTGGGCCAGTACTACCTGAAGAACCAACTGCAAGGCGGCAGGGGCACGCCGCGTCCGGAATCGCCGGACGGATCGTGCATGATCATTGTGGCCACCGACGCCCCGGTGGGGTCGCGCAATCTGCGGCGCATGGCGGCGCGCACCATGTTCGGGCTGGCGCGGACGGGTTCATCGGCGAGCAATGGTTCGGGGGATTACGCCATCGCCTTTTCCACCGTCGCGGCGCACGCGGCCGGCGCGCGGGTCAGCAACGACGCCATGTCGCCGCTGTTTCTGGCGGTGATCGAGGCCACCCAGGAAGCCATCTACAATTCCCTGCTGAAGGCCACCACCACCACCGGCAACGGCCACACCGCCCCGGCGCTGCCCCTGGCGCAGACCGAGGCCATTCTGAAGAAGTTTGGCGTGATCCAGTAGACGGATTATTGCAATCGCCAGGCGGGGCGGCCGTCGAGATTTTCCTGGACGATGGCGCGGGCGGCGTCGAGACCGCGCAGCGCCTCATGGATGCGGGCGCGGGAAAACAGCGGGGCGAAGAAAGCCGCCAACTCCTCCTCCGGAGCGCAGACCTGGGTTTCGAGGCGTTGGCTGATGAGGGCCGAGGCGGCTTCCATCTGCGACAGCTTGTCCACCAGGGGGGGAATGGCCGGCATGGCCAGCGACAGGGGACGCCAGAGCGCCTCACCCTGGGCATGGCCGCAGCGTAGGACCTTCAAAGTTCGAGCCAGATCATGCAGGGCGTGCTCAATGGTGAGCGCCGAGGTGCGCTCGGCCCCCAGGCGATCCCGCAGCCCGCCGCTGGTAAGGGCTTGAGGGGCGGCGAGCAGGGTTTCATAGACCTCCGCCGCCAGCCAGGAGACCTGCTTCAGTTCCGCCTGGCGGCGGAAATCGCTGCGCGGATGACGGTCGCCGACGGCGACATACACATACCCCAGGGTCTCGGGGGTGCAGTAGCGATGAATGCCCGGCCACAACCACAACTCCACCAGCCGCAGAGCGGCGAGTTCAGCCTCCATGAGTTCCGCGGCGGCGTCGGCGGATTCGCCCAGTTCGGGGAAAGTGGCAAAGCCCAGGGACGCGATCCATTGCCCCAGCGCGGCGGCGTCCAGATGAACGGGCCGCAGGGAGGCAAACTGGGCCGCACGGGCAGTCAGGAGATCTTCGGAGGTCATGGTCGGTGGGTGAGTGTCTGGGATTGAGACATCGGCAGTTACTGGATGCGCTTGAAGGCCCGCTGGATCTCGTCCAAAGAGTAGCGCAACAGCACCGGGCGGCCGTGGGGGCAGCTCATCGGATACTCCGTCTGCGCCAGCTGCCGCAGCAGCCACTCCATCTTGGCAGGTTCGAGCCGCATGTGGACTTTGATGGCGGCATGGCAGGCGATGGTGGCAGAAATCCGCGTCCGCACCGCTTCCAGGGTGAGGTTCCGCTCCCGGGCCTGGGCGACCTCCAGAATTTCGCGCAGCAGGCGCTCGACCTGCTCGCCGGCCACCCCGGCCGGCGCCGCTTGTATGGCCACCGTGGCCCGGCCAAAGGGTTCGGCGGCGAAGCCGGCGGCGGTCAGTTCCGGCGCCAGCTCGGCGAAGGCCAGGGCGCGTCCGGGGTCCAGTTCGACGATCAAGGGCATGAGCAGCCGCTGGCTTTCGATGGCCCCCGCCTGGCGCTGCGCCACCACCTGCTCGAACAATACCCGCTCGTGCGCCACGTGCTGATCCACGATCCATAAACCGCTGGGGCCGGTGGCCACGATGAAGCTGTCTTCGATCTGACCCAGAGGGCGGAGCTGGTAGAGTTCATCCGGCTCCGGGGCGGCGGAGAACTGCTGCGTGCGCAGCCCGCACCCCAGGCCGGTCTCCGGCACCCAGGCGGCGGCCGGCAGCGGGGCCCGGGTGGCGCGCGTCGCCGGCCGCCGCTCTTCGCCGTCGAGGTCGAGCCGCTGGGGCTGGGGAGCGGGCGGCGCGGTGGTCAATTGAAACCCGGGAGGCAGATCCGCGGTCGAGATACCGAGCGCCGGGTCCACCCCGGGCGACATCGGAATCGGCCGGGCGGGGGAAAGGCGAGTCGGGGCCCAACTGGGCGCGGCGCTGGGGCGCGCCCCTTGCTCGCGCAGGAAGGAGGGAATGGGGCGGGACACCGACAACGCCGCGCGGATGGTGTCGCGCACCGCGTCGTGGACAAAGTTCTGCCGCCGGAACCGCACCTCGGTCTTGGCGGGGTGCACATTGACGTCAACCTCGGCGTAGGGAAGATCCAGAAAGAGGAGCACCGCGGGAAAGATCTCGCGCGGCAGCAGGTTGGCGTAGGCGGCGGAGATGGCGTGCTGCAGCAGGCGGTCGCGCACCAGGCGGCGGTTGACAAAAATATAGATGGAGTTGCGGTTCAGCTTGTGCAGCTCCGGCCGCGAAGCGTAGCCGAACATGCCCAATCCGGAGACCGCCTCGGCCGGTTCGGCGCCCGCGGCGGCCGACGGGGCCTCTTCCGCCCATACCGCCTGCTCCTGGAACTCGACCGACTCGCGCCGCATCTCCTCGCCCAGCACCTGCTGCAGGCGCTCGGCGTGCCCGGCCGCCGGAGGGGCGCTCAACAACACCCGGTGGGGCGTCTCCAGATGAAAATGCACCTCGGGGTACGCCAGCGCATAGTGGGTCACCAGGGTGACGATATGGCCCAGCTCGGTGGCTTCGCTCTTGAGAAACTTCTTGCGGGCGGGAATGTTGGCGAACAGGTTGGCCACCGTGACCGAAGTGCCGGCGGGCAGGCCGGCGGCTTCGACCGACTGTATTTTGCCCGCGGCCACCTTGATCCGCGTCCCCTCGCCCCCGCCCCGGGGGGCGGTTTCCAGCGTGAACTGCGAGACGCTGGCGATGGCCGGCAGCGCCTCCCCGCGGAAACCGAGCGTCGAGATGGCGCTCAGCGAGGCCACATCGTGCAGCTTGCTGGTGGCGTGGCGTTCGAGCGACAGCAGCGCGTCGTCGCGGGTCATGCCGCTGCCGTCGTCGGTGATGCGTATGCGGCTTCGCCCGCCGGCTTCGATCTCCAGGCGGAGGGAACGCGCCCCGGCGTCGAGCGAATTCTCGAGCAGCTCCTTGACCACCGACGCCGGCCGTTCCACCACCTCTCCGGCGGCGATTTTGTTGGCCACGGCGTCGGACAGGACGCGGATCATCAGGGCACCCGCAGCCCCAACTCTTTGAGCTGGGCGGGCGACACGGGCGTGGGGGCGTCGGTCATCAGGTCCACGGCGCGCGCCGTCTTGGGGAAGGCGATCACCTCGCGGATCGAGGCCGCGCCCGCCAGCAGCATCACCAGCCGGTCGAGGCCGAGGGCAATGCCGCCATGCGGCGGGGTGCCGTACTGCAGGGCATCGAGGAAGAATCCAAACCGCGCCCGTGCCTCCTCGGCGCTCATGCCCAGCAGGCTGAAGATGCGCGCCTGCACCTCGGCGCGATGGATGCGGATGCTGCCCGATCCCAGCTCGATGCCGTTCAGGACCACGTCGTAGGCCTTGGCCATCGCCTCGCCCGGGTTGGTGTCCAGCAGGGAGACGTCCTGATCGCGCGGCGAGGTGAAGGGATGGTGGGAGGCCGCCCACCGCTTCCCTTCCTCGTCCCACTCGAACATGGGGAATTCGGTCACCCAGAGAAAGCGGAAGACATTAGCATCCAGGCGCTGATGGCGCTCGGCGAAGCGCTGCGCCAGCGCCAGTCGCAAAGCGCCGGCGTGGGTGTGCAGGGCGAGCCAGGGCTGCCGCGCTTCCCGTACCGCCTCGCCCGCCGCCACCAGGGCAATCAAGCCGGTTTCCTCCGCCCCCAATTGCCGGGTAATGGCGGCGGCCGCCTGGGGATAGGTCTTGGCGATGCGGGCAAAATCCTCGAACAGGCGCACCGGGCGGCCTTCGGCCAGCGGCCGCAGCTCATCCCGCTCGCGCCGCGACAATGCGCCCACGGCGGGGATGTGGATCGCCAACAGGGGCAGATCCTCGGGCACCTTCAACTGCGCCCGTTGCTCAACCGAAAAATGGGCGGTGACATCCGCCATGGGGGGCAGGCGCAGGTCGGGCTTGTCGCTGCCGTATTGCGCCATCGCCTCGTGCCAGCTCAGGCGCGGAAACGGGGTGGCGATGGCCTTGCCGGCGGCGGCGCAGGCCGAGGCCAGCATCTGTTCCACGATGGCAAAGAGCACCTCCTGATCGGGGAAGCTCATCTCCACATCAATCTGGGTGAACTCCGGCTGGCGGTCGGCGCGCAGATCTTCGTCGCGAAAACAGCGGACGATTTGGAAATAGCGGTCCGCGCCGCCGATCATCAGCAGTTGCTTGAACAACTGGGGCGATTGCGGCAGGGCGTAGAAACTCCCCGGCGAAATGCGGCTGGGGACCAGATAATCGCGCGCTCCCTCGGGGGTGCTGCGCGTCATGAACGGGGTTTCGACCTCGAGAAAACCCTGGGCGTCGAATGCCTGGCGAATGGCCTTGGTCACCTCGTGGCGCAGCCGGAGGTTGGCCTGCATGGCGGGGTGGCGGAGATCGAGGTAGCGGTACTTGAGCCGTGTCTCCTCGCTGACCGCTTCCGCCGACTCATCGGTCAGCGGAAACGGCGGGGTGCGGGCTTCGTTGAGCAGCGCCAGGCCGGTGGCCCGCACCTCGACCTCGCCGGTGGGCAGGGAGGGGTTGGCCGTCTCCGGGCTGCGGCGCACCACCTCGCCCACGATGGTGACCACATACTCGGAACGCAGTTCGCCGGCGCGGGCGTGCAGGGCGGCATCCTCCTCCTGGCGGAGAACCACCTGGCACAGGCCGGTGCGGTCGCGCAGGTCCAAAAACAGCAAGGCCCCCAGATCGCGGCGGCGGTGTACCCAGGCCTGCAAAACGACCTGGCGGCCGACGTGCTCCGGACGCAGATCGCCGCAATAGTGGGTACGGTGGGCGGTAGCGGCGGTCTCATCCTTCATCATGGGTGTTCCTGCGGGAGCGGAGACGAATCTCCTGTGTGCCCCAGTGTGCCATCCAGGCGGTCAAAATCAACTGCGGGACCAGGAAGCGGAAATAGAACAGCGACACCAGCGAGAGGATCGCCCACCAGAGCCAGCGGATGGCCGGAAAGCGAACCCCAGGTTTACTGGAAACAAATGCCCAACGTGGTCGTTGCAGCACAAAGCTAAAGCGCCAGTTGAGGAAAAACAAAGCCAGCGCGCCCAGCAGGTTGATGCCTTCAAGCAGCAGCAGTTGCTGTTGGGTGAGAGGCGCCGCCCGTTCGGCCCGCTGCATCGCCTCCTGCAGGGTCTGCGCGTGGGGAGTGGCGAACAACTGCGGTTCCATGCTGGCAAATACCACCACCATGGCCACCACAATGACCGCCCACACCACCAGCGTGCCGATGATGTAGCTGCGGCGCTCGACCCGCAGCAGTTCGAGCGGCGAGGGAGGATGGGGCTGACTGCGGGCGGCACTCACCGTCCGGCTCCCAGCCGCTCGGCCAAATCCGCTTCCGCCACGGCCTCCTGGACGCCGTCGGCCAGGTTCTTCAGCTGCCAACGTTGGGCGGCCACTTCCTGCGTCCCCACAATCACGGCGAAACCGGCGCCCAGACGGGCGGCCAGCTCCAGCGACTTGCCCAGCTTGCGTCCGGGCGCCGCCATCTCCACCCGAATGCCGCGCCGGCGCAGGCGCTCGGCCAGCTGCAGCGCCGGCGCCAGCTCCTCGGCGCCCATGGGGATCAGCAGGGCCGCCAGCTTCTCCTCGACCGGTGTCACCGCCCA
>DATBPS010000078.1:0-3408 GCA_036561225.1 Terriglobales bacterium
CCTGCTGGGTGAGCAGCAGAAAGAGACCGAAGCCCGACTCAACGCCGTCGTTGCCCTGGTGGAGCGCAAGTTCGGCGGCAAGGGCAGCCAGCCTGCCGGAGGAACGGACGCGCCGCTTATCGCGCCGCCCTCGCTCCACTCGGGCAAGGGGCATTGAGGCCCAAGCCCGAGCGAGCCCTAAGCGCCAATCAAAGCTCGACCGGGCTGGGACATGGGGGGTCCCCGGCGCGGTCGAGCGTTAAGCGGGTCGAGTGGCGAAGCCACTCGGGGTCCGGCGCCAATCAATGCTGGGCGGTCTTTACCGAGGCGATTTCGGCCTGTAGGCGCTTCACGCCGGCATCGGCCTGCTGGATGTAGTCCTCGGCCACCTGCACCATGGAGGCCGTGGGAGCGACCGGCGCCATGCTCACCTGGCCGGTGATGCCACTCAGCCATGCGCGCAGGCGGCCGGGATAGACCAGCGCGCCCTCGCCTGACTGAATCTTGAGATCCACCAGATCCTCGATGTCGCGGTTGAGGGCCGCCATGGCCGGGTCGGCGCCGTCGTCGCCCGACTTGGCCCCGGCATCGCGCACATCGATAGCCTGGTTCAAGGCCGTATCCAGGCTGTTGATGGCCTTGTGGATGCGCATGAGCAGGTCAAACCGCTGCTGCAACTCGGCCTGGGTGGTGTGCAGGCGCGGGTCGAGCTTGACCACGAACGGCTGTTTGACGCTGTTCTGGCCCACCGTCAAGGTCACGTTGTAGGTGCCGGGAACGATCTCCGGGCCGACCGGGACGGAGGCCGAGAATCCGGAGTGGAAGAGGCCCTTCACCTCCACCGCATCGGGGTAGCGCATGTTCCACTGGTAGCTGTTCATGCCGGCGTGCAGACGCGGCGCGCGCTGCGCCGCACCGCCGCCGAAGCCGCCGCGGCCGGCGGCCGCCGGCTTTTCGGGCAGGGAAACAGTGTCAATCACGTTTCCGGCGGCATCGCTGAAGCTGAGCTGGACCGGGGTTCCCGCCTCGTAGTTGGCGGGCAGGTGGAAGAACACGGTGACGCCGGCCGGCCGATTCGCCGCCCCCGCGCCGCCGCCGAACCCGCCCCGGCCGCCGCCGGAGGTGAGCCACGCCTGCTGCGGTTGGAACACGTAGGCGGCGTCGTCGGCAACTTTCGCCGAGCCGAGCTGCTCCAGGAACTGCAGGTTGTCGAGCACCCAGAAGGCGCGGCCGAAGGTGGCCAGCACCACGGAATGCTGCTGCGGCTGGATCTCGATGTCGTTGACCCGCACGGCGGGCAGGTTGAGGCCGAGCGGCTGCCACTGCGCTCCGCCATCCTGACTGAAGTAGACGGTGGCGCTGGTGGCGGCGAACATCAGGCTGGGATCGTTGGGGTCCTGGCGCACGCTCTCGATGTACTGATCCTGGGGCAGGCCGGCGGTGATCTCCGTCCAGTGCTTGCCGTAGTCGGTGGTCTTGTAGATGTAGGGATGGAAGTCGTCCCAATCGAAGCGGCTGGCCGAGACATAGGCGGTGCCGGCGTCGGTGTGTGACGGCTCAATGCAGCTAACAGTGGACCAGGTGGGCATGGCGGGCGGACGCACGGCGTTCCAGTGCGCGCCGTTGTCGGTCGAGACATGCACCAGACCATCGTCGGAGCCGACCCAGATCACGTTCTCCTGCAGCGGAGACACGGCTACGGAAGAGATGGTGTCGAACATCTCCTCACCGGTGACATCGGCGCTGATCGGGCCGCCGGGACGCTGCTGCTTGCTCTTGTCATCGCGGGTGAGATCGGGGCTGATGACCTTCCAGTGCTGGCCCTCATCGGTGGTCTCGAAGAGCACGTTGGCGCCCAGCAGGAAGCGGTTGGGGTTGTGGGGGTCGAAAATGGCGGCGTGGTGGTTCCACCCGAAGCGATACTTGATGAGCGATCCCTGCAGGCCGAACTTGTAGGCCGGCCAGGGAGCGATGTTGGTGGTCAGGCCGGCGCGGCGGTCTTCGCGCCACTCCATGGTGTAGTAGCCGCTGCCGTAGGTGATCCAGGGCTTGCCGGGGGTGGGGACCACCCAGCTCATCTCACCGCCCTGGACGTTCTGCCATACCGGCGGCATGCCGCCGCCGAGCGCGGCGCTGGGGCCCACGACCGAGCTGCGATCCTGCTGCGCGCCGTAGATATTGAAGGGGAACTCCTCGTCCAGGTTGGCGTGGTAGAACTGGCCGGTGGGTTGATTGTCTTCCGAGCTGAAGGTCTTGCCGCCATCCTGGGTAACGGTCGCGCCGCCGTCATTGCCTTCGATGAAGATGTTGGAGTTGTTGGGGTTGATCCAGAAGGCGTGGTTGTCGCCGTGGGGCGGGCGGTAGGGCTGCAGGGTCTTGCCGGAATCATGGGAGACGTAGACGCCCACGTTGGGCAGATAGATGGTGTTGGGGTCCCTGGGGTCCACGTAGACGCGGCCGTAGTAGAAGGCGCGCTGGGTGATGTCCATGCTGTTGTTAATCAGCCGCCAGGTGGCGCCGGCGTCGTCGGAGCGGAAGAGGCCGCCCGCCTGACCCTTATATTCGGCCTGCACCAGGGCGTAGACAACGTTGCCATCGCTGGGCGCAACGGCCACGCCGATCTTGCCGAAGATGCCGGTGGGGAGGCCGGAATTATGGGTAATGTTCGTCCAGGTGGCGCCGCCGTCGGTGGACTTGTAGAGGCCGCTGCCCGGGCCCCCGCTGGAGAAGCCCCAGTGGCTGCGGGACATCTCCCACATGGCGGCGTAGACCACCTGCGGGTTGGACTGGTCCATGGCCATGGTCACGGCGCCGGTATCGTTGTTGACGAAGAGGACCTTTTTCCAGCTCTGGCCGCCGTCGGTGGTCTTGAAAACGCCGCGCTCGGCGTTGGGCGCGAAGAGATGGCCCAGCGAAGCCACGTAGACAACGTCGGGGTTCTGCGGATCCACCAGGATCCAGTTGATCATGTGGGTGTCGGCCAGGCCGATCTGCTTCCACGACTTGCCGCCGTCGGTGGACTTGTACATGCCATCGCCGGTCAGCACTGTGTTGCGCGGCGCCGAGTCGCCGGAGCCGACATAGATGATTTTGGGGTTGGAGGGGGCGACGGCCATGGCCCCGATGCTGCCGGTCTTGAAGTCGCGGTCGGAGATGTTCTCCCAGTGCTGTCCGTAGTCGGTGGTTTCCCACACCCCTCCGCCGGCGGTGCCCATGTAATAAAGGTTGGGTTCGGCGGCGACGCCGGCCACGGTGGTGACCCGTCCGCCGGTGAAGGGGCCGACGCTGCGCCAGCGCAGGGCACTGGTCAGAGAAGTCGGCGGCGCTTGCAGGGCGAAAGCCGGCAGGGCGAGACAGAGAGCGGAAGCGAGCAGAACCCAACGAACCTTGGACATGGCAGAGATCTCCCCGGCGACCCGACTGCGCACA
>DATBPS010000079.1:0-5366 GCA_036561225.1 Terriglobales bacterium
ACCTCGGCCGGCTCGGGCGAAGTGCTGGACCCGAAGTTCAAACCCAACCGTTCGGATGAGTTTGACCTGACCTTCCAGCGCCAGATCACCCCGGCGTTTTCCACCGAGATCGGCTACACCGGCCGCATCATCCGCAACGAATACCAGGCGGTGGATCTCGATTCGGTGCCCACCATGCTGACCGCCGGAGGACAGCAGTTCCAGAACGCGTTTGCGCAGATGTACCAGCAAATCGCCTCCGGAGCCGCCATCACCAAGCAGCCGTTCTTCGAGACGGCGCTGGGAGGCACCGGGACCTACTGCACCGGCTTCTCCAGTTGCACCGCCGCGGTGGCCTCCAATGAAGTGACCAACCACAACATTGACACCACCAACGGCAACAACGTCTACGGCCTCTGGCAGGATCTGAACAACGCCGACTCCTGGACCCTGGGCCGCACCTTCGCCAGCGCGCCCACCACCTGTACGGCGGGCACGGCCGGATGTCCGGCGGGCGGACTGGTGTCGGGCGGTGGCCAGGTATCGGCCATCTACGACAACAGCTCCATCGGCTTCGGCAACTACAACTCGCTGTTCTGGAGCCTGAACATGCGCAACTTCCATGGCGTGACCGCCGGGTCGAACTTCACCTGGAGCAAGGCCATGGGAACCGGGCAGGTGGATCAGGCCACCAGCGAGTTCGGGGTGACCTATCCGTTTGACATGCACTACATGTACGGGCCGCAGCAAAACAGCTCGCCGGTGCTGTACAACGCCTACGCGGTGTGGTCGCCGGGACCGAAGGAGCAGAACGGGCTCTGGGGCCGTCTGGCCCATGGCTGGTCGTTCGCGCCCATCGTCACCTGGCGCCGCCAGGGCAACACCTTCTACGGCAACTACGGGGGCCTGGAGCAGGTGGGCAATGGCGGCCAGTGCTCGTCGTTCGGGGAGATGGACTGCGGCACCGGGTCCACCATCGAGACGGCGATCATGACCGGCAAGTACACCGGCGGCTCGGGCATCGTGCGCAACTCCACCTACGGCAATGCGGCCATCGCCAATGGCGGCACCGGCATGGAGCGGTTCAGCGATCCCAACAAAGTCATGGCCGGGTTCCGGCCCATCATTCTCGGGGTGGACACCACCGGGCAGTCCTCCTACATCCCGGGGCTGAGCGTCACCAATGTGGACTTCTCGGTGACCAAGCACCTCAACCTGGCCGAGCGCTTCAGCACCGATCTGAACGTGGTGGCCACCAACGTGCTGAACCACTTCTCGGCCTCGAGCTTCGGCGAGAACATCAACGATGCCGCCGATTTCGGCATCATCACCGGCAACGCGCTGGACGCCGGCAGCTACAACCGCCAGATCGAGGTGGGGCTGCTGGTGCGCTGGTAGTCGCCAACTCGCAGCGCAGTACCGGCCGGCCGGGGCGCAAGCCCCGGCCGGTTTGGCTTTCCAGGCTCCGGCAGGGAGCAGTGGCCGGTTGCCAATTGCCAGAGCGGGCTCGGGCGCGGCGGCCTCGTGCCAGGGCGCCCTCGTTTGGAAGCGCCTTCCGCTGGCCAGGACAGGCTCGGGTGCGACGTCGCCGTGCACCTGCCGCATCGTCCGCGGCTTCAGCTGGCAACCGGCCACTGGCAACTGGCAACTGCCTACCGCAGGGGCGAAAAAGTGCCTCCTGCTGTGGCATGTCGCACTAGGCATAATAGTCTGTCGTGGCGTGAGCGTGTAAAAACCTCTTGACGGGAGACACAGCGTGATGTAAAAACTATCGCATCGGCGGATAGATAGCCGAAGTGCGAATCTCAAGGGGAGGATTCTGAATGTCGCTTCGTCGGTTGTACAAGCGTGTGGGGACGTTGCTCGTCGCCTTGGCGGCGGTGTGGGGCCTGGTTCTGGCCACGCCCGCGCCGGCGCTGAGCCAGAATACGACTTCGGGTACGGTGATCGGACAGGTCACTGACGCCCAGGGCAAGGCGATCGTGGGCGCCGTGGTGCTATTGACCAACACCAGCACCAACGCGGCGCAGCCCACAGTGACCAACAGCGCCGGGCGGTATGTGCTGCCCAGCCTGCCGCCGGGGACCTACAATTTGAGCGTCAAGAAGGACGGCTTCAAGGAAGCCACGGTTTCCAACCAGGTGGTGTCGGTCGGCAAGCAGTTGACCTTGAACGTGGCGATGCAGGTCGGCGAGGCCACGCAAACGGTCGAAGTCACGGCCACCGGCGCCGAACTGCAGACTCTGAACGCCACCGTCGGCCAGACGGTGACCGGCGACGCCATCGCGCTGCTGCCCAGCCTGAGCCGCGATGCCAACGGATTGACCGCGCTGCAGCCCAACACCAACCCCGATGGCGGGGTGGGCGGGGCGACCAATGACCAGAACAGCTTCACCCTCGACGGCGGCGTCAATACCGACGACATGGACGGCAGCCACGGCGTCTACACCGGCACGGTGAGCGGCGAGACCTCGGGCACCATTCCCACCCCGGCGGCCAGCATTGAGCAGTTCACCGTGGGCGTGAGCAACCAGACGGCGGACGTGAACAGCGCCGCCGGGGCGTCGGTGTCCATGTCCACCAAGCGCGGGCAGGACACGGTGCACGGACAGGTCTACGACTACTACCTCGGTTCCTACCTGGGCGCCAACTCCTGGAGCAACAACCGCCAGGCGATCGTGCGCGCCAAGAGCCACCGCAACCGCTTTGGTGTGGCGCTGGGCGGCGAGATTCTGCCCAACTGGCTGGGCGGCAAGACTTACATCTTCGGCAACTTTGAAGGACTGCGCTACCCCAACGCCGCCAACGCGACCTACAATACCCCCACCGCCTCGCTGCGCTCGGGCATCGTGGCCGCCAACAACGGCGTCACCGATGCCTCGGGAAACTTTGACCAGGGTCTGAGCGCGGGCACCATCTTCAAGTGCGGCGATCCGGCCGCCAGCGGCGCCACCAGTTGCGCCGATCCTTCCGGCAAGGTCAGCTACTACAACCTGAACTCCTCCTCGGCGACGGTGATGGGCACCGCGCTGGCACCGGCCCAGTGTACGGATCCCAATGGCGGAGCCGCGCCGGTGCCGTGCGATCCGCGCGGGCTGGGGCTGAACCCGGTCGTGGCCCAGTTGTGGAAGCAGTACATGCCCATGCCCAACGTGCCCACGGCGGGGGACCGCTTCAATACCCAGGGCTACCACGGCAGCGTGGACGTCTCCTCCCGGTCGAACTTCTTCGTCACCCGCATCGATCATGACTTCGGCGCGAAGAATCACTTCGACATGACCTATCACTTCTACTTCCAGGGAGGGCCGGACAGCCATCAGCATGACATCGGCGGCGGCGTCCCGGGCGACGTCAAGGGCGTCATCGTAGCCACCCAGACGAGACCGCAGCTGCCTTCGATGTGGACGGCGCAGTTGACCAGCAACGTCAGCTCCAACGTGACCAATAACTTCACCTATTCCTACCTGCGCAACTTCTGGCAGTGGGCGGGCAGCTACCTGAAGCCCACGCCGCTGACCGGCTTCGGCGCGCTGGGCGGGGCACTGGAGATCGGCGGGGAATCGTCGAACGCCCTGATCCCCTACAACGTGAACACGCAGAGCGTGCGCACCCGCGTCTGGGACGGCATCGGCAACACCTTCAAGGACAGCCTGACCGTGTTGCACGGCAACCACCTGTTCTCCATCGGCGGCCAGTACACCCACCAGATTGACTACCACCAGCGCAATGACAACGGTGGCGGCATCATGGCCAACAACGTCTACCAGATCACCAACGGCAACGGGGTGAGCTGGAACTATCTGCCCACCAACTTCGTCAGCGGAGCGGCGAAGGGCACCTTCGATCAGAGCTACGCCGAGGTGCTGGGCATCGTCAGCCAGCCGCAATCGCTGTACACCCGCGCCGGGGCGCAGTTGAACCTGCAGCCGCTCGGCACGCCGATGTTCGACAACAGTTCCATCCCGATGTACAACTTTTACTTCTCCGACGCCTGGCACCTGCGCCCCTCGCTGACGCTGAGCTACGGCGCCGGCTACACCATCGAGATGCCTCCGAACGAAGCGCTGGGCAAGCAGGTGGGCCTGGTGGACGCGGCCGGCAATGCGGTCAGCGAAGCCGGCTGGGTGGCCTCCACCGAGCGGGCGGCTCTTTCCGGACAGGCCTACGATCCGGAGTTGGGCTTTGCCACCGTCGGCAACATCGGCGCCGGGCTTAAGTACCCCTACCACCCGTTCTACGGCGGTTTTAGCCCGCGCGTGTCGCTCGCCTGGAACCCCAACATGACCTCCGGGTTCTTGGGCGCCCTCATGGGCGGCAACAAAACCGTGGTCCGCGGCGGCTGGTCGCGTATCTTCGGCCGGCTGAACGGTGTGGATCTGGTCCTGGTGCCGCTGCTGGGCACCGGGCTGGGCCAGCCGGTGAGCTGTATCGGCGCTTCGATGAACCAGTCTTGCCTGGGTCCGGGAGGCGTGGATCCTTCCAACGCCTTCCGTATTGGCCCCACCGGGAGCGGCGACGGCATGTCGGCCCCGCTGGGTCCGGCGCCTTCGACCACCCTGCCGCAGCCGTACTTCCCCGGCGAGTTGCAGAATGGCGCGGCCAACGCCTCCGCCGGTGCCGGGGAGTTCCTTGACCCCAACTTCCGGCCGAGCCGCTCGGATGAGTTCGACCTCACGGTCCAGCGGCAGATCACCCCGGCCTTTTCCACCGAGCTGGGCTACACCGGCCGTATCGTGCGCAATGAATATCAGGCCACCGACATGTCGGCGGTGCCGATCATGATGACCGCCGGCGGGCAGCAGTTCCAGAACGCCTTCGGCGCCCTGTGGTCGCAGATGAATGCCGGCAAGAACGACGCCAACCCGCTCGACCGCGTCACCCCCCAGCCCTTCTTCGAGTCCGCCCTGGGAGGTGCTAGCTCGTCCTACTGCCAGTCGGCGGGCTCCTGCACACTGGCGGTGGCCCAGAACGAGGGCCCCTATGGCGGCAACGACAACATTGACCCGGTGCAGGGCAACTATGTCTTCACCATGTGGCAGGACCTGAACCGCTCCCCCTCGTGGACGCTGGGACGCACCACCCCCAGCGCGCCCACGACCTGTACGGCGGCCCAGGCCGGTTGCCCGGCGAGCGGCATCATCAGCGGCGGTGGCCAGGTATCGGCCATCTTCGACAATGAGGCCATCGGCTACGGCAACTACAACTCCTTCTTCTGGAGTGTGAACATGCGCAACTTCCATGGCTTCACCGCCGGGTCGAACTTCACCTGGAGCAAGGCCATGGGCACCGGACAGGAGTATCAGGCCAACAGCTCCTACACGGTCAACAACATGTTCGACCTGCACTACATGTACGGGCCGCAGCAGAACAGCAGCCCGCTGCTCTAC
>DATBPS010000080.1:0-21261 GCA_036561225.1 Terriglobales bacterium
CGCTGTCCGGGCTGGTTCGGGCTCACCGGGTGCGGGCTGCCGGCGGGCTTCAGCGGCGCGGCGGCTTCCACCAGTTGCCGCTCCACGATGGCGCGCAGATCCTCGATGCCGACTTGGGCGTCGAGCACCAGATCATCGAAGCTGACCAGGCCGGCCGGCTTGCCGGCGGCATCGGTGAGCGGGATGCGGCGTACGCCGGCTTCGTGCATCAGTCGCACGGCTTCGGCCAGCGGCGCCTCGGCCGGGCAGGTGACCACGCCCTGCGACATCACTTCCCACAGCGGCGTGATGCCGGGGTCGCGGCCCTCGGCCAGCACCACAAGGGTCAGATCGCGGTCGGTGACAATGCCCACCAGTTGTCCGGCATGGCTGACCAGCACCGCGCCAATGTGGTTGTCGGCCATGGCGCGGGCGGCCTGATACACGGTGGATTTGTCAGATAGGACGACCAGCTTGGTCCGGCGGTAAGCATCCAGTGACATGGCGCAGCCCTCCTGAGATTGGATGCGCTTTTTTACCCCCGGGCAGCGGTTCGCCAGCCGCACACATCGGCGACGCTCACGTTGCCGCCGCACAGCACCAGCACCAGCTTCGTGGCCGGGGACCAGCGACCGGCGGCGGCCCAGCGGCGCGCCGCCGCCAGCGTGCAGGAGGCCGCCGGCTCGGTCAGCACTTTGGCTCTCTCCAAAAGAAACAGCAACGCCTGCACCGCTTCCTGATCGCTGACCACGGCGACTTCTTCCAGCCAGCGGCGGGCGGCGGCCAGGGTGCGCTCGGAAACCGCCGGCGCGCCCAGGGTGCGGGCAATGGAAGTGATGGCCGGCAGCGTCACCGGATGTCCGGCGGCCAGCGCCTGCGCCATGGCATCGGCGCCTTCCGTCTCCACTCCCCACAGCCGCGTGGCCGGCCGCAGACCTTTCACCGCCGCCGCCACCCCCGCCATCATGCCCCCGCCGCCAATGCTCACCACCACGTCGGTGACACCGGGCAGATCCTCGACGATCTCCAGCCCCAGCGTGCCCTGGCCGGCGATCACCTCCGCATCGTCGAAGGGATGCACCAGCACCCAGCCTTCCGCCTCCGCCACGTGGGCGGCGGCGAAGGCAGCGGCGATGCTGGGCGTCAGCACCACCTCGGCGCCGTAACCGCGGGTGGCCTCCACGTAGTTGGCGGGTGTGGTCTCGGGCATCAACACCCGCGCCTTCATCCCCAACTCGCCCGCCGCATACGCCACCGCCTGGGCATGGTTGCCCCCACTCACCGCCACCACCCGGTCGGCCCCCCGTTCGCGCAGCGGCAGCATCTTATGGAAAGCCCCGCGCACCTTGAACGAACCCGTCTTCTGCAGGATCTCCAGCTTGAGATAAACCTCGGCCCCCAGTTCGCGGCTGAGCGTGGCGCTGGGCGCCAGCGGGGTGCGGCGCACGCGGCCGGCAATACGCCCGCGGGCGGCTTGAATGGCTTCCAGAGTGGTTTCTTCGGCGGGCTTGTGCATACCTGAAACTGTAGTACCATGATGGCGAAGAAAAAGCGAAAGTAGCGGGATTTATGTCGGTGCGGGAACAGTTGGAAGCCGGGCTGCGGGCGCGTGGCTGGGGGGCGAGTCTGGAGCGCCGCGGGCAGGCCACGAGCGGGTTGCGCGAATGGGCGGGCGCGCCCGGCGGGCGGTTGACCCGCCATGCCCTGCAGTGGGCCGCCGCCGGCGAACGCATCGCCTGGGCCGACCCCTGCGACCGTTTCGATCCCGCCTCGGCGCAGCGGCTGGGGATGGATCTGCAACAGCTTCTCTGGCTGCGCGGCGATCCCGCGCGGGCGGAGTTGCGCGGACTGCCGGGCCTCAGCCGCTGGAACGAGACGCTCAACCTGCTGATCCAGAGTGGAGCGGTGGAACGCATCGTGGCCGATTTTCTCGACTGGCCGGCGGAGGAGATGCGCCGCATTCCGCGCTCCGCCTGGTTCCGCTTGCAGCGCGGGCTGGAGCAGGGCGGGCGGACGGAGATGCTGCTGCTGACCCCGGTGCCGGTGGCCGGCATCTGCGCGGCGGGGCGGCATGCCCCCGGGCGCGCCCTCGCCAGCCCGGAGGCGAGGCGCGCATGAGCCGGTTTCTGGCGGTCTGGGTGCCGGAGTTGCCCTGGCAGGCGGTGGCGGGCGGAGGCGGCGCGGCGCACCCGCAGTTGGTGGTGGAGTGCGGCGGGCCGGCGCCGGTGGTGGTGGCGGTCAATCCCCCGGCGCGGCGGCTGGGCATCACCGCCGGCATGAGTTGGGCGCAGGCGCGGCTGCGCGCCCCCGGCGGCGAAGCGCGGGAGCGCGCGCCCGCCGCCGAGCAGCGGTTGCGGGAAGAGATGCTGGCGCTGCTCGATCACTTCTCCGACCGCTGCCATGCGCTGCCGCCGGAGCGCTGGCTGCTGGATCTGGCGGGCATGGAACGCCTGCTCGGTCCGGCGGTGGAGATGGCACAGCGGGTACAGGCCGCGGCCGCGGCGCGCGGCATCGCCCTGCGCTGCGGTCTGGCGCCCACGCGGGCGGCGGCGCTGCTGGCGGCGCATGCCGGGCTGCCGCCGATTTGCGGCGCCGATCCCGCCGCCGCGCTGGCGCCGCTGCCGGTGGAGACGCTGGCCGCGCTGTGCGACTGCGGGGTGGACGCCGCCGCGCTGTGCGGCCTGTTTCAGCGCTGGGGCCTGGCCACGCTGGGCGCGGTGGCGGCGCTGCCGCCGCGCGCGCTGGCGGAACGGCTGGGGCGGGCGGGGCTGCACTGCCGCCGCTGGGCGCGGGGCGAAGACCGCGGCCTGCTGCTGCCGGCGGCGCCGCCGCCCCCGCCCTGCCCGCTGACGCACAGCTTCGAGCCGGCGCTCGAAGGCTGGCTGCCGCTGCTCCCCTGGCTGGAGCAGCAGTTGCGGCAGCAGGCGGCGGAGTGGGAGCGCGGCGATCGCGCCTGCGCCGGGTTGCGGCTGGAGTTGCGTCTCGACGGCCATGGGGATTGGCACCACCGGCACGCTCCGCCGCTGCCGCACCGCGATCCGCGGCGGCTGCTGCGCCAGTTGGAGACCGCGCTGGCGCTGCAACCGCCGGCGGCGCCCATCACCGCCGCCGCACTCTGGACCCACACCCTGCGGCCGCGGCGGCTGCAGGGCGGATTGTTCGGCGACGACGCGCTGGAGGAGGAGAACCGCGAGCGCCTGCTCGCCCGCCTGCGCGTCCTGCTGCTCGATCCCGAAGGACAACGCTGTGGCGCACCGCGGCTGCGCGACCTGCACCGCCCCGATGCGTTCGTGATGATTCCCTGGCAGCCGCACGCACTCGCGCGGCCGGGCGCGGCCACACCGGCCGGGGTCCGGCCGGCGCTGCGCGTCTGCCGTCCGTCCCCGGCCCTGACCCTGGACTTCCCCGCCCTGCCGGCGGCGGCGGAAGCCGCCAGCCCGGCGGGGGCGCTGTGTCATCTGCCGCGGCGGCGTCCCGAGCGCGTCCAGCGCGCCTGGGGACCGTGGCGCAACTCGGGGCAGTGGTGGACCGACGGCGCCTGGAGCCGCGACGAATGGGACGTCGAGTTCGCCGGCGGCGGGCGCAGCCGCCTGCTCTTCGACCGCCGCCTGCGCCGCTGGTTCCTGCTCGGCACCTACGACTAATGCAGCGCCCCCTTGCCAGTTGCCGTTTCCCTGTTCCCTCTTCCCTGTTCCCTCTTCCCTCTTCCCTTGTTCATTGAACTCCATGCCGCCAGTGCCTTCAGCTTCCTGCGCGCCGCCGCGCTGCCGGAGGAGTTGGCGGAGCGCGCCGCCGCGCTGGAGATGCCGGTGCTGGGACTGCTCGACGCCGATGGCGTTTACGGAGCGCCGCGTTTTCACCTCGCCTGCCGCCGGGTGGGGATACGTCCGCTGCTGGGGGCCGAAGCCGCCCTCGAAGACGGCGCCCGCCTGCCGCTGCTGGCCACCAGCCGCGCCGGATACCAGAACCTGTGCCGGCTGCTGAGCCGCATGCATCTGCGCGCTCCCGCGTTGGGCGAAGGCAAGTTGTTCTACAACGAGTTGGCCGAGCTGCGCGACTGCATCGCCCTCACCGGCGACGAGCGGGGACCGCTGGCGGCGGCGCTGACGGCGGGCGGCATGGCCGCCGCGCGGCAGCGCCTCGAGCAGTTGGCGGCCGCCTTCCCCGGACATCTCTACGTCGAGCTGCAGCGGCATTTTCTGCGCGAGCAGGCGGAGCGCAATCACGCCGCCGTGGGGCTGGCGCGCGCCCTGCACCTGCCGCTGGTGGCTTCCAACGGGGTGCGCTACGCCACTCCCGCGCAGCGCACCGTGCTCGACGTCTTCACCTGCCTCCGCCACCACACCTCTCTCGACGCCGCCGGACGACGGCTGACCCCCAACGCCCAGCGCTTCCTCACCGCGCCCTCCGTGATGGCGCGGCGCTTCCACGATCTGCCCGGGGCGCTGGCGGCCACCGGCGAAATCGCCGCCCGCTGCGCCTTCTCGCTCGACGACCTCGGCTACCAGTTCCCGCAGCCGCCGGTGCCGGCCGGCCACACCTCCGACTCCTGGCTGCGGCATCTGACCTATGCCGGCGCGCGGCGGCGCTACCGTCCGCTGCGCCAGCGCGCGCGCCGGCAACTCGAGCACGAGCTGGCGGTGATCGCCAAGCTCGGCCTGGCGGGCTACTTCCTGGTACTCGACGACATCATGGATTACTGCCGCCGCCATTGCATCCTCGCCCAGGGGCGCGGCTCGGCCGCCAACAGCGCGGTGTGCTACAGCCTGGGCATCACCGCCGTGGACCCCATCGGCATGGATCTGCTGTTCGAGCGCTTCCTCTCGGAGGAGCGGGGCGAGTGGCCCGACATTGATCTCGATCTCCCCTCGGGCGAGCTGCGCGAGCAGGTGATCCAGCACGTGTATGCGCAGTACGGCGGCCATGCGCCGGCGGAGAGCGCGCCGGCCACGGCCACGGCCGGGGCCGCCGCCATGACCGCCAACGTCATCACCTACCGCCCCCGCTCGGCGGCGCGCGAGGTGGCCAAGGTCCTGGATCTCCCCCCGGCGCTGGGGGCGCGGCTGGCCCGCGTGCTGAGCGCCGCCGGACCGCCGCTGGGCGCGCTGCGTCCGCCCAGTTGGCAGGAGACGCTGCGCCAGCGCGGGCCGCTGCCGCGCTTCCCGCCCGCGCCCGAGGACATTGCCCCGCCGGTGGCGGCCGGACTGGCGCAGGCGGGAGTGGACCCCGCCCATCCTCAGATCCTGCGCTGCCTCTATCTCTGCCACGCCTTGCAGGATCTGCCCCGCCACCTGGGCCAGCACTCCGGCGGCATGGTGCTCAGCCGCGGTCCGCTGGCCGAAGTCGTGCCCCTGCAGCCCGCCGCCATGCCCAACCGCGTGGTGATTCAGTGGGACAAGGAAGACTGCGCCGCGCTGGGGCTGATCAAGGTCGATCTGCTGGGCCTGGGGATGATGGCCGTGCTGCAGGATTCACTCGCCGCCGTGCGCGACCGGCTGCCCCGCGCCCAGGCCGGCCTACCCGGTCCATCCGACCAAGGCCGGGGGGGAGCCGGCCAGCGGGAGGCGTCGGGGGCGGAGCCCCCGGCAAAAACAGGCCCTGCCGCCGCTGATCTTGATTGGCTGCCGCCGGAAGACCCCGCTGTCTACCGCATGCTCTGCGCCGCCGACACGGTGGGCGTGTTCCAGGTGGAGTCCCGCGCCCAGATGGCGACGCTGCCGCGCATGCGCCCGCGCTCCTTCTACGACCTGGTGATCGAGGTGGCGATCATCCGCCCGGGGCCCATCACCGGCGATCTGGTCAACCCCTATCTGCGGCGGCGGGCGGGCGAGGAACCGGTGCGCGTGCCCCATCCGCTGCTGGAGCCCATCCTGCGCCGCACCCTGGGCGTCCCGCTCTTTCAGGAACAGTTATTGAAGATGGCCATGACCGTGGCCGGCTTCACCGGCGGCCAGGCGGAGGAGCTGCGGCGGGCGATGGGCTTCAAGCGCAGCCAGCAGCGCATGGCCGAGATCGAACACCAGTTGCGGGCGGGCATGGCCGAGCGCGGCATCGCCGATGCCGCCGCCGATGAGATCATCCGCTCCATCACCTCGTTTGCCTTGTACGGCTTCCCCGAGTCACACGCCGCCAGCTTCGCCCTGCTGGTCTACGCCAGCGCCTACCTGAAACTGCACTTCCCCGGGGAGTTTCTGGCGGCGCTGCTCAACCACCAGCCCATGGGCTTCTACCATCCCGCCACCCTGGTGCGGGATGCGCAGCGCCACGGGGTCAGGGTGCTGCCGGTATCGGTGGCCGCTTCCGACTGGGACTGCACCACCGGACTCAAACAGGCTGTGCCGGCCGTGCGGCTGGGCCTGCGCTACGTCGCCGGACTGCGCGAGAAGGTGGGCCGGCATCTGGCGCGCGAGCGGCGGCAGCGGCCCTTCGCCAACTTTGAAGACCTGTGCCGGCGGGTACCGCTCAATCCCCTCGAGGCGCGCGCCCTGGCCGAGTTGGGCGCTTGCGCCGCGCTCGGCGCCACCCGCCGCGACGCGCTCTGGCAGATCGAGGCCGCCCAGCGCGCGCCGGGACCGCTCTATGCCGGGCTGCCCGAACCGCGCCTCCATCCCGACGCGCCCAGCCCGCTGCCCGAGATGGACGCGCCCGGGCGCATGCGCGCCGACTTCGCCGCCTCCGGATTGACGCTCGGGCCGCATCCGCTGGCCTTCGAGCGCCAACGGCTGCGCGCCCAAGGCTGCCTGACGGCCACCGATCTGCGCCGCCACCGCCATGGCGAGCGGGTCGAGGTGGCGGGAGCGGTGATCGCCCGCCAGCGCCCGGAGAACGCCGGCGGGGTGCTGTTCATGAGCCTCGAGGACGAAACCGGCATCGCCAACGTCATCGTCTGGCCGGCGGTGCTCGACCGCTTCCGCCTCGACTGCCTCGCCGCCCCTCACCTGCGCATCCGCGGCCGTTTGCAGCGCCGGGGCGGGGTGACCAACCTGCTGGCCGAATCCATCGCCCCGCTCACCCCCGCCGCGGCGCTGCCCGCCGTCCCCGCCCGTGATTTCCGCTGATCAGCGCAACATGCGCTGCGCGTCCTGCCAGAACAGCCAGTGCGGGTTCAAGGGTTCGGCGCCGTGGTGAAAGTAAAAGGCATGGGCCACGGCATTCTCCGGATCGCAGTCCACGCAGATGCGGCCGCAGCTCTGCGCTTCGAACCAGCGCGCCGCCAGACGCAACAGCGCCGAACCCACGCCCTGGCGGCGGCACAGCCCCGCCACGTTGAGCCATTGCAGCTCGCCGCCGCAGTCAAAGCGCCGGGTCAAATGCCCGGCAACGAACCCCACCGCCTGTTCGCCCACTTCCGCCACATAGGCTTCGCGCGCCCACAACGCCTGCGTGGGGTTGTGCTCGTGGCGCAGATACGCCCCGATGCGCTCCGCCCAGTAGGCTTCCGTTCCCCACTCGGCGGCGCGCAGCCCCGCCATGGCGGGCACATCCAGGTGATCCGCCTGACGGAAGCGGTAGCGGGTGGGCGCCGAGTCCGGCATGGGCGTAGTTTAGTGCACTTCAAAGGCGCCGCGCCTTCACGCCATAATAACGGCATGTGCGGACGCTTCACCCTGCGCTCCGACGCCAACGCGCTGGCGCAACACTTCGCGCTGGACGAAGCCGCGCTGGCCGCCGGCTTCCCGCCCCCGCGCTACAACATTGCCCCCACCCAGGCGGTTCCCGTGGTGCGCCTGGATGCCGCCAGCGGGCGACGCGAGCTGGTGGTGCAGCGCTGGGGTCTGATCCCGCACTGGGCCAGGGATCGCAAGCCGCTGCCGGCGCTGTTCAATGCGCGGGCGGAGACGCTCGCTTCCAAGCCGGCCTTCCGCGAAGCCTTCCGCGCGCGGCGTTGCCTGATTCCCGCCGACGGCTTCTATGAATGGAAAGCGGAGGGCAAAAGCAAGCAGCCCTGGTACATTCACATGCCCGGTGGTGGGCTGTTTGCCTTCGCCGGATTGTGGGAGGGCGAAACCTGCACCATCGTCACCCGCGCGCCCTCTCCCGCGCTGGCCTCCCTGCACGATCGCATGCCGGCCATCCCCGCGCCCGCGGCCTATGAAGCGTGGCTCGATCCGGCCCGCACCCGGCCGGAAGATCTGCTGCCGTTGCTGGCATCGCCGCCCGATCTGGAGATGTACCCGGTCAGCATCCTGGTCAACCGCGCCGGTGAAGATTCGCCCGCCTGCGTCACTCCGGCGCAATAACCCCGGCTGGGTCTGCGGCCCCCACCGCTGCCTGGCACGCGCGGCTGAACTCCACCACCCGCCCCTCGCCCCAGTAAATGCCGGCGCCCGCGCGGCGGGAGTTGATGAAGGCGCAGTGGCCGCCGTGCGCGGTGGCCTCGAACCGGATGGCCGGGTTGGCGGCGCAGGCGCGGCGCGAGGCGGCGGTGATGACGATGAAAGGGTCGTCCTCGGAGTGCAGGATGAGCGTCGGCACCCGAATCGCGTCCAGCACCCGGGCGGCGCTGGCGCGCTGATAGTAGTCATCCGCGTCGCGGTAGCCGGTGAAGGGGCCGGTGATGATGTCGTCGAACTCGCGCACCGAACCCATGCCGTCGAGTTTCTCCACCGGATACCGCCCCGGATGCCGCGCGGCATCGCGGCGCAGGCGCCGCTTGAGGCCGGCCAGGAAACGGCGCTCGTAGAAATAGTTCACCTTGCGGTGCAGCGCCGTGGCGCAGGCGTCGAGGTCGAGGCAGGGCGAGACGGCGGCCACGCTGGTCAGTGCCGCGTGCGGTGAGCCGCCACACTCGCCGGCATACTTCAGCACCAGGTTGCCGCCCATCGAGTAACCGATGAGCGCCACGGCGGTGACCAGCGGCCGCGCCGCCACCCAGGCCACCGCCGCCGCCACGTCGCCGCTCAGACCGGAGTTGTACAGCGCCGGGCAGCGGGCTTCCGCCTCGCCGCATCCGCGCACGTTCATGCGGATGACATGGAAGCCCGCCTCAAGCCCGAACCGGGCGGTGGTGAGCATGTACCCCGCCTCGCTCGATCCCTCGAGGCCATGCACCACCAGCAGCGCCGGCGCGGCCGAGGGTTGCCAGTGGCTGCGCAGCAGCAGCTCGACACCCCCGCCCACCGGCAGCCAGTCGGCCTGGCCCGGCGGCAGCCGAACGCCGCGCGGCCGCAGGAACGAGTACACCGTGTTGGCGTGGCCGTTGCGCAGCCACCACGGCGGGCGGAACGGCGGGGAATCGCTCACCTTGAAATCTTAACGGCTGCCGCCACCCGCCGCGCCTGTTCGCGCACCTGCGCCGGCGCGGTGCCGCCCACGCCGTTGCGACGGGCCAGCGAGGCCTCCACCGTCAACCGCCGCAGCGCCTCCGGCGCCAGCGGACAACCCAGCACCGTCAGCTCAGGCGCGGTGAAGCTGCGAAAATCACGCCCCTGCTCAGCCGCCGCGGCCACCATCCGCCCTACGATCTGATGGGCCTCATGAAACGCCACGCCGCCCGCCACCAGCAGGTCGGCCAGATCGGTGGCCAGCAGCGCCGGGTCGGCGACGGCCTTGGCGGCCGCTGCGGCGTCCACCGCGGTTGTGGCCACCACCCCGGCGGCGATGCGGCACACCGCGCGCGCGGTGTCGAGCGCGTCAAACAGCGGCAGCTTGTCGTCCTGCAGATCGCGGTTGTAGGCCAGCGGCAGCCCCTTGAGCAGCACCAGCAACTGCTGCACATGCGCCAATGGCCGCGCGCTTTGGCCGCGGATCAGTTCCAGCGCGTCGGGATTCTTCTTCTGCGGCATCAGGCTGCTGCCGGTGGCGTAGCCATCGCCCAGCTTCAGCCACCCGAACTCGGCCGTGGAGTACAGAATCCAGTCCTCGGCGAAGCGCGACAGATGCACCCCCAGCAGCGCGCACGCGAACGTCAACTCGACGGCGAAGTCACGGTCGGCCACCGCATCGAGGCTGTTGGCGCTGGGCGCGGCAAAGCCCAGTTCCGCCGCCTGCGCGGCGCGATCGCTCGGCCACGGATTGCCCGCCAGCGCGCCGCTGCCCAGCGGACAGACGGCGTCCAGCCGCGCGTAGGCGTCGCGCAAACGCCCCAGATCCCGGCCCAGCATCTCGGCGTAGGCCAGCGCGTGATGGCCGAGCGACACCGGTTGGGCGCGCTGCAAATGCGTATAGCCGGGGATGGCGCAATCGGCGTGGGCTTCGGCGAAGGCGGCCAGCGCGGCGATCAATCCGCGCAGCGCCTCCTCCAGTCCCGGCCGCTGGGCGCGGCACCACAACCGCAGATCGAGCGCCACCTGTTCGTTGCGGCTGCGCCCGGTCTGGAGCTTGGCCGCGGCGGGCGACACCGCCAGCAGGCGCTGGGCCACGTAGGTGTGGACATCCTCCACCCCCGCCTCGGGCGCGGGATCACCGGCGGCAAACTCCGCCGCCAGTTGGTCGCACCCCGCCGCCAGCGCCTCCGCCTCGGCGGCGCTCAGCACCCCGGCGCGCTCCAGCCCGCGCACATGCGCCCGGGTCCCCACCGCCTCCGCCCAGGCCAGGCGGCGGTCCACCGCGAACGACTCCGAGAAGCGCTCGAACTCCTCCGCCGGCCCCTCGCGAAAGCGCCCGCCCCACAGCTTCACGGGCGGTTGACTCCCAGCAGCGCCGCCATCTTCTGCGGCAGCCCGATGCAGCGGATGAACCCGGCCGCGTCCTTCTGGTCGTACAACTCGCCCATGGTGAACGAGGCCAGGGCATTGGAGTAGAGCGAGTTCGGCGAGGTGCGGGCCACCGTCAGCACATGGCCCTTGTGCAGCTTGACCTTGACTTCGCCGGTGGTGTGGGCCAGAGCGTGGTCCGTGAAGGCGTCGAGCGCCTCGCGCAGCGGCGTGAACCACTGCCCGTTGTACACCAGCCGGGCGTAGACATGGCCCAGTTGTTCCTTCATCTCGGCGGTGGCGCGATCCACCGTCAGCGACTCCAGCTCGCGCAGCGCCGTCACCAGCACCGTGCCTCCCGGTGTCTCGTAGGCGCCGCGCGACTTCATGCCCACGAAGCGGTTCTCCACCAGGTCCGCGCGGCCCACGCCGTGCCGGCCCGCCAGCTCGTTCAACCGCGTCAGCAGCGCCACCGCCGACAACCGCTGCCCGTCGAGCGACACCGGCACGCCCCGCTCGAAGCCGATGGTCACCATCTCGGCCGTATCGGGCGCGTCCCGCAGCGAACGGGTCAGCAGCCACATGTCCTCGGGCGGCTCCTGCGCCGGATCCTCCAGCGCCCCGCCCTCATGGCTGATGTGCCACAGGTTCTGGTCGCGGCTGTAGATTTTCTTCACCGTCTGATCAATCGGCACATGGTGCTTCTCGGCGTACGCGATGGCGTCCTCGCGGCTGACGATGTCCCACTCCCGCCAGGGGGCAATCACTTGCAGTTGCGGCGCCAGCGCCATGTAGGTCAGCTCGAAGCGCACCTGGTCGTTGCCCTTGCCGGTGCAGCCGTGGGCCACCGCGTCGCAGCCGGTGGCCAGGGCCACCTCGACCTGCTTCTTGGCGATGATCGGCCGCGCCATTGAGGTTCCCAGCAGGTAGGTCTTGTCGTACACGCAACCCGCCTTCAGCGTGGGCCATACGTAGCCGGTGAGGAACTCCTCCGCCAGCGGCGCCACCACCACCTCGTCGGCGCCGGTGCGCAGCGCCTTCTGCCGCAGCTTTTCGTAGTCGTCGCCCTGGCCGACGTCGGCGATCACCGCCACGATGGGCGCCGGATAGTGCTCCTTCAGCCAGGGAATGATGATGGAGGTGTCGAGGCCGCCCGAGTAGGCCAGCGCGATCTTCTTGGGGTTGGTGTTCATGCGTGGGTCCGGTTGGTTTCCTTATGGTTGCCGAGGATCAGGGCGGCGAGGATGGCCTTCTGCGCGTGCAGACGGTTCTCGGCCTGTTGGTACACGAGGGAAATCGGCGCGTCAATCACGCCGGTCGAGACTTCGAGGCCGCGATGCGCCGGCAGGCAGTGCAGGAAGCGTGCCCCCGCCCGCGCCCGCGCCATCAGCGCCTCGTTGACCTGGTAGCCGGCGAAGTCGCGGGCGCGCTGCGTCTGCTCCGCCTCCTGTCCCATGCTGGCCCAGGTGTCGGTATACACCGCGTGCGCGCCGCGCAGCGCCGCGCCCAACTGGTTGCCGACGCTGAGCTTGGCGCCGGTGCGCTGGGCCACCGCCTGCGCCCGCGCCACCACCTCGGCGTCCGGCTCGTATCCCGGCGGCGTGGCCACCGCCATGGCGCAGCCGGCCAGCGCCGCCGCTTCCAGCAGCGAATGGCAGGTGTTGTTGCCGTCTCCCACATAAGCCAGCTTGATATGCGGAAAGTCGTCGAAGGCCTCGCGCAGGGTGAGGAAATCGGCCATCGCCTGGCAGGGATGGCTGTGATCGCTGAGCCCGTTGATCACCGGCACCGCGCTCGCCTTGGCCAGCAGTTCGATGGACTCGTGGCCGAAGGTGCGGGCCACGATGGCGTCCATCCACAACTCCAGGTTGCGCGCCACGTCCAGAATGTCCTCGCGCTCGCCCAGCGGCGACTCGGTGAAATCGAGGAACACTGCGTGCCCGCCCATCTCCTGCATGGCGACGTCAAAGGTGACGCGGGTGCGCAGCGATGGCTTCTCGAAGATCATGGCCAGCCCGCAGCCCGAGAGCAGGTCGCGGTAGCGGCCCGGATGCACTTTGATGTCCGCCGCCAGGTCGAGCAGCGCCAGGAACTCCTTGCGGTTGAGCTGGCTCAGATTGATGAGGTCGTCCACGCCCAGCTTGGGAAGCCGCGGCGCGGGGATGGGATACGGCGACGATGCGCCGTGGCCCAGCCTGGGGTTGAGAAGATTGGTTTTCATGACAAATCAGCCCAGCAGTTGCCGCAGCCGCTGCTCCACATTGAGCCGCAGCCGCGGGTTGGCGAATACCAGCAGCACCGTGTCGTCGCCCGCCAGCGAGCCCGCCACCTCGCGCAGGTTGGCCCGGTCCAGCGCCGCCGCCACCGTCGGCGCCGCGCCCGCGGCCGTCTTCACCACCAGCAGGTTCTGCGCCGGACGCAGGTCGCGTCCAAACTCCCGCAGAATGTGTCCCAGCTCGGTGGGCGCGCCCGCCGCCGGCGCGCCCGTTGCCGCCGCGGAGGTCCCCGTCAGCACCGCGTACCCGGCGCCCGTCTTGACCACGCCCAGCTCCTTCAGGTCGCGCGACAGCGTCACCTGGGTGGCCGCCACCCCGGCGCGGCGCAGCGCCGCCGCCAGCTCCGTCTGCGAGTGCAGCGGACGCCCGGCGATCAGCTTGAGGATCTGTTCCTGACGGAAGTTCTTGGCCACGGCGCGGTCTTGACGAATAATTATTCGTCTATATGAATAATTAACCGGAGCGCCCCCCGCTGTCAAGCGCGGCGGAAATTTCCCGCCCTGCGCCGCGGCGCGCCGTCCAGCGCGCCAGGTCGCAGTACTCCAGCAGCGGGATGGCATGCTTGCGGCTCAGCCCCGTCCACTGCTTGAACTCCGCCACGGTAAACGCCGCTGTTCCCGCCGCGCGCTTCTCCCCCAGCAGCCGCCGCAGCCCGGCCGCGGCGTCGCGGTGCAGCCACCAGCCGGGGCGGATCTCGATCACCTCGCCGGAGCGCGACAGCCCCGCCAGCGCGGCCCGCGTCCCGGACTCGGGGAAGCGGGCCTGCAACTCCTCCCGCCGCGGCGCGGCCAGTCCCTGCTCACCGCACCAGGCGGCGATGACCGCGCCCAGCGCCGTCGCCTCCGCCGGGACCACCGCCGGCCGGGGGGCGGGCGCCAGGCCGGCCGCATACGCCATCGGCGGCTGCCGCTGCAGCTGGCATCCTCCGGCTTGCGCCATTTCTTCCAATTCCGCCCACACCTCGCCTGGACGCCGCCCCAGGGCGCGCGCCAGATCCGCGGGATCGCAGCCGCGCGCTCCCGCCCGCTCCAGGCGCCCAGTCAGCGCCGCCGCCGGCTCCGCCTGCAGTTTTTCCTGCCAGGCCGCCGCTGCGGCGTACTCCGCCCGCCGATGCGCGGCCGGCAGCGGATCGAGCACCTCGCCTCCGCCCAGGGTGAGCGCCGGGGAGAGTTGGCGCAGGATGAAACGGTCTCCGGGCGCCGCCACCACCGGCGCCTCCAGCCGCAGTTGCGCAAAACGCGGTTCCGCCAGCCACAACAGCGTCGCCACGGCGCGAGCCGCGCCCAGGTGCACCGAGACCCGCGAGCGATGTTTGGGCACAACGACGCCGGCCGGAAACTCGCAGCTCGCATCGAATAAGCCGGTCGAGGCAAACACCCCCGGCTCCACCAACTCCATGCCGCGCCGAATCTCGCCGGCGCCAATCGCCGCCAGGTTCACGGCCACCCGCTCTCCGGCGCGCACCGCCTCCGCCTCGCGGCCATAGGCCTCCAGCCCCCGCACCCGCAGCCGCGCACCGGCCGGCGCCAACTCCACCGTGTCGCCCACCCTCACCGTCCCCGACAGCAGGGTTCCGGTGACCACCGTGCCAAACCCCGCCAGGGAAAAGGAACGATCCACCGGCAGCCGGACCGGTGCGCTGTGGTCGCGTGCCGGCGCCTGCGCCGCCGCCCGCTCCAGCGCCCGGCGCAGTTCCGCCACTCCCTGGCCGCTCACCGCGCTCACTTCCAGCACCGGCGCGGCCGCCAGGAAGGTGCCTTGCAGCAGCGCCGCGATCTCCCCGCGCACCGTCGCGATCCGCGCCGCCGAAGCCAGATCGCATTTGCTGATCGCCACCACCCCCTGCCGCAGCCCGAGCAGGTGGCAGATGGCCAGATGCTCCCGCGTCTGCGGCCGCACACCGTCATCGGCGGCCACCACCAGGCAGACAGCATCCACCCCCGCTGCCCCCGCCAGCATGGTGCGCACAAAGCGCTCATGGCCGGGGACATCCACCACACCGACCGGTGATCCCCCGTGCAGCCAGTGGCCGAAGCCGAGGTCGAGCGTCATGCCCCGCTGCCGCTCCTCGGGGAGCCGGTCGGGATGCACGCCGGTGAGCGCCTCCACCAGCGCGCTCTTGCCATGGTCCACGTGGCCGGCGGTGGCGACGATCATGCCCGTCCGCGCCCGTTAATCCTTGAACAGCCGGTCAAAAGCGGAACGGGCGCCGCCTCCGCTGCCGGATTTGGCGGCCGGCGCCGCGGCGCTGGTCTCTGTCGGCGAAAAGTAATCGCAGTAGTTGGCCCGGTCCTTGAAGCGCACCCACTCGGCCATCACCTCACGGCACTCGTTGTGCGACTTGGGGTCGAAGTGCCGGCAATTGCGGCACACGCGCAAATCCGTGTCGCAATTCGGGCAGGTGTCGCGAAACTGAAGCTTCTGTGCGGTCTGGAGGACTACGGCATGGCCGCAGTTGAAACACTGCATACACAACATCATACGGCGCGCCCGGCCCGGGCGCGCCTATGGCTCCAGGAAGGCAGGGCTGGGGCCGTCGGCCCCAGCCCTGTGTCGCCCGCACCCAGCTACGCAGGCTGGTTGGTGGGACGATGCGGACGACGCAGGGAAACCCCGCCGCCGCCGACCGCTCCGCCCAACAGCGCCACGCCCAAGCCGATGAGCGAGATCCAGAACAGACCCCAGCTCAGGTTGCCGCCGACGTTTTTGGTCGCCGTCCCCGCGCCCTGAGCCGCGCCCGCCACCGGCGAGTTGACCTCGCCCAGGATGGTGTTGGCGCGCGCCACCGGGATGCCGGCGTCCGCCGCCAGCGCCGTGGCCGCCGCGTTCTGATCCCCGGCCATCATCTGGTTGGAGATGGAGGTCGCCTGCGCGTTGGTGATGGTGATGCCGTTACGCTGCAGCACTGCCTGCACGTTGGCGCCGTTGCCGGTGGCCACCGGGGCCACGCTGCTGGCGACGGAACCAGCCGCCGAAACCGCCGTCCCCGCCACCCAGCCGACGGCCAGCAGGCAGGTCACCAGAACCATGCCCCACAGCGTCACGCCGCGCATCATGCCATGCTTTTTCGTGGTGCGGGGCATGCGTCCCGCCACCCATGCGCCCAGGAACACGGAGATTAACAACATCACCACGGCCCAGCCCAGCGTGCCGCCGCCCACCGACCGCCAGGAACTGGCGTTGAGCGGGTTGAGCGAGCTGAAGCCAATGCCCAACACGAACGACAACAGCAGGATTCCGACCCCTGCGAAGACCATATAGCCGGTCCAGATGCCGTTCCATTCCATATGCCGCGGCACTTCCCCGCCGGCCACGGCCACTTGCGAGGCAATATCGCGATCCGCCTGCCGGCGGACGTAGAGCCTGCGTTCAATGCTGCGAACCGTACTCATCTGAGTCCTCCCTTTGTGCCCACAATCGAGCCTGTCTATCCGGGTGCGATGCTCTGCGAACGGGGAGGGTGTGTTGCCGAAGGCAACGATTTTTCACTTTGGTTGGGCGACTTTCAGCAGGGAACGAACACGTACTCACCGTCGTGCTGATCCACATGGCCCCACGGGGTTCCCGGATCGTGGGTGAACACCAGCAGCCAGTGTTCGCGCACCGCCTGCGCCAGAATGCGGTGCTTGTTGTCAATCGTCTCCAGCGGGAAAAGATCAAAACCCATGACCCAACTCGGCTTGAGATGCCAATGGGTGGGCAGCAGGTCGGAGATGTAGCAGGCCGTTTCGCCGCCCGAACGCACCACCACCGCCTGCATGCCGCGCGTGTGCCCCGCCAACGGCAGCACCGAAACGCCGGGCGCCAGCTCGCGCTCACCCTCGAGCAGCGTCATCTGCCCGCTGGCCACCAGGGGATCGTAATTCTCGCTCAGGTAGCTGACCCGATCGCGCTCGTGTTGCTCGCGTGCGTGTTCCCACTCCTGCCGCTGCACGTAGTAGTGGGCGTTGGGGAACGCGGGCACGATACTTCCATTCGGGCTTCCGCCCGGCAGGCGCAGGGTGTTCCATCCGCAGTGGTCATAGTGGAGATGCGTGTTGATCACCATGTCCACGCTGGAGGGAGCGAACCCGGCGGCCTGCAGCCGTTCGAGGTAATCGCGGCGCGGGTCCACGCCCCCAAACCGCATCTGTTTCTCGTTGAGTTTGTTGCCGCAGCCGGTCTCGATAAGAACCACCTTGCCGTCGAGCCGCAGCAGCAGCGAGTTCAGCCCGCTGCGCACCCGGTTACGCTCATCGCAGGCGGCCACACGGTTCCACATCGGCTTCGGCACCACGCCGAAGAACGCGCCGCCGTCCAGCAAGTAGCTGCGGTCGGTGATGACCGTCAATTCGATCCCGCCCAGCGGGCGGCGGAAGGGACCCGTCCACTCCGTTGCCGGCTCACTCATGCGGCGGCTCCCGATGCAAGCGCCGCCAGGCGAACCAGATCAGGATAACGGCGGCGATCAGAATGATGGCATCGAGCCGGCCGGTCAGCCGCAGCAATCGGCGCCAATGGCTGCCCAGCAGCGCTCCGGCCAGCGCTACCGTCGTTACCCAGAGAAAAGCTCCGCATATATCAAAGATGATAAAGGAGCGGAAGCGCATCCGCGCCACCCCGGCCAGCAGTCCGGCCAGAATGCGCAGCCCGGTGACGAAGCGGGCGAAGAGAATGGTGAGCGGGCCGTGGTGCTGGAAGTAGGTGTCGTAGCGCGAGTACCGGGCCGGTTTCATGCGCAGCAGGCGGCGGGCAAAACGGTGGGCGTAGCGGCCCACCCCGTAGCCGGCGAGTTGTCCGGCCGAGCTGGCCGCCACACCGGTAAGGATCAGTTCCAGCAGGGTGAAGTCGCCGACGGCACGCAGATGGTAGCCGGCATACAACAACGCCAGTTCCCCCGGAAGCGGCAGGCCGAAGTTCTCCAGCAGCAGCAGCACGAAGACCGCCAGCAGGCCATAGTGCTGGAAAAACGCCTGAAAATGGGCGAACGCTGCCGACATGGTTCAGTGCAGGAACGGTAGCACAGCCCGGGTAAAGGCATCGGGATCCTCGGCCTGCGGCAGATGGCCGCAGCCGGGGAGGATTACCAGTTGGGAGTGCGGCAGCGCCCGTTGCAACGCCGGCGCGGTGCGGGTGGGCACAACCCCGTCGCGATCCCCCCAAACCAGCAGCGCGGGGATCACGTTACGCCCCAACTCGGCACGCAGCGCTTGCTGGTGCCGGGCGAACTGGCGGCCGTACCCCGCCACCGCCGCCCCCAGGCGGGGCCGCCGCATCGTGACGGCATAGTCGCTCAAAGCCTGATCGCTGATGCGCGACTCATCGGCGTAGCAGCGGCCCAGTAACAGCCGGTGCCGGCGCGACGACACCCGCGCCCCCAGCCACGCCCCGCAGTGCGCCGGCACCGGACTCAGCATGAACCGCTGTCCCCGCGTCGGCTGCCAGCAGGGATGCGCCGGCGCCGCCAGCACCAGTCGCCGTGGCCGCCGCTCGAGTGCGCCGTGCAGCGCAAAGTGCAGCGCCATTTCCCCGCCCCACGACGATCCCACCAGGGCGTAGGGCCTCACCGCCAGCGCCGCCAGCGCCGCCTCCAACCATTTCGTCAACCCCGGCAGGGTAAGGTCCGCCGGCGCGTCCGATCCGCCGATGCCCGGCATCTCCAGCGCCCAGCAGCGATACTGCCCCGCCCAGCGCTCGACCACCGCATCCCACTGCGACGCCGCACCCAGCATCCCATGCAACAAAACCAGGTCGCGGCCTTCCCCCTTCACCCGAAACCGCACCCGCCCCCACGGCAGTTCAGCTTCTCGGGCACCAACTGGGAACGGTCCGCCGGCCACGGGCCACTCTCTCAGGACAGCTTCTCGGGCAGGTTCATATCAAACTGCATCTCCGGCTGAATCAGCGCCAGCAGCGGCCGCGAAACTTCCTCCGGGGTGAGGATGCCGGAGTCGGTCCACTGGTCGGCACTGGCCGAGAGCACCCGCGCCGGCGCCGGATCCATGGGCGGATGCGACACGCGGATCACCGACAGACCCGACTTGGGATGGGCGCCGGCGGCAAAACCCTTGAGCCGGTGGGTCAGAAAATGCACCGCGTCCTCGCGCGAGGCAAACAGCGGATACTGCGGCGCCGGATCGGCCGCCGCCTCCAGCGCCAGGTGATGGTCGCCCGACCGCGCCTGCACGCGATAGTGGGCGTAGGGGCCGGAGCGATCGTCAATGTCCAGCTCCACCGTGGCGTGCTCGGTGGCAATCGCCAGGTTCAGCACCGCCGCCGCCGCCCGCGCCGAAACCCAGCTGCGTAGAAACAGCACCCCCGGCTCGGCGTCGTGGCGCACGTAAATGCGGTAGTTGATCTGCCGAAACCCGGTCAGCACGTAGGGAAAGGCGGCGCCCGCCTCCAGCGCCACGGTGGCCAGAAAGGCGCGCGGTCCCTCCGGGGTGTCGCGCAGGTCGGCCTCGATGCCCGCCGGCAGCACATGGCGCAGCCGCTCGGGCGCGACGGTGTGAATGACATAGAGCAGGTTGCGGAGCTTGAGGGCAATAGCCATGGGAATGGTTTAGGCGGGCGAATCGAGCGGAAGTTGCGGATGAGCGGTCAGCGAGAACGCGGACCAGTGACGGCGCTCGACCTGCGGCCAGGCGGCGGCGGCGATCATGGCGGCGTTGTCGGTGCACAGGTTGAGCGCCGGCGCATGGACGGCGAGTCCCTGCCGCGCCGCCGCGGCCTGCAGGGTGGCGCGCAGGGCGCGGTTGGCCGCCACCCCGCCGGTGAGAAAAATGCTGGCCGGCGGTTCGCCGGCGCCGGTGAGCGCATCGGCCGCCGCCAGCGTGCGCTGCACCAGATCCGTCACCACCGCCTGCTGAAAGCTGGCGATGAGATCGAGCGTCGGCTGGTCGCACACCGCCCGCCAGTCGTCCAGCGTGGGCTTGTGCCCCAGGGCGGCGATCGCCGCCTGCCGCCGGGTGATGCCGTCGGCCAGTTCCGGCCGCGTCTGTACCTGGCGCAGCACCGCCGTCTTGAGGCCGCTGAAGGAAAAGTCGAGGGCGTTGCCCTTCAACCGGATGCGCCCCAAGCCCACCGCCCGCGGATCGCCGAATTCCGACAGCTTGTCGAGCAGCGGCCCGCCGGGGTACCCCAGACCGAGCAGCTTGGCTACTTTGTCGTAGGCTTCGCCGGCGGCATCATCGCGTGTGCGTCCCAGCGTGCGGTAACGATACCCGCGCTCCGCGTCACGGCTCATGGCGTACAACTGCGTATGGCCGCCCGACACCACCAGCGCCACCGCCGGCAACGGCGGATCCGGCCGCCCCTGTCGCCGCTCTTCCAGCAACACCGCGTGCAGATGCCCTTCCAGATGGTTCACCCCGACCAGCGGCTTGCCCGTCGCCCAGGCCAGCGATTTGGCGTAGGTCAGGCCGACCAGCAAGGCTCCCGCCAGCCCCGGCCCCTGGGTGACGGCGATGGCGTCCACCTCTTCCAACGTCGTCTGCGCTTGCTCCAGCGCCTGCCGCACCACCGGCACGATGCCGCGCAGATGCTCCCGGCTGGCCACCTCCGGAACCACCCCGCCATAGATCTGGTGCACCGGCACCTGCGACAGCACGACATTGGAGCGCACCGTCCGCGCGGCCTCCACCACCGCCGCCGCCGTCTCGTCGCACGAGGTCTCAATCCCCAAAATTGTCGCGCCCCCCGCCATCCTTCCATTGTAAGCGGGCGACCAGCGCCGTCCTCACCCGCGGCCACTCCCCGGCCGCACCCCGCGCACCTTCCATCGCCGCCAGCGGCTAGGGCGGCCGATGTCAGAATAGAAACATGCCCCCGGTCCCCGCACCCGGCCGCATGATCCCCATCGCGGGACGCACCCTGCACGTCCAGACCCTGCCGGCCGCGGCCGGTGTCGCCGCTCCCACCGTGGTGCTGGAGGCGGCCTTGGGCGGATCCTCGCTGGGCTGGGTCTATGTGCAGCGGGCGCTGGCGGGTGAAGCGCCGCTGGTCAGCTACGACCGCGCCGGCATGGGCTACAGTCCGGCCGGTCCGCTGCCCCGCGACCTGCCCCATCTCATCGCCGACCTGGAGGCGGTGCTCGCCGCCGCCGCGCCCCCCTATCTGCTGGTGGGCCACTCCTACGGGGCGCTGATCGTCCGCCACTTCGCCGCCCTGCACCCGGAGCAGACCGCCGGCGTCATTCTCGTCGACCCGCCCTGGTTGGAGGAGTGGGCGCATCCCAACCCGGCCAGCCAGGCCAAACTCGACAGCGGCATCCGTCTCTCCCGCCGCGGCATGTGGGCGGCGCGCTGCGGCATCGCCCAGTTCGCCGCCTGGCTGGTCTCGACCGGCGCCCTCACCTGGGCGGCGCGCTGCGCCACCCTGGTCAGCGGCGGCAA